>NZ_QTLK01000016.1:348-139303 GCF_003602705.1 Bacteroides sp. AM16-13
TAACATGCCGAATGGAAACCTTGTTGGGGCGCTACGCCCCTAAATTCCCATTTAATTAAGAACTGCATAGAAACGAGTTAAACGTTGCGCTAATGAATGGGTCAAGGGTGAGGGGTGGTGAGGGTAGATTTATAACCTTTTATTTTATTATTTTCTATACTATCTCCTTTTTTTATCTATAAAAAAAAATACGAAAGTTATAAATCTACCCTCACCACCCCTCACCCTTGACCCATATCTTATAATAAAAAGATAACGGGGAATCTTAAAAACTCAATCATCTTTTTCAGATTTGCCACAACGTTTCCAGAATACTCCATTATTTTATTCAAAACGGTACCGGCATGAACAAGATTCCCCTCTGTATCCTCTGCGTCCTCTGTGGTGAATAAATGAACTTTATAAAGCGACTATTGTTTTCTTCAAACCTAAACTTTTAACGAATAAGCATTATGAAGATACAGACGGGACGAGGAACAATTCCTCTTATCACTTTAATTGCCATTTGGTCTATTTCGGCATTGACTTCATTGCCGGGACTCGCTGTTTCACCTATATTGGGTGACCTTACAAAGATATTTCCGAAAGCTACGGATCTGGACATACAGATGTTAACATCACTGCCATCATTGCTCATCATACCTTTTATATTGCTGGGTGGTAAACTGACGGAGAAAGTCGATTATGTCCGTGTATTGAAAGTCGGACTCTGGCTTTTTGCCGCAAGCGGTGTTCTGTATCTGATATCCAATCGAATGTGGCAGTTGATTGTGGTTAGTGCTCTGCTCGGCATCGGGTCCGGACTTATTATCCCTTTGTCTACCGGATTGGTTTCCAGATATTTTGTGGGAACTTATCGGGTGAAACAGTTCGGGTTGAGTTCGGCCATAACTAATTTTACGTTAGTGATAGCAACTGCCGTGACGGGCTATCTGGCAGAAGTCAGTTGGCACCTGCCTTTTCTTGTTTATCTTCTTCCGTTGGTTTCCATTCTGCTGGTGGGACATTTGAAAGAAGACCGGTCCGGAGAAGCCGCTTTAACGGCATCTTCTTCGTCTGATACTGCTACTACTACGGCGGCAAATGTAGCAACTGCGAATGCGGCGACGGTGACTGTGTCGGAGACGAGTTCAGCGGACGACAGCAAAGCTGCCCGACACTCTGCCATAGACATTGGAGGCAGTAAATATGGTATTCACATCAAGCATCTGATAGAATTGATGCTTTTCTATGGGGTGATTACATATATCGTGGTAGTAGTGATCTTCAATCTGCCTTTCTTAATGGAAAAGCATCATTTCTCCAGTGGTAATTCCGGACTGATGATTTCGCTTTTCTTCCTGGCTATCACGGCTCCGGGCTTCTGTCTGGATAAAATTGTAGGCTTGCTTAAAGAACGTACGAAGGCATATAGCCTGTTGTCGATGGCATTGGGACTATTATTAATCTGGATAGCTCCGATAGAGTGGTTGATTATTCCCGGGTGTATTCTGGTCGGTTTAGGGTATGGCATTATCCAGCCTATGCTTTATGACAAGACCACGCAGACCGCATTACCGCAAAAGACCACATTAGCTTTGGCATTTGTGATGATGATGAACTACCTGGCTATTTTGCTCTATCCCTTTATCGTCGATTTTTTCCAGTGGGTATTCCATACCCAATCGCAAGAGTTTCCGTTTATCTTTAATCTGCTGATTACTGTTGTTACTCTTTTCTGGGCATATAGGCGCCGTCATACCTTTTTGTTTAACGACCAATTGAAATAAAAAATGAAGAATAAGAAACTGGAAGCCAATCTTAGCATGGCCGTCTCGAAAGTTTTTAGCGGGTTAAATATGAATGCCCTGAAGTATCTTCTGCCTTTGTGGATGAGTCCGCTGACAGGAGCAACCCTTCGCTGCACGTTTGCGGCAGCAGCCTTTTGGGTAATCGGGTGGTTTATGCCTCCGGAAAAATCATCCGCCAAAGATAAATGGCTCCTTTTCCTGTTGGGGGCCTTGGGACTTTATGGCTTTATGTTTCTCTACCTGGCGGGATTGAGTAAAACAACTCCTGTTTCCAGTTCCATTTTTACCAGCCTTCAGCCTATTTGGGTTTTTCTCATGATGATATTCTTTTATAAGGAGAAGGCGACCACTAAAAAAATAATAGGAATTTCTATCGGTCTGATAGGAGCATTGGTTTGTATTTTAACCCAGCAAAGTGATGATTTGGCGTCCGATGCTTTCACGGGAAATATGCTTTGTCTTCTTAGCTCTGTGGTATATGCTGTCTATCTGATTCTTAGTCAGCGTATCTTGACTGCTATCGGAGCAATAACCATGTTGCGCTATACTTTTTCCGGTGCTGCTGTATCTGCTATAATAGTAACGTTCATTACGGGATTTGATGCTCCGGTATTCTCCATGCCGTTCCATTGGACACCTTTCCTTATCCTGATGTTCGTATTGATTTTCCCGACCACTATCAGTTATATGTTGTTGCCTGTCGGTTTGAAATATCTGAAGACAACGGTGGTTGCCATTTATGGTTATCTGATTCTGATTGTGGCAACTATTGCCTCCCTTGCTTTGGGACAAGACCGTTTTAGCTGGACGCAGACGTTTGCCATTATTTTTATCTGTATCGGAGTTTATTTGGTAGAAGTTGCCGAAAGTAAGGAGCGATAAAAGTTTCTCGGTGTGGAACAGGTTGTTCCTCGGTGAGGAACACTTCGTTTCACACCGAGGAACACTTTGTTTCAAGGCATGGAACAAAAAAAGAGCGTCCTTCACAGAACGCTCTTGCTTATTTCATCATCATGTTTTATAGAGAGGAGTTGATTGCTTGTGCTATGGACTTGAATTCTCCATCCGACAATTTCAGTTTCGGATTCGAGAACAACATATCCGATTCCTTTTGAATAGGAATTAAATGAATATGTGCATGAGGAACTTCCAGTCCGATAACCGCTTCGCCCACCTTTTTACAGGGGAAAGCTTTTTCAATGGCACGGGCCACTTTCTTTGCAAATACATGCATAGCAGCCAGGTCCTCATCGCTCAAATCGAAAATATAGTCTACTTCCTGTTTGGGCACCACCAATGTGTGTCCCTTTACCAACGGATTGATATCGAGAAACGCAAAAAACTTTTCGTTTTCCGCCACCTTGTAGCAGGGGATTTCGCCTGCGATGATTCTACTGAATATTGTTGCCATAACTTTTATTGATAAATGAAGGCAAGCCCCACAAGGAGACCTGCCTTTACGTTAAATTGATATGTTTACTACTTCCAATGCAATTTTACCTTGTGGAACAGTGATTTCGGCTACATCACCCACCTTCTTGCCAAGCAGACCTTGTGCAATCGGGGTGTTAACGGAAATTTTTCCTTCCTTCAGGTTAGCTTCACTTTCGGAAACGATGGTATAAGTCATCTTCATACCGTTCTTTACATTCTTCAGTTCCACTTTATTTAAAATCTGTACAGAATCTGTTTTCAGCTTAGATTCATCAATGATTTTTGCGTCTGCAATGGTAGCTTTCAATTTGTTGATGCGCATTTCAAGCATACCCTGCGCCTCTTTGGCGGCATCGTATTCTGCATTTTCCGACAAGTCTCCTTTATCTCTGGCTTCGGCTATTGCCGCAGAGATCTTCGGGCGTTCCACTGTTTCCAGTTCCTTCAGTTCCGCCATCAGTTTCTTGTAACCTTCTTCTGACATATAAGCCATGATGTTTTCCTCCTTTAATTGTTTTAAATGGTCATATAAACAAAAAAGAATTCCAACATGAGCCATGTTGGAACCCTCTTATCATTATTTCTTTGCAAAGATAGACTTTTAAGTGATACGTGTCAAGTGAAAAAAGATGCTATGTAACATATTTAAATGAAATATGCTAAATTATAACAACTTAGAGCAATGACTTGACAGCTGCTTCCAAATCCTTGATATCTTCGCCGCGAAGCTTTAATTCGTTGTTACGGTTAATCAAAAAGATAGATGGAACTTGACGAACATTATATACAGCTACGTTGGTAGAATACACTCCGTTTCCATCGCGTACACAAACCCAGGGAAGGTTGTCTGCCGCAGTTTTCCAGTAGTGTTCGTCCGCATCGAGAGATACCTGATATATTTCCAGTCCTTGTTTTGCGTATTCATTATATAGTTCGCGAAGCATCAGGTTGTGAGGAGAACCGGCAGGCGACTGGAATACAGAGAAATCGAGCAATACGACTTTTCCTTTCAGGTCGGTCAGTTTGCGCACATTTCCTTTCACGTCACGCAGGGCGATGTCGATAATGCCGGTTTCCACTATTTTCTCTTGAGGAATTTCCAATGCTTTCGCCTGTGGCTGGCGCGTGTTCTTCATCCCCTTAATTACAATATTATAAAGGTTCTTGGAACGTACGGCATGAGGGAACGCATTGTTGAGGCTCGTAGCGACAGCAGCGAAACATTTCACATCATCTTTATTGTTCAACGGATCGAATATCAGATAATTATTGAGTTTTTGGAACAGGGCAAAGTAAGCGGCTGCCGTGTTGGGAGCAGCGAAAATATAGTTTACCTTGACATCTTCCTTGTAATTGTTGAGCAACGTTGCCAGACTGTCTTCAAATACATCGTGCCCCATTCTGTTACTGCGTAAAGCTGCCAGCAAGTCGTCCACCTCTTTTTGCAGGCGGATCTGCTTCAGCGTCAGCTCTTTTATCTTGTTGCTGTTTTCCGAACCTTCCACCGTGTAAGTAGTGGAGAAATCCACATACGGCGCTTTAATCTGAATCGTTTCGATAGAATCTACAGAAAAATTGATGATTTTGTCGTCAATCCGCAAGCGATAAAATTCGGGTGATTCGGGACGAGGCTGCTTGAAACTGAATGTACCTTCCCCCTTCAGCTTCACTGAATCGAGCGGAACAATACCTTCCAGACCGGAAGCTTCGAGATAAAGCATTTTACCATCGGCTCCTGATACATCCCCGTTCACCTGGAATTTAGGACCGGAACTACAAGCAGTAATAGTAAGTGCGGCGAGCGCTGCAAAAGTAACCTTTTTCATATAGTGTGTGTTATTAACGAGATGCAAATATACTTCTTTTCGAGATTAGTCAAAGCATTTTGCCGGGTTCTTCATCCTAATTTTGAAAAAAAATCAGTTCACCACTAACTTTTTACCTCATTTCCACCTGATTACCACGATAAATGTATATCTTTGCAGGAATTTTGAAAGAAAAAGTATAGATAAAACAATTTTTATGATTAACCCAATTGTTAAGACAATCGAGTTACCTGATGGAAGAACCATCACACTCGAGACGGGAAAGTTGGCAAAACAGGCAGACGGTTCTGTAATGCTTCGCATGGGCAACACCATGTTGTTAGCTACTGTTTGTGCCGCTAAAGATGCAGTTCCCGGAACAGATTTTATGCCTTTGCAGGTAGAGTACAAAGAAAAATTTGCGGCATTCGGCCGTTTCCCTGGTGGTTTCACCAAGCGAGAAGGTAGAGCTTCTGATTATGAGATTCTGACTTGCCGTCTTGTAGACCGTGCTCTCCGTCCTTTATTCCCCGATAATTATCACGCAGAGGTATATGTGAACATCATCCTCTTTTCTGCTGATGGTGTGGATATGCCGGATGCATTGGCAGGACTTGCCGCTTCTGCAGCACTTGCCGTTTCAGATATTCCTTTCAACGGACCGATTTCTGAAGTGCGTGTAGCGCGTATCGACGGTCAGTTCGTTATCAATCCTACTTTTGAACAACTGGAAAAAGCTGACATGGACTTGATGGTAGCCGCTACTTATGAGAACATCATGATGGTAGAAGGTGAAATGCATGAAGTATCTGAAGCTGAATTGCTGGAAGCAATGAAAGTGGCTCACGAAGCTATCAAGATTCATTGCAAAGCGCAGATGGAGTTGACTGAAGAGGTTGGAAAAACTGTAAAACGTGAATACAACCACGAAGTAAACGACGAAGACTTGCGCAAGGCTGTTCGCGAAGCATGTTACGACAAGGCTTACGCAGTTGCCGCTTCCGGAAACAATAACAAACACGAACGTTTTGCTGCTTTCGAAGCGATCCGCGAAGAATTCAAAGCTCAATTCTCTGAAGAAGAGTTGGACGAAAAGGCTGCATTGATCGACCGTTACTACCACGATGTAGAAAAAGAAGCCATGCGCCGTTCTATTTTGGACGAAGGTAAGCGTCTGGATGGTCGTAAGACTACCGAAATCCGCCCGATCTGGTGTGAAGTAGGTCCTCTGCCTGGCCCTCACGGATCTGCTATCTTTACTCGTGGTGAAACACAGTCATTGACTTCTGTTACTCTGGGTACAAAACTGGATGAGAAGATTATCGACGATGTTTTGGAACACGGAAAAGAACGTTTCTTGTTACATTATAACTTCCCTCCTTTCTCTACAGGCGAAGCAAAAGCACAACGTGGTGTAGGCCGTCGTGAAATTGGTCACGGTCACTTGGCTTGGCGTGCTTTGAAAGGACAGATTCCTGCTGACTATCCGTATGTAGTACGTGTGGTTTCAGATATCCTCGAATCTAACGGTTCTTCTTCTATGGCTACCGTATGTGCCGGCACATTGGCATTGATGGATGCAGGTGTGAAGATCAAGAAACCAGTATCGGGTATCGCTATGGGATTGATTAAGAATCCGGGCGAAGAAAAATATGCTGTATTGTCTGATATCCTGGGTGACGAAGACCACTTGGGAGATATGGACTTCAAGGTGACCGGAACAAAAGACGGTATCACTGCTACACAGATGGATATCAAGGTAGACGGTCTGTCTTATGACATTCTGGAACGTGCTTTGAACCAGGCTAAAGAAGGACGTATGCATATCCTTAATAAGATTACTGAAACAATTGCTGAACCACGTGCCGACCTGAAAGAACATGCTCCACGTATCGAAACGATGACAATTCCTAAAGAATTCATCGGTGCTGTGATCGGTCCTGGTGGAAAGATCATCCAAGGTATGCAGGAAGAAACTGGTGCTGTGATTACTATCGAAGAAATTGATGGTATGGGACGCATCGAAGTTTCCGGAACAAACAAGAAATGTATTGATGATGCAATGCGCATGATTAAAGCAATCGTTGCTGTTCCTGAAGTAGGCGAAGTTTATAAAGGTAAAGTTCGTTCTATTATGCCTTATGGTGCA
Source organism: Bacteroides sp. AM16-13 (assembly GCF_003602705.1). Lineage (NCBI taxonomy): Bacteria > Pseudomonadati > Bacteroidota > Bacteroidia > Bacteroidales > Bacteroidaceae > Bacteroides > Bacteroides sp. AM16-13. The sequence continues at coordinate 7,527 of NZ_QTLK01000016.1, forward strand.
TTTATCGAATTCTTGCCGGGCAAGGATGGTTTGCTGCACATCTCCGAAATTGACTGGAAACGTCTGGAAACAGTAGAAGAAGCCGGAATCAAAGAAGGTGATGAAATCGAGGTAAAACTGATTGATATCGATCCGAAAACTGGCAAATTCAAACTTTCAAGAAAGGTTTTGTTGCCAAGACCGGAAAAGAAGTAAGAAAGCGATAACTTCTATATATAATGAAGGCTGTTTCAAATTTAATTTTGAAACAGCCTTCTTTTTTATTAGTATCCTCCGGAGTTGAACTGTTTTATATATAGAGTTAGTATATATTAGATTTATCCAGTTTATTAAAACCTTTAAAAAGATGAAAGACACCTTATTATATCCTCCCCAAAAAAGAATCGGAAAGTACCCCCATACTTCCCGATTCGAAACAGTCAAAAATCGACCTTAATCAATTTATTAACTTAACACGTCGCAAAGATATGAGAAAAATTTCTTTGAAAGAGCTTTTTTATTTAAAAAGTTTATGATACAGGCAAATATACCTGTTAATAAGGTCGTTTTTCTTGCTTTAAAACCAAAGCTTCACTCCTTTTAAAGGAACGCCCCCTTCCTTTAAAAGGAAGAGGCCGTTGGTTCTAAAGAAATCTGGTGGGGTGTTTATATCGAAATTTGGATTAATGATTTTTCAATTATATAAATCCGTTTACAAGTTTGTTTTATACTCCTCTTTTATTCGTATTATGTGTGCTAAGTTCTTTTCCAGTAATTCATTTAGCTCATTATCCGAAAAATATTCTCCTAAATAGATCGTGCTTTCTGTTTCAAAATCAAATGATTCGTCGTCTTCATTCACAACAATCTCAATTTTTCCTTGTGCATCTGTAGAGATCACTGCATTGTATTTAGTCATCAATTCTTTGAGCTCTTTTATGAACCTGTATTCTTTATTTGTCAATATTCTTTTCATGTTCGTAAGCTCTTTTGTTTTGTTGCCCTTTCGTGCGGTAAAGTTCGTGATAATTTAACACATTATACGCTGTTTGAAGTATTCATTTTATTCTATTTGTCAGGTTGTAATATTCATTTTATCCATATTATCACATCTATTCGTTTTTTTCGTATATTTGCTTCGAGCGAAACTTTTCATTTGTATATTTGTTGGATTTTAAAAAGAAAGAAAATAAAAATGGAAACAGAAGAATTGACAATTGGGAGAGTCCATCACGGACGCAATATACGTCGTACCCGTATTGAAAAGAATATGAACCAGGAGGGTTTGAGTGAATTAGTACATCTCTCACAACCTGCTGTTTCTAAATATGAGAAGATGAAGGTGATTGATGATGAGATGTTGCAACGCTTTGCACGTGCATTGAATGTCCCTTTCGATTATCTCAAGACTTTGGAGGAGGATGCACAGACGGTGGTGTTTGAAAATAATACGGTGAATAATTCAGAACAAAGTGCAGGTGGGGCAAACATCAGCATGGGTATAGTTAAGTCTGATACCGAAGATAGTATTAATGATAGTCGAGTTAACAACTTCAATCCTATCGACAAAATCACTGAACTCTACGAGCGTCTTTTAAAAGAAAAGGATGAAAAGTATGCAGCATTAGAACGCCGTTTGCAGAATATTGAAAAAAGTCTGCAGAAATAAGGGACAGATAAATTGAAAGGAATCGCAATATGATGAAACAAATACCTTACGGAATAACTGATTTTAGCCGAATTCAGAAAGAGAATTATTATTATGTAGATAAGACAATGTTCATTGAAAAAATAGAGATGCAACCGCCTTATCTGTTTCTGATACGTCCCCGTAGATTTGGGAAGAGTCTGACTTTGGCTATGTTAGAGGCCTATTATGACGTAAATCATGCTGAACAGTTTGACGAGTTGTTTGGTCAGCTATACATAGGTCAGCATCCGACGAAGCTTCACAATCAGTTTCTCATCATGCGATTTAATTTTTCGGAAGTGAGTTCCAATGTCAATGAAGTAGAACTATCGTTTAAGCTGCATTGTTGTAGCAAACTTAAAGATTTTGTCTTTAAGTATGAAGATTTATTGGGAAAAGAAATTTGGGATGTTCTTGATGAGAAAATACAAGAAGAACCCGGTGTTTTTCTGTCTGCGATTAATTCCTATGCTACCCGTAAGAAAAATATTCGTATTTATTTACTCATTGATGAATATGATAATTTCACCAATACCATTCTTTCAACTTACGGTACGGAGTTTTACAGGAAAGCAACGCATGGCGAAGGTTTTATTCGTGGCTTCTTTAACGTGATAAAATCCGCTACTACCGGAACCGGAGCTGCTCTTGAACGCTTGTTTATTACCGGAGTGAGTCCGGTGACGATGGATGATGTGACTAGTGGCTTTAACATCGGAACTAATATCACAAATGATTCATGGTTTAATGATTTGGTTGGATTCAGTGAGAAAGAGTTGCGTGAGATGTTGACATATTATAAAGAGCAGGGAGTACTTCAAGAATCTATAGATGAAATAGTTGCCATGATGAAACCCAATTATGACAATTATTGCTTTAGTGAAGATACATTGGAACAGTGTATGTTTAATTCTGACATGGCACTTTATTTTCTGAAATCTTTTGTACTTCATCATAAAAAGCCTAAAGAAATTGTAGACCCTAACATTCGCACTGACTTTAACAAGTTGGCATACTTGATAAAATTAGATCATGGATTGGGAGAGAATTTTTCTGTTATAAAGGAAATAGCCGAGCAAGGAGAGATTATTACTGACATTGTTACTCATTTTTCTGCATTGGAGATGACGGACCCCAGTAATTTCAAGTCTTTATTATTCTATTTCGGACTTCTTTCCATCAAAGGTGTAGATATGGTGGGAAGACCCATCCTGCATGTACCGAATTTAGTTGTAAGAGAACAGCTTTTTAACTTCTTGATACAAGGCTACATCAAGCATGATATCTTTAAAATAGACATGAACAAGATGAGTGCTTTATTTGAGAATATGGCTTTCAGAGGAGATTGGAAACCTTTGTTCGATTTTATCGCCAACGCTGTTCGTGAGCAAAGCCGTATTCGTGAATATATTGAAGGTGAAGCGCACATTAAAGGCTTCTTGCTTGCTTATTTAGGAATGTATCGTTATTATCAACTTTATCCAGAATACGAATTGAATAAAGGCTTTGCAGATTTCTTCTTCAAACCTAGTCTGTCGGTTCCCGTACTTCCTCCTTTCACCTATCTGCTTGAGGTGAAATATGCAAAAGCCGGTGCTTCGGAAAAAGAAATACGTGCCCTTGCTGATGAGGCGCGCGAACAGTTACTTCGTTATAGTGAAGATGAGCTGGTGGCAGAAGCCAAGGCGAAAGGTGAACTGAAGTTAATTACTATTGTTTGGCGTAGCTGGGAGCTTGCCTTGTTGGAAGAAGTAACTCTTTCTTAAGAAATAAGTACCATAAATGTTACTACAAGGTTTGCGGTTCATCCATCTCACCTGATTCTTGAAGAATTGATAAATAAGGAGATAGCAGGTAAAAGTATAGAGTAAAATAAGATGAAACCGATGGAACCGATAAATCAATAGTTTATGTTACTTGTAAACTTGTATCGGCAATTCTCCTTTCAATGCTCCTATGGCATTAAAAGCTAATGACTCCATTTCATTCTCTCCCGGATAAACATAGATGGGAGCCAGGAAAGAGATTCTTTTTTTCAGCCTTGAAACCACATAGTCCGAATAAGCGATTCCTCCTGTCAGGAGGATAGCATCTACTTTCCCGCAAAGTACAGTAGCACTGGCGCCTATCGCTTTTGCAACATTATAAATCATGGCGTCCAGTATTAATTCCGCCTTTTTATCTCCTTCTTCTATCGATTGGATGATGGCAGGCACATCGGTCGTACCTAAATGAGCAGTCAATCCGGCACGTCCGGAAATACGTTTCTTCAATTCGTCTTTGGTATGCTGACCGCTAAAACAAAGGTCGATCAGTTGACCGGCAGGAAGTGTGCCGGCGCGTTCCGGTGAGAAAGGGCCTTCGCCGTCCAACGCATTGTTGGCGTCGATGGCTCTTCCATGGTGATGGACTGCGACAGAAATACCTCCTCCTAAATGGCAGATGATTAAATCCAACTCTTCGTATTGCGTCCCTTGTTCTTTGGCGAAACGCCGCGCGATTGCTTTTTGGTTCAAGGCGTGCCAGATGGTAATTTTCGGCATTAACGGAGAACCTGTAATGCGGGCTATGTCTTCCAGTTCATCCACCACTCCCGGATCAGCGATGAAAGCCGGGCAATCGGGTAGGGTGGCGGCCAGTTCGCTGGCAATCAGTCCTCCTAAGTTGCAGGCATGGGTACGCATGGCATGCACTGTATCACGTTTCATGGCATCGTTCACCTCATACACTCCGCCCGGTATCGGTTTCACCAAACCTCCGCGTCCGATGATTGCGTCAAAAGAAAAAGGAATCTTGTTATTCTCCAATTCTTGTAATACCAGATTTTTGCGGAATTCAAACTGATCTATTACCTCGGGAAAAGCAGACAGCTCTTCTACGGAATGTTTTATATTGCTGATAAATAACGGAGTCTCGTTTTCGTAAACCGCAATCTTTGTAGAAGTTGAGCCGGGGTTGATAACCAGTATTTTCATGAATGGTGAGTTTTAAATGGTGAATTTAGAATGATGAGTTGGTGACCTGACTGGCCTGTTTTCTGCACTCGCAATCTCCTGACACTTGTAAGCATGCCATCGCAATGCTATAATATTTGGACAAGCCGGAATCGCTACGCGACGGAAGTACTACAGGACAAATAGGTCCTTGCAGTAATCCTGCCATCTCTGCTTTTGCAAACAGGGAGACAGATTTGTAGAATGCATTGCCCGATTCGATGTTCGGGAATATCAGTACGTCTGCCTGTCCGTTGATAGGAGATACAATCCCTTTAATATCACCACTTGCCTGTTCGCACGCAGTACGTACATCCAGCGGGCCGTCAATAATCACATTTCCGAATTCTCCCGCTTCGGCAAGCTCTACGATATTCACATAATCTAATGAATGAGGGAACTTGGCACTCACTTTTTCCGTACAGTGAATCAATGCGACACGCGGCTGCTCGATGCCAAAGTGGCGGCAGGTACAGATAGCATACCAAATCATCTCTATGCGTTGTTGTAGCGTGGGACGCGGAATGACCGCAGCATCCGAAAAGAAAAGCAGTTTATGATAAGTAGGAATTTCCATCACTGCCAAATGCGTGAGGATTTTTCCTTTCGGCAACAACCCTTTTTCTTTGTCGAGTATGGCGTGCAGTAAGTTGTCTGTATTGATAATCCCTTTCATCAAAATATCGGCTCCCCCTTCGCGAACGATACGGACAGCCTCGCGTGCCGCTTCGTCCGGATTTTCGATATGGATAGTTTTTACATATTCGGGATATTGTTTGAGCGTGGGATATTTCTTCAGAATTGTAGAATCTCCAATCATAAGAAATTCTGCAATTCCCTCTTCCAGCGCACGAGAGATGGCATACTCTGTGTTAGGATCGTTGGCACAGACCACGGCAATTCGTTTTCTATGGTTTAGTTTTTTGAGATGGGCCGTTAGCTGGGCAAAATTTAGAATAGGTTCCATAACGTTAGATTTTTAGCAAATATCAGAAAAATGATTGAAAAAATAACGATTATAACCCGAAAAAATGCATCCGTTATGTAACATTTTGCTATATTTCATTTGTTTTGACTGTTGGATGTGCATGGAACCGTTTTTTCCTGTATTTTTGCAGATGAAAACAAATGCATCCGGGCAGTCTGGTATTTTATCAACGAAAGTCAATTAAATAAGAATATATATGGATATTCAATTTCCTCCCTTTTTGCAGAAAGGTGATAAAGTGGTTATTGTATCACCTTCGAGTAAGATAGACCAACAATTCCTGAAAGGAGCCAAGAAACGGATAGAATCATGGGGCTTGAAAGTGGCTATGGGAAAATATGCCGGAAGTTCATCCGGGAGATATGCCGGAACAATCAGGCAACGGCTGAAAGATTTGCAGGACGCGATGGACGACCCTGAGGTGAAAGCTATTCTGTGTAGTCGCGGAGGGTACGGGGCGGTACATTTGATTGATAAAATTGATTTTACGGCTTTTCGTGAACATCCGAAATGGTTACTGGGTTTTAGCGATATAACAGCGTTGCACAATCTGTTTCAGAAAAATGGATATGCTTCTCTACATTCGTTGATGGCCCGTCATCTTACGGTAGAACCGGAAGATGATCTTTGTACGAACTATCTGAAGGATATCTTATTTGGGAATATCCCTTCTTATACGTGCGAGAAGCACAAACTGAATAAGCAGGGGACTGCACAAGGCGTTTTGCATGGTGGTAATATGGCGGTAGCATACGGTTTGCGGGGAACTCCATACGATATTCCGGCAGAAGGGACGATACTGTTTATTGAAGATGTCAGCGAACGTCCGCATGCCATCGAGCGTATGATGTATAATTTGAAATTGGGAGGCGTGCTTGAAAAACTGTCCGGACTGATTATCGGCCAATTTACGGAATATGAAGAAGACTGTTCGTTGGGTAAGGAATTGTATGCAGCTTTGGCGGATTTAGTAAAAGAGTATGATTATCCGGTCTGCTTTAATTTTCCGGTAGGACACGTGACTCATAATCTGCCGCTTATAAATGGCGCAAAAGTGGAACTTGTGGTCGGAAAGAAAAATGTGGAACTGAAGTTTATATGTTAATAAACCATTCCATCTGAACGATGCTGTGATGAAAATAACTAATTTTGAAGCCCTAATAGATGAAAGGACGATGAAAAAGAAAACTATGATAGTATTAATGAGTGCCTTTTTGTTATTATCAGCATTCTCTTGCGGAGGAGGTAATAAGGCAAATAGTACGAGTGAACAAAGCGAAGAGACAGCAGTGAATGTACCTCAATTTGATGCGGATAGTGCTTATTTGTATGTAAAGAATCAGGTGGATTTCGGACCTCGTGTTCCTAATACAAAAGAACATGTTGCCTGTGGCAATTACCTTGCCGGTCAGTTGGAGGCTTTCGGTGCTCAAGTGACTAATCAATATGCAGATTTAATTGCTTATGACGGAACTCTGTTGAAAGCGAGAAACATTATCGGTTCTTATAAGCCGGAAAGCAAAAAACGAATCGCTCTGTTTGCGCACTGGGATACACGTCCATGGGCTGATAACGATCCTGACGAGAAGAATCATAATACTCCGATTTTGGGTGCCAATGATGGTGCCAGTGGTGTAGGGGCTTTATTGGAAATAGCTCGCTTGGTCAATCAGCAACAACCGGAGTTAGGTATCGATATTATTTTGCTGGATGCAGAGGATTATGGTGCGCCGCAGTTCTATACGGGGCAGCATAAAGAGGAATTCTGGTGTCTCGGATCACAGTATTGGGCACGCAATCCTCATGTACAGGGATATAATGCACGTTTTGGCATCCTGCTCGATATGGTGGGCGGTGAAGGTAGCGTGTTTATGAAAGAGGGATATTCTGAAGAATTTGCTCCCGATATAAATAAGAAAGTCTGGAAAGCGGCGAAGAAGATTGGCAACGGGAAGACGTTCATGGATGGTAACGGAGGATTTGTTACCGACGACCATCTGTTCATTAATCGCTTGGCACGTATTAAAACAATCGATATTATTCCATATAATCAGGAGGGTGACTTTACTCCGACATGGCATACCGTCAATGACAATATGGAGCATATAGATAAGAATACGTTGAAAGCAGTAGGCCAGACGGTATTGGAAGTGATCTATAATGAGAAATAACAGGATTAAATAATTATTTATAATGTCAATTAATGAATTACAGGACGAAGTGATTGCAGAATTCAGTGACTTCGACGATTGGATGGACCGTTATCAACTACTTATTGACTTAGGAAATGAGCAGGAACCACTTGAAGAAAAATATAAGACGGAACAAAATCTGATTGAAGGATGCCAAAGTAGGGTGTGGCTTCAAGCGGATGATGTAGATGGTAAAATCGTTTTTAAAGCGGAAAGTGATGCTTTGATAGTCAAAGGAATTATTGCCTTATTGATTAAAGTCCTTTCAGGACATACTCCTGATGAAATCTTGAATACAGATCTTTATTTTATAGACAAGATTGGGCTGAAAGAGCATCTGTCGCCAACGCGTAGCAATGGTTTGCTGTCGATGGTGAAACAAATACGAATGTATGCATTGGCATTCAAAGCAAAAGAGGGGAAGTGAAAAACTTCCCTTTTTTTATGGTTGCTTTTTGGAAGTCAGATTGTTCATGGTCAGTATGGTGCAGATAAGTAGCAGGATTGAACCGACCAGAGCGACGAGATACGGGCTACCGTTAATCAGGTCATCCATATTCTCGGCTTCGGGATATTTGATGCTAAGATATACGGATAGCGAGTTGTTGAGCACGTGCATGAGTATACAAGGTATCAGGCTGCCTGTTTTGTAATAAGTCCATGCCAGCAGGATACCGATCAGAAATGCGGGAAGGATCTGGGCCGGATTTATATGAAAGACGCCGAACAGAAGCGCGGAAATCAGAATGGCTTTAGTCGGATTGTATTGTTGAAGTAAAGCGCGGGTGATTGCTCCGCGAAACAAGATTTCTTCAAGTACAGGACCGATGATAGCTATTGCAAGAATACCGCCCCAACCGGATTGGAGAATGTCGAAAGATTGCTCCATGATGTTGGGTATCCAGTCTAGCAGTCCCATAAGTGCAGATACCAGAAAGCCAGCGGTGAGAATAGCCAGCCCGCTACAAATTAGGAATGGCACTGATACAGGCGACCATGTCGCTTTCTTTTTACTGATATAGCCGGCTTTCCATAGATAAATACCCATCATAATCTGACCGGCTAATTGGGCCGGAATCATAATCATTTGCGTCAGGGCAACCTTATCCAAATCTCCTGTGGTGACTAACAAATAGATCGTACAGGGAATCATAATCAGGATAGGGGCGACAATCTGCGCAATGAGAAGGTCTATTAATATCAGTTTGATAGCCGTTTTCATTGGTCTTTAGTTAGTTGTAAAGAAACTATAGATAAACATAGCTAACATCGAAATAGCTATTACCACCAAAGAGATGCTCATAAATGACTTTTGCATAAGAATCTATTTTTAAATTATTATTGTTCGGTTATTGTATTATTTATTTTGTTTCTCTGCTGTTACTGCCTGCCTTGCTGGCAAGAAGAATAGCTTCCGTCTCTTCTGCATCTTTATGGAGTTGCACTATTAACTCGTCGATACTGGAGAATTTCAGTTCGGGACGCGTCCGTTTTACAAAAGTAAGCCGGATGAATTTATCGTATATGTCCGAATGGAAGTGAAGGATATTCACCTCAATGGTCCGGTTGGGCCCATTATCAATCGTGGGGCGGACACCTATGTTCAGCATCCCCATATATGTCTTTTTATCGAATGTCACCCATACGGCATATACACCATCCGCGGGGATCAGTTTATCAGGATCATCCACGCTTAAATTGGCCGTTGGAAAACCTATTTTGCGGCCTACCTGATAGCCGCCTACTACTATTCCGTCCAGGAAATATTCATATTTCAGGCAGTCGGCAGCCAGGTCTACTTCTCCTTGATGAAGAAGTTTGCGGATCAGGGAAGAACTTACCGGAACATTGGGTACGTTCTCTATTTCTATATTGCTGGTATATGCTTTGGCGCGGATCACTTCTATGCCAATTTCTTTTCCGTAGCGTACATAATCCTCGAAGCCTTCGCTGCGGTTGTGCCCGAAACGATGGTCATAGCCGATAACCAGGTATTTTACCTGATAGCGTTCTTTTAACAGCTGTGTCATGAACTCCCGGGCGGTAAGCCGGGAAACTTCCGGGGTGAAATCAAGCATCAGGCAGTAGTCTACCCCGATGTCTGCAAGCAGACTTATTTTTTCTTCCGGGGTAGTCAGAAGTTCCGGACGGTAATCCACATTCATCACTTTGCGGGGATGAACGGGGAAAGTAACTAATGCAGAGCGTAGACCTTTGGCGGCGGCTATCTCTTTCACTTGCTGAATCAGATAGCGATGTCCTGCATGTACTCCATCAAAAAAACCGATGGTAGCTACACTGGGTTCCGGGTTAATAGCCGATGTGTCACGTATAATCTGCATATCTCTAAAATTATTTGCTGTTGAAAAGATGGCTCCAGTCTTCGCCTGCTTTTGCTGTATAAGTGATAATTCCTAAATTTTGCGCTGCCTTACAGTTCATCTCGGAATCATCGATGAAGAGTGTTTCTTTCGGCTCGATACCGGCATCCTCTATGATTGCCTTGAAGATCTCCGGTTCGGGCTTGGCCATTTTCATTTCAAAAGAGAGATATGTTTTCTCAAAATAGTCTTCCACCCTAAATGTGCGGTAGGGAAACAGATGAATACATGTCCAGTCCCAGTGGATTTGGTTGGTATTGCTCAATAAATAGACGACATATTTCTCACGTAATTTTAATAATAAATCAAGTTTGTGTGTCGGTATGTCTACTAAAAAACTATTCCAGGCTGCATCTATTTGTGTGTCGCTCACTGCTTTGCCTATCATTTTATGAACTCCGTCACGGAATTCGGCGGGTGTAATCAATCCTTTTTCCTGTTGCATCAGGAGGCCGTTCGGATTATGGATGTCCAGTAGGTCCTCCACGTTCCGGAGCCCTAATTTCTGAAAGTTCTCAATGCAACGTTGGCGGTCGAGATTGATAAGTACACCACCCAAATCAATAAGAAGGTTTTTTATTCCTTTACTTTTCATTTCTGTTTTTTTTGTGAATAATACGTTGAACAAGGCGAATAAGTTCTCCAACCCATAACACCGTGGACGAAACGCCTATAATAAGAAGCCAGGTTTGCCAGTTGAGCGGCTCCGTACGGAATACAGCTCCACCGAACTGTACGATCAGGAATTGTCCGGCAAGAATAGCCAATACAATAAGTTCCATACCATACGATTTGGAAAGTCCCTTGAATGCCGAATCGGTAGTGCCGAATACACGGGCATTGAACAGATTCCAGAATTGCAGCATGACAAAGAAGGTGAAGAAAATGGTCAGGTTGTGTATATCCATACCTTCCGTGCTGTGGTCGAAATAATAAATCATTCCGAGCAGTACGATGAGGAAGATGGAGCCCACACCTAATATATTAGACCGCATTGCCTTACTGATAATAAAATCAGTGCTTCGACGGGGTTTCTCAAGCATCACGGTTTCGCTGGGCGGAATGGAAGCAAGTGCCAAAGCGGCAAAAGTGTCCATAATCAGGTTCACCCATAACATTTGTGTTACAGTCAGCGGAAGTTCCGTACCGATCACAGAACCTAACAAGACAATGAGCAGTGCTACGAAGTTGATCGTCAGCTGGAAAACAATGAAACGCTGGATATTCTTATACAGGGAGCGTCCCCACATAACGGCAGTTCCGATACTGTTGAAGGAGTCGTCGAGCAGGGTAATATCGCTGGCCTCTTTGGCAACAGAAGTACCTGTACCCATTGACAAACCTACTTGGGCATGATTCAAAGCCGGGGCATCGTTGGTTCCGTCTCCGGTTACGGCTACGACTGCTCCTTTTTGCTGAAGCAGCTGCACCAGGCGTTGCTTGTCAGTCGGGCGGGCACGGGACATGATTTTTAAATCCATCACTCTATTCAATGCTTCTTCATCGCTCAATTCAGCAAATGCAACACCGGTGATTCGATTTCGTTCGGTATCTGTTTCGGGGTTCCAAAGACCTATCTGGCGTGCGATTTCCGTTGCAGTTCCCGGAGTATCACCGGTCACGATCTTGATGCCGATACCTGCGGACTGGCATTTAGCAACCGCAGCAGGTACGTCCGGACGAATCGGGTCGGAGATGGCAACTACTCCCAAGAAATTCAGGTCGTTGGCTGAAACCAGTTCCGTACAATCGTTTGGCTCATTTTCTCCGACAATCTTGAATGCAAATCCAAGTGTACGCATAGCCATATTCTGATAGCCCAACAGTTGTGCTTCTACTGTGGAACGATATTCTACGGCGTCCACTCGTCGTCCGTCCAAGACAACTTCTTTACACTTGCCCAGAACAATTTCCGGGGCTCCTTTTATATAGAGTATTTTTTTCCCGATCAGTGGCGACTCAACAAGGGTTGCCATGAATTTCCGTTCGGTAGAGAAAGTGAGTTGGTCGAGGATATGTGCTTTCTCGCGAAGTTCCAGATAATTTTTTCCCTGCTTGTTAAGCCAGAGTAATAAAGCTACTTCGGTGGGATTTCCTACTCCTTTCGGCTTCTCACCGGTCGTTGACTCTTCGAGGAAAGCGGTTGAGTTAGCGCTGATTCCTTCCGCAATGAGTGTGCTGATATCATCATCGGACAAAACACTGCCATTTTTGATGCCGTAAAAATTAGGCTCGTGCACTTGCATCAGGTTTTGAGTCAGTGTACCGGTTTTATCCGTACAAATCACGGTGATGGCTCCCATTGTTTCGCAAGCGTGCATTTTCCGCACCAGGTTGTTGGTAGAAAGCATGCGGCGCATATTCAATGCCAGACTAAGCGTAACACTCATTGGCAATCCTTCGGGCACAGCTACCACAATCAGCGTAACTGCCATCATAAAATATTTCAGTGTCCGTTCGAAAACAGGAAGCCACTCGTGCCATCCGTTCAGTGAACCGAAATCAAAGAATAACAATACGTCTTTGACAAAGAAAATAAGGAAAGCGAGACCGGCAACGGTAAAACCAATCTTTCCGATGAGGTTTGCGAGTTTGGTCAATTGTATGTTCAGCGGAGTAGGTTCGAGATTGTCTTCCGTGCTTTGTCGGGCTACTTTCCCGATTTCAGTAGCATCTCCCACATGCAGCACGCGCATGGTGCCATGACCGTCCACCACTGTCGTTCCACGCATCACCAGATTGGAAGCATAAGTTGCCTCTTCATCAAAGTCAGCTTCTACAGTTGTTTTATTAATAACGGGTTCGCCTGTCAGATTAGATTCGTTTACTTGCAAAGAGATGGCTTCCAGTAATTCTCCATCGGCAGGAATTTCTTCACCGGTTTCCAGAATTACAATATCACCTACCACTATGTCTTTGCGGGGAATTTCCTGTACACGTCCGTTTCGGATCACTTTTACCAATGTTTCTTCATTGACTGCATTCAGCAGATCAAACTTTTTGCTGGCATCATACTCAAAAAAGAAACCGATTCCGGTAGCCAGTAAGATAGCTGCTATAATTCCGATTGTTTCAGCGTATTCGTTTTCGATGATAGAAATGATTAACGAGAAAGCGGCTGCTACTAATAGTACGCGTACAACCGGGTCTTCAAATTTTTCCAGATAAAGTTTCCAGAGGGAAGGACGCTTGGGAGGTGTTAACAGGTTAATACCATTTTTCTCCCTGCTTTGTAGGACTTCGTCATCCGTAAGTCCTAAATGATAATAGTCATTTTTATTTGTACTCATGCAGATACATGCGTTTAGTTTGAACCGCAAAAATACAACATAAAATTGTGATAAAATGTTTAATTAAAACTTTTTATGAAGTCGAATTTGTTACCGTGGTTTACCACATGTGCGATAAGGAATTGTAAACCAGAATGTAGAGCCTTCACCTTCTACGGAATCCGCACCAATCTGACCGCCTAGTTTCGTGACAATGGTTTGAGAGATAGAGAGTCCCAGTCCGGCTCCTTTCTTATCTTTGTTCAGTTTTACAAAACGCTCGAATACATCCGGTAGTTTTTCTGCCGGAATTCCGGCTCCGGTATCTTTTACATAAAAGTAAAGTTCGGTATCTCTTGCCTCATATCCGATACGGATACTACCTTCATGGGTGAATTTAATGGCATTACCGGCAAAGTTGGAAAGCACCTGTGCCACCCGGTTACGATCCGTTTGAATCATGCACGAAGAACGAGACGATTCTGCTATAATTTGTATCTTTTCTCCAGCGTCATTGACTCTCATCTGGAAAAGTTGTTGTAAATCTGAAAGCAATAGATTGACGTCGACCGTTGTCTGTACAAATTCCAAGGTTCCGGCTTCGATTTTGGACATATCCAGAATGTCGTTGACCAACTGCATCAGGAGATCAGCATTCATTTTTATGATTTCCTGGTATTGAGCCTTTTCCTCTTCGGTATTTGCGCTGCCCAATATCTCTGCAAATCCGGTAATAGCGTTGAGAGGGGTACGGATCTCATGGCTCATATTAGCTAAGAAGGCAGATTTTGAAATATCGGCTTTTTCAGCTTTTTCTTTGGCTAGTCTCAATTCATTTTCGGCCTGTTTCCGTCGGGTGACGTCATGTACGGTGATAACCATATTCTCTTCTTCATTGAGAAGGAAGTAGGAGCCGGATATGACTGCATCACATTCCACAGTCGTATTATCCGATGTGACTACGGATAAAGTTGCTTCAAGATCCGTGAAGTTCCGTCTCTGTTCGAAGGCCTGACGTATGGCAGTACGTATCGGACAGGAACCGCAGAAGCTATGTGTGCCGCAGCCTCCTTCGGCAGCCAATGCGTTACGGCATTGCAGCAGGTCGCCCACTCTTTTTTCTTCTGTTCCTTTTCTGGTTCCGGTTTTTTGGTAATAGTTGGTCTTCAGTACTTTAAAATCGTTATCTATTAGCAGAATAAAAGCATGTACATTCTTTAAAACGGCACCGGCGATATGGCTGGTACGTTCCAACTTTCTGGATTCACGGAACAATCGTTGTTGCATCCGTAGGCATTTCCTGCGTTCCCATAAAAAACTGATTAGTAGGACTGCGCATAAAACTATTAAAGTTGACAATAGTGCTATAAGCATAGTATAATATTGTTGTTTTAGCTTGATAATATGACTACAAAGATAGCTTTTTTCTTTAGTTTGGAAAATAGTGTTGAACAAATATCCAGCTATTTGTGTTATATTATTCAGAAAACCATTTAAAAATACGAACGTTATGAAAAAGTACATTTGCACGGTCTGTGAATATATTTACGACCCCGAACAAGGAGATCCGGAAAGCGGAATTGAACCAGGAACAGCCTTTGAAGACATTCCAGATGATTGGACTTGTCCGTTATGCGGAGTCGGCAAAGAAGATTTTGAACCGTACGAAGGATAAAACCAAGAGAGAGAGAATTATTTAAGAGGAGAATGGCCGGGTGTATAGATATATGCCCGGTCTTTTTTGTTTTTCTGGAGGATGATTTAAATTAAAAAGGAGAATCAGTAATGCTATGATAGACTGATTCTCCTTTTTTATCATTCAATTAAGCTCTATCAAGAAGCTTTTTTCTCTTTTACATCACTACTGGCTTCTACTACATTCACCACGTAGTCACCTAGTTTTTCACATTCGGCGATAATATCCATGTAATAAACTCCCATCTGATAATCGTATTCTTTGTTGTTTACGTCCAGAATGTTCTGATTCTTCAGTTGGTTACGGTAGTTATTAATTTCATTCTCGATGTTGAAGGACTTATTGATGTCAATGTTCTGATGTTCCGGTTTTTCTACTACCACAATCATTTGAGCAAGTGCATCGTTAGTCAGCTTCATCATGAAATGAATATGCTCATATTGTTTCTCGGTAAAATCTTGGTTGGTCTGACGTTTCCGGTTGATGGTACGTGCCAGGTTATAACAGCTGTCGCCGATACTTTCAATTTCCGTCACTTCACGCAGCATGGCACGTATCTGTAATTTACTTTCAGAGCTTAACCGACCTTCAGATACTTGATTCAGGTAGTTGGCTATTTCAAGTTCCATGTTGTCGCTGATATTCTCATACTTCTCGATCCGGCTGAACAGCTTGTTGAAATCGTCATCCTTTTCTGTGTGTAGCAAATCCTGCACCATGCCGAACATCCGGTGTGTACGTTCTGCAAAAAGATGGATTTCTTTGCGTGCCTGAAGGATAGAAAGTTCAGCGGTAGAAAGCATACCACCGGTGATAAACCGCAAACGGGGCTCTTCGTCCTCTTCTTTGGGGTGGATAAGAGCACATACGGTACGTTCAATCAGTTTAACCGCCCATATCAGAATACATACATTACAGATATTGAAAATCGAGTGGAAAGCCGATAACTTGTAGGAGATGGCAACTTCCGGATTGTTACTTTGGAAAAAGGTATCTACTACCCAGTTTACCAGTTCCATGAAAGGATGGAAGACAATCAAGACCCAGATAACGCCGAACACGTTAAAAACAAAATGAGCCAATGCTGCCCGCTTAGCCTGTGTATTGGCTGTAAGTGCGGCAAGATTGGCCGTGATAGTGGTTCCGATGTTTTCTCCCAAAACAAGTGCTGCTCCCAGTTCCAGACTGATCCATCCGTTGGCGCACATAATCAATGTAATTGCCATGGTGGCGGCGGAGGCCTGTACAATCATCGTCAATATAGTACCGATGAGTAAGAACAGAATGATGGAGAAGAATCCCATGTCCGTGTAGTTCTGTACGAAGGCAAGCATTTCCGGGTTGGCGTTCAGGTCGGGCGCGTTTGCTTTCAGATAAGAAAGCCCCATGAAAAGGAAAGAAAAACCGAAAATGAATTCACCGATGGACTTGCGGTTGCTTTTGCCGGAGAAGATGAGCGGGAGGGCGATGGCTAAGAGCGGAAGAGCGAAGGCAGCCATATCAACCTTAAATCCGAAAATTGAAATGATCCAGGCAGTCACGGTAGTACCGATATTAGCACCCATAATGACGCTGATGGATTCGGCAAGTGTGAGCAATCCGGCGTTTACGAAACTTACGACCATCACTGTCGTTGCTGAAGAAGACTGGATAAGAGCTGTTATCAACACTCCTGTTAAAACTCCCGTTACCCGATTGGTAGTCATTGCCGTTAGAATACTTCGCAATCTGTCACCCGCGACCTTTTGTAAACCCTCGCTCATAATCTTCATTCCGTAAAGGAAGAGTCCTAATGAGCCTATGAGCTTTAAAAAATCATAAAAAGAATATTCCATCTATAATATTTTTAATGGTTATTTGTTCTCTATCTGATTATAAGTATATTAGTCCCAAATTATTCACCTTTTAACGAACTCGATGAAACAGATGTTACAAATATGTTGCAAAAATAACAATATTTCCAAAGAATTCCCTATCGGAAGCTCACTTTTGGATATTTATTACGGTTTTAATCTTAATTTTCCTTATCAAGTAGTAAGTGCCAAGGTCAATAATCGTTCCGAGGGACTGAATTTCAGAGTTTATAATAATAAAGATGTAGAGTTTCTGGATGTGAGAGATCAGTCCGGTATGCGTACGTATGTCCGTTCGCTTTGTTTTGTCTTGTTTAAGGCTGTCACGGAACTGTTTCCCGACGGAAAATTGTTTGTAGAACATCCTGTTTCAAAAGGCTATTTCTGCAATTTGCGGATTGGCCGTCCCATCGAACTGGAAGATGTGACACGCATCAAGCAACGGATGCAGGAGATTATCGCGGAGAATATTTCCTATCATCGCATCGAATGTCATACGGCTGAAGCTGTGCGTGTTTTCAGCGAACGGGGAATGAATGATAAAGTGAGATTACTGGAAACTTCCGGTTCGCTCTATACCTATTATTATACATTGGGTGATACCATTGATTATTATTATGGGAATCTGCTACCCAGTACCGGATATCTTAAATTATTCGATATCGTGAAATATTACGATGGATTGCTCCTTCGGATTCCGAGTCGGGAAAACCCGAATGTGCTTGAAGATGTAGTGAAGCAGGAAAAAATGCTGGATGTCTTTAAAGAATATCTGAACTGGAGTTATATCATGGGGCTTAACAATGCCGGAGATTTTAACCTGGCCTGTGAAGAGGGACATGCAACCGATCTGATAAATGTTGCAGAAGCACTGCAGGAGAAGAAAATAGCCCAGATAGCCGATACCATATTCCATCGTGGTGAAAACGGTAACCGGGTAAAACTGGTATTGATTGCCGGACCATCCTCTTCGGGAAAGACAACTTTCAGCAAACGGCTTTCTATACAGCTAATGACCAATGGACTGAAACCATTCCCGATCTCTTTAGATAATTACTTTGTGGATCGTGAAGAGACTCCTCTGGATGAAAACGGAAATTATGATTATGAATCACTGTATGCACTTGATTTGGAACTGTTCAATCAACAGTTGCAGGCACTCCTGCGCGGTGAAGAGGTCGAACTGCCTCGTTTTAATTTCTCCCTTGGCAAGAAGGAGTATAAAGGTGATAAACTGAAAATAGAAGATAATACGATTCTGATTCTGGAAGGTATTCATGCCCTGAACCCGGAACTGACGCCGCATATACCGGCTGAACGGAAATTCAAGATTTATGTTTCGGCATTGACCACCATCTCTTTGGATGACCATAACTGGATTCCGACAACTGACAACCGTCTGTTGCGTCGTATTATCCGTGACTTCAATTATCGGGGATATTCGGCACGTGAAACGATATCACGCTGGCCGAGTGTACGTGCCGGTGAAGATAAATGGATTTTTCCCTATCAGGAGAATGCCGACGTAATGTTTAATTCAGCGTTGCTTTTTGAGTTTGCAGTACTCCGTTTGCATGCCGAACCTATTCTGATGGGTGTACCGCGCAACTGTCCTGAATATTGCGAAGCATACCGGTTACTTAAGTTTATCAAATATTTTGTTCCTGTACAGGATAAGGAGATTCCGCCTACGTCTTTACTGCGCGAATTTTTGGGAGGTAGTAGCTTTAAATATTAAGTAGAAAAATTAGGATATATTCGTTATTTGTACTTTCTTTGCAGAAAATATGAATTACCTTTTGTTGTAGTAAGGCAAGAGAACACAAAATAAACAATATTTGAATAGGATTCTTTAGGGGAGAATACTGTATAATGACTGTTATACTAAACTATAATATTGAACCTTTGGTTACTTTTGCTGTTATAAAAGGACTACATGCAACAAAAAAAATGTGAATATGATTTTTTATAATAGTCTTTTAGCAAAGTGGTTCTTGGGAAAAGGAAAGAAACACTATTTTATGTTAGGCTGGTTTTTCTTTACCCGGTATAAATATCTGGAAGTTTGGGAAGATATGGAGTTACGGATACATGCAAAGCAATATTGGGAATGCTTTTCTCTGACTCTGATACCAGCGTTGATTTTGTCATTACTGTTTTCATGGTGGTGTATGATACTACCATTCATAACTTATGACCTCCTTTATTGGTTTGAAAAGATCATCTACCACCATTCAATATTTAATTGGGAGGCGATAAAGCATAGCGGTGATACGCTTTATCTCCGAAAGAGAAAAGCGTATGCCTGGAAGAAAGGTTACGGGAAGAAAGAGTTGCCCGTATCCAGATGGAATGATTGATTCTTTATTTTAAATGCTTCTTTATCCAAAGCAGATGTCCATACTCCGTATCGTTAGAGGTCCAATGCTCATTAATAGGAGTAATTAGGGCTTCTTTCGGACAGTTTAGTACATTGTATACAATATAACTGGTGGTTGGAGGACAGGTGTCATCATTGAATCCCCATGTTATATAGGTGTCTGCTTTTATCAATTTAGCAAAGTTCACTACATCATAATAGGCCATTGTCTTTATTTTTTCGGGGGTATCCATATCTACCGAATTTCTAAAGAAATGAGGATATCCACCGGCACGTCCGGCTTTATAGCCTGCCATATCGCTTAATGCAGGATGATTGGCGACACAAGCTGTCACCCGTTCATCCAGTCCGGCGGTGATTAATGCCAGGGCGCCTCCCTGACTACCTCCTTGTGCAATTACATTTTTGCCATCCCATTCCGGCAGGGAAGTTAGAAAGTCGATACCGCGTACACAGGCCAGATATACCCGTTTCATATAATAATTATCACGACTGTCGAGCCCATTGGTCAGATAGCCGTTTTCTCTGCCATTGAAAGCGTTGCTGATTTCTTTAAATTCTTCATCAGTCATTTCCGGATTCAGGCCGTGTATCTCGAATTCAAAACGGATGCATCCTTGCTCCGCATAATATTTATGACGTAGAGGTTCTTTGATGGTTTTGATACCTGCTCCCGGAGGGCACAGGACAACCGGAAACTTTCCTTCTTTTTTCGGATAGAATAAATATCCGTAGACGCATTGCCCACGTTTGTTCAGTTGCAATTTTACGAGATAACAGTCTATTTCATCAGTGGAATATTTTTCGACATGTTCTTTGGTATACGTTAGGGGAAACTCCTTTTGTTCCGCTTTTGCCTTTTCCCAAAATTCCTTGAAATCGGAAGGCATGGTGGTATACGGACGAAGTTTTTCCGGTGAAAATCCTACTTTGATATGATGTGAATAGGTCTTTCCATCTACGGTTGCTTTCAGGCGACAGTCGCGGAATCCCGGCTCTTTCATTGTGCCCACAGGAATCACTCCCCTGCCATTCTTTAAAGTTACACTTCCTTTGGTATCGGCAACAGGCATCATATCACCACCTATTTCATAAGTGACGGTTACGTTATCTCTGGGGATACCGTATTTATAGAATTGTACCTCCACAGTTGCTTTTTCTCCTGTTTTATAAAGCCAGTCGGCATGATTGGGTACGGTGACCCAAAGCACATCGCTTTTATAAGGATAGTTTTCAGCTACGGCGGATAGCAAGGTAAGTGACAATAGCCATACAGATAAAAGTAGTCTCTTCATGGTGTTATTCATTGTTTTATCTTAAAGCTTCCACCTCTTCCGGTGTCAAAGGAATCTTCTTACCTAATCGGCGGGCGCCGGTTTCTGTAATTAGATAATCTTCCTCATTGCGGATACCACCGAAGTCCTTATAAGTTTCCACTACATCATAATTGATGAAATCGGTAAATTTCTTTTCTCCTTTCCACATGTCAATCAGTTCCGGAATAAAATAAATACCTGGTTCTACCGTGTGTACAAATCCCGGTTCCAACGGAATGGCGAGACGTTGCGATTTGCGACCGAACTGTGTGCTCTTCGGCTGACCGTTATATCCTACCCATATCTCTCCTAGATTTTCCATGTCGTGTACATCCAATCCCATCATGTGACCTAATCCGTGAGGATAGAATAACGCATGAGCACCTTCGCGGACCGCATCTTCCGTATTTCCTTTCATCAATCCGAGTGCCTTCATACCGTCTACCATGACACGGGCAGACAGTTCGTATACCTCCATATAAGGAATACCCGGACGGAGGGCTTTTACAGATTCCAGATGCATCGCATTCTGAATCTCGTATACTTCGCGCTGGCGGGCTGTAAACTTTTTGTCGGCAGGAATGGTAGACGACATATCGCCTGCATAGCCTGATTCTACTTCTGCGCCTGCATCAATTAGGAATAAATCACCCGGTTTTACTTTATTTCCATGATAGTGGTTGTGTAAAGTCTGTCCGTTGATAGTGGCAATGGTGGCAAAAGAAAGCTGGCAGTTGTTAGATTCGGCTACCCGGTTCATTTCCGCTACCACTTCGTATTCATACATGCCCGGACGGAGCACTTTCATGGCGGTGATGTGCATATCGGCAGTTACATCGCAAGCCTTCTCTATTTCTACAATTTCTTCGGCAGATTTGTAATTACGTTGGGCGATAACGGCACGGATGAATGGAACAGAACCTTCCTGGCGTGTAGGGGGAATACCCAACCAATCCATCAGTTTCAATTTATGCTCGGGACGGTAAGGTGGCAGATAATGAACCGCTTTCCCTTTCTGGACGCACTTGTGGAGATAGCTTGTAATTTCTGCGGACGGCATCAGATTTTTTACGCCCACACGTTCACATTTTTCGTGTAATGTAGGTTGCGATCCCATCCATACGATTGCGTCGATAGACAGTTCATCTCCAAAAATGATTTCTTTGTCTTCATCAATATCGATAATAGCCGAAAGGCCGGCGCATGAAAGTCCGAAATAATAAAGGAAAGTAGAATCCTGACGATAACGGAAGGTGTTATCCTCGTAGTTCAGTCCGCACTCGTCATTTCCGAGAAATAACAATACCCCGGAGCCTAAATTCTTTTTTAGCAGGGCTCTTCGCTGCATATACGTTTCTTTGGCAAACATATTGTCCTAATTTTTAGTTTTGTAGCAAATTTACATAAAAACGTTGGAATAAACGAATAAAGTTGGAAGAATATGTGTCTTACTCATGAACATCCTAAACACATAATAAAGAAGTTTATTTCAGTAGTTTCCTCTTTCCGTCACCTTCTAATATCTTCATTTGTTGAATGGCAATTTGATTGAGCTTAATCAGCCGTTCACCTTGTGGGATGCTTTGATTAATAAAGACAGCATTGAGATTTTCCATATTAGAAAGACAAATGAGTTCGTTGATAGAGGCATAGTCGCGGATATTTCCTTTTAGTTCGGGGTTCTGTTCATGCCACATCTTAGCTGTCATGCCGAACATCGTTACATTTAGTATATCAGCTTCGTCGGCGTAGATAATACTTATTTGTTTGGGGGTAACTTCGGTAGGAATTAGATTTTGCTTAATAGCGTCAGTATGAATACGGTAATTAATCTTAGATAGTTCTCTTTTTGCATTCCATCCTACTTGAGTCTGTTCTTGCTCTTTTAAACGTTGGTATTCTTTAACAAGCAACAATTGAAAACGAGGACTGATCCACATTCCGAAATGGTAGGCAATGTCACGGTGAGCATATGTGCCTCCATATCGTCCTGCCTTTGAGATAATGCCGATAGCTCCTGTGCGCTCAATCCACGTCTTTACAGAAAGTACAAAATTATTGCTTCCGGCTGCATTTTAATTGTACCGAATTCGGTACAATTAAAATTAGTGTTGTATAGCATTTCCTATTCACCTATATATTCAAGGGTACTTTTCAGACTAAGCCATCTGAAAATAATATGTTCTTGCATTTGACTGCGTGCCATATCGGTTAATGAAATATAATCGTCATCATGATATGATACGACTGCAATCTCTGTATTCTGTACTTTTATCTTTGTCATGTCAGTCTTTTAGGTTTTAACTTTTCAAAGGTACGATAATATATTAGTAAATAACCGAGTAATCCAATTTCCTTTTATACCTTTTTAAAAACAACCTTCGGCAATACAATCTTGGCTTCTTTCTTATCTTCCTGTTTTTCCCAATATACAACGAAGTTGACAGAAGCTTTTTCCAGTTTATAATCTTTCTGTATTAATTCGTTGAGTATATCTTTAAACTTTTTAGAGAAACGTAGAATCTCATTATTTGAAAAATCTGTGCATCCTTTCTCTGTAAGTCGTAGAGACATACCGCTTTTTAGGGTATTTATTGCAGCCTGGCAATGAGAGTCAATGAAGAAATCAAGCCATAAGTCTCTATGAGTTAACGTATAACATAAACTTTGCGGAGCCGGATATGTATTGCTGTTTATCCGGTATTCTGCAAGACCATTAGCAATATTGCTCAGATAATGTCCGTTTGTGTGAATAGACAGATTTTGTTTGGCACGAGTGATGGCGACATAGACTTCACGCTTCTTTTCGTCCGAAAGTGATTCTATATTAGTAAGGAGCAGAAAAACATTGTCGAATTCTTTTCCTTTCGCTTTATGAATAGTAGAGACAACAATCGCTTCACCTTGAACCGGATAAAAATCTTCCAACTTTGACTCAAAAAGATAATTAGTCCAATCCGAGTGATATTTGCGCGAATAGACTTGTTCAAAATTGAGTATTATATTGCGACATATTTCCCATGATTGGGCATGGCCGAATTCTCTTTTAAGGCATCTCTTAGCAGTTTCCCACCGTTCGTCATCAATAAGATGAGTATCTTGACTCAGATCCAATGCCCGGTTGAAATAACGAATCTCGTCTAAATCACCCAGATAAAAGTTTCCACTATTAGTTTGTACCAACCGGACAGGCATCCCTTGTTCCTGTAAAAGACAAGCTATAAAGACAGCGTCCTCATTTGTTTTTGTAAGTATGCCGGTGGTGCCGGCTAGCGGACTTTCGAGAACATCCTTTATTAGCGGAACAATTAAATTGTCGGATTGATATTGTGTAATACGGATGGAACCTTTTTCAAGTTGATGGGCTTGTATCGGTGTATGTTTCATCCGGTGCGGGATCAGATTGACGAACGCGTTGGCAAATGCAACGAGATTGCTCCTGCTTCGAAAATTCTCGCATAACTCATAATGCCGTGCCTGATAGTTGGTAATAAGAGACTGCATATGCCGGGAGTCGGAATTTCTGAAAGCATAGATATTCTGGTCATCATCTCCCACAGCAATAACTTTCAATGATTCATTCTTTTCGATAAGTGCTGCGATAAGTGCGAACTCGTCTTCTGTCATATCCTGGGCTTCATCAATCACGAGTACGCTTTTGGTGATGCGGCTGATTTCCACTTCGCTGTTTCTAATCTTTTCTACTGCATCCTTAATTACGGATTTTGATTTCTCGATAGACCCTTGGCGTCCCAACAAATCAAAGCAATAGGAGTGGAATGTCTTTATCTCAATATACCCCACCGCATTACCTATTAAATCGTGTAACCTGCTTCGGAATTCATTGGCGGCTGCTCTGGAGAAAGTGAGCATCAATAATTGTTCATGCTTCACATCTTCCATTAACAGGAGAGAAGCCAGTTTATGCACAAGCAGGCGTGTCTTTCCGCTTCCCGGACCGGCGGCTACAACGATATGCCCCGGTTGATTGTCATTAACGATTTCCAACTGCGTTTTGGATAATTCCCCAAATAACTGCCTGTATTTGCCCGGTGTGATTCGTCGGTTAATTTCATCCTTCCGGCTGCCGGGAAAATACTTCTGAATAAAAGAAGTACTGTTCAAACTAAAATAATCGTCTACAAGTCGCAAGGCAGCCTGATAGTCATGGACCATTTTCCGGGCATATTCGCCTACAATATGTATCTGTTGTATCTTATTGGTGTAGAACTGTTCCAACTTACGGTAATCATCCTGTTTATATCGTATATTAGTAGCCCCCAACCGCTCAATGTTCATCCGGTTATATATCACAAGAAACCCACCCTCTATCTGTAAAGCTCCCATTCGGGAGAGATAAAAGAGAGTATCTTCTATTTCTTCGAGAGTGACTGATTCTTGGAACAGAACATTCTGATTCTCGTAAGCCTTCTTTAATTCCAAAATGGAAAACTCGACAAGAATTTCTTCTCTTGTTACAGATTCAGTATCTGATTCGATTTTATTGAAAAGATAATCGATAATGAACTCGGACAGGCAATGCCTGTTCTCACATCTTTTTTCGAATGGAATGCCGGTTTGCGGACGAAGATAAACGGAAATATGATTTCTGTTGTCGTCCCGATAGGAACGTTTTATCCAGTTTTTCTCCGCCCAGAAGTTTATAAGTGCTTTTAGCTTGTCCGGGCTTACATTTCTTTGAATTGCATTTTCCGCTTCTTCCCGTAATTCCTTCAGATTGACTATTTTTTGTTCTTCCTCAAAAACAGTCAGTAGGAAATTCTCTAGCTTATTATAAAATCTGATTATTTCCAGTGAACGGTTGCACTGCTCTTTTCTTAAAATATAAGCAGTGAGGTCACGTGAGTCAGCCAGTATCTTTTCTTCCCGAAGCAGGGTGATGATTTGAATAACCTCTTCATTGGAGATGCCTAGATGGTCGGAGATATAATCAATCCGGGATTCCGGTACTTCGCTGTTTGCATGCTTGCGACTTTTGGTTGAAATCAGTTTCTTGATGATTCGTGTAGCCTGCATCTTCTGTTTCTCGTTGAAGCGGGGAGACAGATTTATTTTGTCAATAGCTTCTTGAGCCGTTTTGGCCAATATGCTGTCGGCAAACACCCGGGGAGAGTTTTGTCCGCGATGCAGATAACCGGACTCTTCAAGTGCCGCTATGGCAGTGGTGACACGGGTTTCTATGTTGGTTACGTTTTCATCCCATCCGGCTTTGCGTGCTATCTCTAAAGCGGACTGGGAAACCTTGGGGCGAAGACGGGTAATTTCTTTAATGGATTTCCATACTTGCTGTATTTCTCCGATATGCAATTTGGTCTGGTTGAGCAGGATAAAATGTTTATTCAAGTCTTCCTCATCGAAGAGAATATAACAGGAAGCGTTGATGTGCTCGTCGCGTCCTGCCCTGCCTGCTTCCTGAACATAATTCTCGAGAGAATCCGATATTTCATAATGGACGACTAGACCGACATCTTTTTTATCCACTCCCATTCCGAAGGCAGAAGTAGCTACCATAATCTGTATGTTGCCGGCGATAAAATCATTCTGGTTTTCTGTCTTATCCTTAATGTCCATTTTCCCGTGAAAAGCGGCAACCGAAAATCCATCCTGTTTCAGGCGTGCTGCCAGTTTGGTAGCTGTACGGGTACGGGCGACATAAACAATGGTCGGACAGCTTTTCTGCTCGATAATATCTCTCAGACTATTGTATTTTTCATTTTCCTGATTCCGCTCGAAAACCTGATATTGCAGGTTGGTCCGGCTGATGTCGCTACGGAACAGTTCGAGACGGATATTTAATTTATCCTTAAAGTAGGTAGAGATATCCTCAATAACTTTCTGTTTCGCCGTGGCTGTGAAACAGGAGACGGGTATCGGCTGTTGCAAACCTTTCTTCTCCTGAAGCTGTTTAAGATAATCACCTATATAAAGATAATCCACACGGAAATCCTGCCCCCAAGAAGAGAAACAGTGTGCTTCGTCAATAACAAAGCGGACTACTTTCCGTCCTAATAGTAACCTTTCGATACTTTTTGACCTTAATGATTCCGGTGATATATAAAGTATTGAAGCGGAACCGTTTTCTACACTTTCGAAGGACTTGGCACGTTCTATAGGATCCAACAGTCCGTTGATAGTGACAGCGTCAGTGATGTTGTTTTTTCGCAGATTATCCACCTGGTCTTTCATTAAAGATTGCAGGGGAGAAATGACTACGGTAAGTCCTTTTACCTGTTCCCCGCTCATTAGAGCTGGTACTTGGAAAGTGATAGACTTTCCCCCGCCGGTAGGGAAAACAGCGAGAATCGATTTCCCTTCTACCGCCGCTTGTACCGCATTCTCCTGTAAAGGCTGGTTGTTGTAAGTACGATAAGCGTCAAAACCGAAAAAATGTTTTAATCCACGGTGTATATCGAAAGCCTGGTTGCAATAGACGCACCCTGTCAGGCAAGGAGTATTGCGCAACACGTACATGATTGATTCCACTCTTGGAAAGTTATGCAGCACCCATGGCGGGGTGATGGAATACCGATCCCGGCAATTGATAAGTGCAAGGCAATAAGCCAGTTCGATGGGAGCCCGGGAAATATAGTTTTCGAGCTGGGCATGCTCGCATACTTCCTTTGCGAAACGACGACGGATAACTGTTTCCGGATTATCGTACTTTCCGAATGGTATGGTATAAGCAATGAAATCGAAGAAAGACTTAAATTCGTCAGTAGGATGCAGCAATGAGTAATAGATATATTTCAAATCTTCGTCCAGGCGTCCGAAGGCTTCCACTTCCGCTAGAAAAAGTTCATGCGCTTTCATCGAATCATTCAGCGGATTGTTGAGGCTGTCCGTTTGCAACTTGTCATCCTTTAGTAAATGATGGTACGGTTTGGCAGGAAACAGAAGTGGGGACAGATAGAGCGTATCTATTGTTTTGGGCTGTATATACCCGGTTTGTTGAAATAGGGGAATGATATATTTAAGATCGTGATTGAGTATATTGTGCCCGCCTATGTATTCCGTTTGCGTGATGAATTGTATGAATTGGGCAGGCGAATTGGCATGAAAAGGGACTCCGTCGTTGCGGATGGCTCCCATGTCCAATATTTGACGATTTACAGGATTAACTTCAAGGTCGATGAATGTGATATTTGTCATACGTGTTGTTTTATTTTGTAAATCAACTGTCCAAAGATAATACTAACTGATTGAAATTTCGTGAACTTCGGTGGATAAATATTTGTTCATTAGATAATTTTAGTGTTATAGGATTAAAAATTATCTCCCTAATCTGTGTAATCTCTCGTTAAAAAGTTACTTTTGTAGCGAGAAATAGTAGAAAGCAAAAACGAATATGGCACAAGGTTCCCGTCAAATACAATCTCAGGCGCAACAGCAAGTACAAACGCTCTCGCCCCAGCAGATTCTGGTCGTGAAACTGTTGGAGCTTCCCGCAGTAGAGCTGGAAGACCGTATCCATGCTGAACTGCTTGAAAATCCGGCACTTGAAGAAGGTAAAGAAGAAAACACTGCGGATGAGTATGCTGATTCCGACACTACGGAAGATGGCATGGATAGCGATGCCAACGATTATGATTCTTTGAGTGATTATCTGACTGAAGACGATATTCCCGATTATAAATTACAAGAAAACAACCGTTCGAAAGATGAACAGGCGGAGGATATTCCGTTCTCCGATTCCACTTCTTTTTATGAAATCCTGAAAGAACAGTTGCGTGAACGCAACCTGACTGAACATCAGCGTGACTTGGTGGAATATCTGATCGGTTCATTGGACGATGACGGACTGCTCCGTAAGTCATTGGAGAGCATCTGTGATGAACTGGCGATTTATGCCGGCATCGAATCGACAGAAGAAGAACTGGAAGAAGCACTCTGTATCTTGCAGGATTTTGATCCCGCTGGTATCGGTGCCCGTAGCCTTCAGGAATGTCTGTTGATACAGATTTGCCGGAAGAAGGATGAAGAGAAGAAGCCCAATCCGATACTGGAGTTGGAAGAACGTATCATTAGAGAGTGCTATGAAGAATTCACCCGTAAACACTGGGAGAAGATTATAAAGAAACTGGACATTGATGAAGAGACTTTCCAGGAAGCTCTTAATGAGATAACCAAGCTGAATCCCCGTCCGGGTGCTTCTTTGGGAGAAGCGATCGGCAGGAATCTCCAACAGATAGTTCCCGACTTTATCGTGGAAACGTATGATGACGGAACCATCAATATAAGCCTCAATAACCGTAATGTCCCCGAACTCCGTATGAGTCGCGACTTCACGGAAATGGTGGAAGAACATACCAAAAACAGGGCTAATCAATCAAAAGAATCCAAAGAAGCGATGATGTTCCTGAAGCAGAAAATGGATGCGGCACAAGGATTTATCGATGCTGTGCGGCAGCGTCAGAATACCCTGATGACTACCATGCAGGCTATCATTGACTTACAACGTCCTTTCTTCTTGGAAGGAGACGAATCTCTGTTGAAACCGATGATTTTAAAAGATGTGGCTGAACGTACCGGACTGGACATTTCAACGATCTCCCGCGTGAGCAACAGTAAATATGTGCAGACAAATTACGGCATCTATCCGCTCAAATTCTTTTTCAGCGACGGGTATACCACAGAGGACGGTGAAGAAATGTCTGTCCGTGAGATACGCAAGATTCTGAAAGAGTGTATTGATGGGGAGGACAAGAAGAAACCGCTGACAGATGATGAATTGGCGGACATCTTGAAAGAGAAAGGTTATCCCATTGCTCGTAGAACGGTAGCCAAATACCGCCAGCAGTTGAATATTCCGGTTGCGCGACTTCGAAAATGAGAACGAATATAAAGTATTAAGTATAAAGTATTAAGTATTAGTGCTGATGGACAGAGAGAGAGAACATATCATAGCGGATAAGACAATGTTGCAGGTGGCGAGAGCTACTTCGATGGTCTTTACTCCATTTTCTATTCCGTTTTTATCGTTTCTGGTGTTATTCCTGTTTTCTTATCTTCGTATCATGCCGATACAATATAAGTTGATTGTGTTGGGAATTGTTTACTGCTTTACCATACTGACACCTACCATTACCATTTTCCTGTTTCGTAAAATCAATGGCTTTGCCCGTCAGGAGTTAAGTGAGCGCAAGAAACGTTATGTACCGATTCTGCTGACTATCATCTCGTATGTGTTTTGCCTGTTGATGATGCGCCGGCTGAATATACCTTGGTATATGACAGGTATCATCCTCGTTTCTTTGGTAGTATCTATTATCTGCATTGCAGTGAATTTGAAATGGAAATTGAGTGAACACATGGCAGGAATAGGCGGAGTGATCGGCGGACTGGTTTCTTTCAGTGCTTTGTTCGGTTACAATCCGGTCGGATGGTTATGCCTGTTTATATTGATTGCCGGTATATTAGGTTCTGCACGAATTGTATTGGGACATCACACGTTGGGTGAGGTGCTTTCCGGTTTTGCGGTTGGCTTGATATGTGCCCTTTTGGTACTTCATCCGGTGAGCAACATCTTATTTCGAGTATTTTTATTTTAAAACAGTATAAATCCTAAAAACTAATTATTATGAACTTTCCACAGAATTTGAAGTACACGAACGAACACGAATGGATTCGCGTTGAAGGAGACATTGCATACGTAGGTATCACTGATTATGCTCAAGAACAATTGGGTGATATCGTGTTCGTAGACATACCGACTGTTGGTGAAACGTTGGAAGCCGGTGAGACATTCGGAACCATCGAAGTAGTGAAAACAATTTCCGATCTTTTCCTGCCTGTAGCAGGTGAAGTGATGGAACAAAATGAAGCATTGGAAGAAAATCCGGAACTGGTTAATAAAGATCCGTATGGCGAAGGTTGGTTGATTAAAGTGAAACCGACAGATATAAAAGCTGTGGAAGATCTGCTGGATGCCGAAGCATATAAAGCTGTGGTAAACGGATAATTCTTACCTCACTTTAAATTGTAAATAGTAAATCGTAAAATAGTAAATCAAAATGACTCCAATTGTAAGTATTATCATGGGTAGCACGTCCGACCTTCCTGTTATGGAGAAGGCTGCGCAATTGCTGAATGATATGCATGTACCGTTCGAAATGAACGCGCTTTCTGCTCACCGCACGCCTGAAGCTGTGGAAGAGTTTGCAAAGAATGCCCGCAACCGTGGCATTAAAGTTATTATCGCCGCTGCCGGAATGGCTGCCGCCCTTCCCGGTGTAATTGCAGCCAACACTACACTGCCGGTGATCGGAGTACCCGTAAAAGGTTCTGTGCTCGATGGTGTAGACGCACTTTATTCTATCATCCAGATGCCTCCGGGCATTCCTGTGGCAACGGTTGCTATAAACGGAGCGATGAATGCCGCTATCCTTGCCATTCAGATGTTGGCATTGAGTGACGAGAAATTGGCAGAAGCTTTTGCTGCTTACAAAGAAGGACTGAAAAAGAAAATCGTAAAAGCAAACGAAGAACTGAAAGAAGTTAAGTTTGAATATAAAACAAACTAATGTGATTTACGATTTGACAATTTACGATTGACGATTGAAATATCTTCGTAAATCGTATGTTGTCTTTGTACATGGTATCTTGTCTTTCACATTGTGCATAAAGTATTTTTAATCGTAAATCGTAAAATCATAAATCAAAATGGTTGATCTATTCAATTATTTTCGAAGAGAAACCACAGAAGTAAATATTGGGGCTGTGCCGTTGGGCGGCCCCAATTCTATTCGTGTCCAGTCGATGACCAATACGTCTACGCAGGACACGCAGGCTTGTGTGGAACAGGCGAAACGTATTGTTGACGCAGGTGGCGAGTATGTCCGCCTCACAACGCAGGGTATTAAGGAAGCGGAGAATCTGATGAATATCAATATCGGACTGCGCAGTCAGGGATATATGGTTCCATTGGTTGCCGATGTGCATTTCAATCCGAAAGTGGCAGATGTAGCTGCTCAATATGCGGAAAAGGTGCGCATCAATCCGGGAAACTATGTAGATGCTGCGCGTACTTTTAAGAAACTGGAATATACAGACGAGGAGTATGCGCAGGAAATACAGAAAATCCATGACCGGTTTGTCCCGTTCCTGAATATCTGTAAGGAGAATCACACTGCGATCCGGATCGGTGTGAATCATGGTTCTTTGTCCGACCGCATCATGTCACGCTATGGTGATACTCCCGAAGGAATGGTGGAATCCTGTATGGAATTCCTTCGTATCTGTGTAGCGGAGAACTTCACAGATGTGGTGATTTCTATCAAAGCCTCCAATACAGTGGTAATGGTGAAAACCGTTCGTCTGTTGGTGGACGTCATGGAAAAAGAGGGGATGACTTTCCCGCTACACCTCGGAGTGACAGAAGCCGGAGACGGAGAGGACGGGCGTATCAAGTCTGCTCTCGGCATCGGCGCATTGTTGAGCGACGGGTTGGGCGATACCATCCGCGTATCTTTGAGTGAAGCGCCCGAAGCTGAAATTCCGGTGGCCCGTAAATTGGTGGATTATGTTCTGTTGAGGCAGGATCATCCTTATATTCCGGGATTGGAGGCGCCTGAATTCAACTATCTGTCTCCTGAACGCCGGAAGACAAAAGCGGTCCGTAATATCGGAGGCGAACATGTGCCCGTAGTCATTGCCGACCGCATGGACGGAAAGACGGAAGTAAATCCGCAATTCACTCCGGACTATATTTATGCCGGAAGAGCCTTGCCCGAACAACGGGAAGAAGGCGTGGAATATATTCTTGATGCGGACGTATGGCAAGGAGAGGCCGGAACCTGGCCTGCTTTCAATCATGCGCAATTACCGTTGATGGGTGAATGTGATGCAGCGCTTAAATTCCTGTTTATACCCTATATGGCCCAAACAGATGAAGTGATAGCCTGTCTGAAGTACCATCCGGAAGTGGTAATCATCTCTCAAAGCAACCATCCGAACCGTTTGGGTGAGCACCGTGCATTGGTGCATCAGCTAATGACGGAAGGTTTGCAGAATCCGGTTGTCTTCTTCCAGCATTATGCGGAAGATGATGCGGAGAATTTGCAGATAAAATCCGCAGCCGATATGGGAGCCTTGATTTTTGACGGTCTTTGCGATGGTATCTTCCTGTTCAATCAGGGCAGTTTGAGCCATGCCGTTGTCGACGCCACTGCTTTCGGAATCTTGCAGGCCGGACGTACCCGTACCTCTAAGACAGAATACATATCCTGTCCCGGTTGCGGCCGTACGCTTTACGACTTGGAGAAAACAATCGCCCGTATCAAGGCAGCCACTTCACATTTGAAAGGCTTGAAGATCGGCATTATGGGCTGTATCGTGAATGGTCCCGGTGAGATGGCGGATGCTGATTACGGTTATGTAGGTGCCGGACGGGGTAAAATCAGTCTTTATAAAGGCAAGGTCTGTGTAGAAAAGAATATTCCTGAAGAAGAGGCG
This sequence comes from Bacteroides sp. AM16-13, assembly GCF_003602705.1. Lineage (NCBI taxonomy): Bacteria > Pseudomonadati > Bacteroidota > Bacteroidia > Bacteroidales > Bacteroidaceae > Bacteroides > Bacteroides sp. AM16-13. The sequence continues at coordinate 40,735 of NZ_QTLK01000016.1, forward strand.
GTAGAACGACTCCTGGAGTTTATCCGAACAGATCGGGAAGAGAACCAACAATGATAATTGGGCACGGAATACAGGTGATGGGAGACTGATCTCATAGAAAACCTGTCATCCGTGCCTAACTATGTACTACATATCTTCCAATGACAAACACATTGTTTCAATAGTATAACGAGGCAATAGCTTTTTCTTCAAATGTTCAACTTTCTGTTCCAGCAACTCTGGCTTAAAGTTTTTACGTTGGCGTTTTACTTCAGCAACTACTGCTTTGTTTTTTTCAAGACCGAGTGCAACAATATCTATTTCGTTTTGATTCCCTTTGGCTTCCCACCATGACCCGATGGCACGGAATTGATAACTTTCTGCGAATTTCTGTTTGAAGTAAAGTTCTAATATCTTTCCGCTGTAGGTTGGATAATCAGCTTCTATGATATTACGCAGCCCTACAAAGTTTTTAATTTCTATCAATGAACGGTTACGATCGAAGTAATTGAACCAAAACCTAATAAAATTATCACATATTTCATATCGGACAGTTGTTGAGCTCTCTTTAGCTAAAATGGGACGTTGGCGTATGATAATATTATAATCGTCTATCAGACGTTTCAGGTAGCCACCTGCGCTTTTTTCTCCTAGTGCTGCCTCAATTTCTGCTTGTGTATTTCTGCCTCCGGCAATTGCACTTAAAATAGAAAAGTAGGTTCCGTAATTTTTTCCAAATTCTTCTATCAACAAATTTTTTCCTTCTTCGGTAAAGGGAGAATTATCGCGAGCCATAAAATGGATCATGCTTTCCACGTGAAGCGTATGGTTGTCGCAAAAAAGTTCCACGTATTTAGGCACCCCGCCAGTAAAAGTATAAAGTGCTAAAAGATCATCATTCGAATGTGTCGGGGCATATTCATGCATGATTTCTTTTAGAACAGAGAGACTAAAGGCTGACAGCTTGATTATGTTATCAGCTCTTCCGAAGAGTGGCTCTTTGTTGTCTTGGAAAATTTTTTGCATAAGGGAATAGATGGAACCACTGACAATCAAATTCATGTGTGAGGACTTCCGATATTGGTCCCAAATATTTTGCATATCGCTGAATATGGATTCATTAATAGTATAGAATTCCTGAAATTCATCAATAACCAGGTTGAAAGTCCGTTGTGTCGAAAGCTGCATTAGGTATTGGAATAAGTTTCGGAAACTTCGGATTTCTGTCGGAACAAAGATTTGTAGGGCTTGTGCGATAAGTGGGATGAATTCTTCGCACAAGGTTGCTTCATTTTTGCGCCCTATAAATAAGTAGACAGTGGGAGTTTGTTCAACGGCTTTCATGATGAGGCTTGTCTTCCCAATTCTACGGCGACCAGTAACGACTGTCATTCTTGAACTTTCCTCAAATGCCAATTGCTGAATTCGTTTTAGCTCTTTTAGTTCTTCTTCTCTATTATAAAACCTCATAGTCAGTGAATTATATTAGTAACTGTGGTTACTGTAACCACGGTTACAAAGATATTTATTCTTAGGGGAACGGCAAACTTTTTCTTTCTTTTTATAAATTCTTTACCCTTCCCAATTAAAAATTTTATGATCGTTTCTATTGATTTATACCAATTTTATTGTCAAACTGTCAGGGTGATATTCAAGTATATGAATATCAATACTATATCACCTGACAATAGATGCTGATAATAGGCTGACAATAAAATATATCTACTTTTACTGTCAGCCTTATTTTTATCTCTTATGATCCTTTTATGACTTGATAAATAATAGCTTTAGAAGCATGTTCTGAAGTAACGTCGCATTTTAGTAACAGCCTCCCAAAGTGATATCTACCTATATAGTTCCATTAACGTGCCTATGTAGTTGCCCTAGAGTGCCAGTATAGTTCTACTAAAGTACCGCTATCTTTACTTTGTCACGGCCGTGGTGACTTCTTCCCACAGCCGTGACGAGTTCCTACCACGGCTGTGGAAAGATCTCGTCACAGCCGTGGAGAGTTAACAATACTGATGCTTTAATGGAACAATACCTACTTGTTAAGTGAAAGATACCGGCTATATAACATTCATTTAATAGGGGGATTCATTTTAAAAAGCTGCTTTCTATGTGGATGGTATGGTTACTGCAGGCGATGATGTCCTTCAGGTGCTTATAAAATGGAACAGGCTGACAATAAAAGTTCTGATTTTTTATTGTCAGCCTATTGTCATGGCTTATTGTCAGCATGTAAACCGGTGATAATCATTATACTATCGGGAAAAAACTTTGGTTGACAATAAGAATCATCAAATTTATATGTAATCTTCTTCTGTCCTGTCAAAGTTCGTCCTGTAAAGGATAAGTAGCAGTTGACAACTAAAGAAAATAGTAGCTACAGTTGGAAAGAAAAAGAAGTCTTGCTTAATATATTAAGTATGTTTTTGCTATATTTGTGCAATATAAAGAGCATATTTTATGGAAAAACGAATAATAAAGGCAATTATAGCCGAGCGTCAGCAAGAAATTAGTAAGATTCAGCTGGTTGAAAGACCGATATCATTACTTGGGATGAAGAAAGGACAATTTCAGGGAATGAGTTGGATATAGAAGTCGTGCCGGTTTGGAAATGGCTGTTGCGATATTGCTGACATTGAAAGGTGCTAAAACCGATTTTGCAACTTTGTTGCATAAATCATTTGCTACCTTTGCATCAACTAAATGATGAATGTTATGGGACATTGTAGTTGTGGCGCTCACTCATGCGCAGCAGAAAAAAAGGTTGATGCAAAGGTTTCGGTATTCCATGAATATGGGAAAGTGATATTCTCTCTCCTGCTGCTGGCAGGTGGAATAATCATGAATGCTCTTGATTTAGCATTCTTCCGTGAAGGATATGTTTCTTTGATATGGTATATCGTAGCCTATCTTCCGGTAGGAATTCCGGTGATGAAAGAAGCCTGGGAAAGCATCAGGGGAAAAGACTATTTCAGTGAGTTCACCCTAATGGTTATTGCTACTTTGGGAGCTTTCTATATTGGCGAATATCCGGAAGGCGTAGCCGTGATGCTATTTTATACAGTAGGAGAACTGTTTCAGGGTAAAGCGGTAGATAAAGCCAAACGTAATATCGGAGCCTTATTAGACGTAAGACCCGAAAAAGCACTGGTACTTAGAGAGGGTAATCTTGTTACTGAAAGTCCTAAAAAGATAAAAGTCGGTGAAATCATAGAAATAAAGGCAGGTGAGCGAGTGCCATTGGATGGAATCATGCAGAATGAAGTTGCCGCCTTTAATACAGCTGCATTAACGGGCGAAAGCGTGCCTCGTAATATTCGGAAAGGGGAGGAAGTGCTTGCCGGAATGATTGTAACCGACAAGGTAATCCGACTTGAAGTGACGAGACCTTTTGACAAGAGCGCACTCGCCCGAATATTGGAACTTGTTCAGAATGCCGCCGAACGCAAAGCCCCGGCAGAATTGTTTATTCGCAAGTTTGCCCGTGTTTACACACCGATTGTTATCATACTGGCCGTATTAATTGTATTATCTCCATTTGTCTATTCACTTATCAATCCTGCATTTGTATTCACATTTAATGATTGGTTATACAGAGCTTTGGTCTTTTTGGTGATTTCATGTCCATGCGCATTGGTGGTTAGTATTCCATTAGGCTATTTTGGTGGTATCGGAGCGGCATCCCGATTGGGTATTTTATTCAAAGGCGGTAATTATCTGGATGCTATCACCAAAATCAATACGGTGGTATTCGATAAAACAGGAACCCTGACAAAAGGAACCTTTGATGTGCAGGCTTGTAAAAGTGCAGGCGATATTTCGGAAGAAGAATTAGTGAAACTGATTGCTTCGGTAGAAAGTGATAGCACACATCCGATTGCCAAGGCTGTTGTAAACTACGCAAAAGAACAAAACATAGAACGCGTAACCGTTACCGATACGAAAGAATATGCCGGCTTCGGATTGGAAGCAACGGTAGGCGGAATACCGGTTCTGGTTGGTAATTGCCGGTTACTGTCCAAGTTTGATATATCCTTTCCGCAAGAATTGTTGAAGATAACAGATACCATTGTAGTCTGTGCTGTTGGAAACCGTTATGCCGGTTATCTGTTGTTGGCTGATGCCTTGAAAGAAGATGCAAAGGTAGCTATTGACCGCTTAAAAGCTTTAAATATTGAAAACATACAGATATTATCCGGTGATAAACAGAGTATTGTTACTAACTTTGCGGAGAAGCTCGGCATATCGAAAGCCTATGGCGACTTGCTGCCGGAAGGGAAAGTGAAACACCTGGAAGAATTGCGTCAGGATGAGGCAAACCGGATTGCATTTGTCGGCGATGGAATGAATGACGCACCGGTGCTTGCTTTGAGTCATGTCGGTATTGCTATGGGAGGATTGGGCAGTGATGCAGCCATTGAAACAGCCGATGTCGTGATACAGACAGATCAGCCGTCGAAAGTAGCCGAAGCTATCAAAGTAGGAAAGTTGACACGAAGAATCATTTGGCAGAATGTATCACTGGCATTTGGAGTGAAATTGCTTGTATTGATTTTGGGAGCCGGTGGAATCGCTACTCTTTGGGAAGCTGTCTTCGCAGACGTAGGCGTTGCGTTGCTTGCTATTATGAACGCCGTCAGAATACAGAAAATGATAAAATAGGAGAAAGATGGAAGAAGATATTTATTTGGATAAGCTGGTCAGAAGAGACATTAAGCCAACTGCAATAAGGCTCTTGGTGATAAAAGAGATGATGCAGGCAGAGCGTGCAGTGTCATTGCTTGACCTCGAAACATTGCTCGACACAGTTGATAAATCGACCATATCCCGTACTATTGCTCTCTTCTTGTCTCATCACCTCATACATAGCATAGACGATGGAAGCGGCTCGTTGAAGTATGCCGTTTGCGACAACTCTTGCAATTGTGTGGTACAGGATTTACATTCGCATTTTTATTGTGAGAAATGTCATCGTACATTCTGCCTGGAAGGTACCCATATCCCGGTGATTGATTTGCCTAAAGGATTTACTTTGCATAGCATTAATTATGTCCTTAAAGGGATTTGTCAGGAATGTTCCTCTCCAAAATAAGAAAACTTTTGTGATTATGTAGCGGAAAGCCTAAAGCTATTTATTAATTTGGACACAATAATCACTGTTTTATATGACTTAAGCGCCTAAAATGTCTATTTAGGCGCTTTCTTTATTTTAATCATTTTTTTATTCTATAAAATATTCTCACCTTTGCGAAGTAATTGGGACTGCCGATATTCTATGTGAAAAATACAAATAACGAAGAACGGCAATAAAAATATGCAAACATAACATTTTAAATGCATTGAAATATGACTAGAAAATTGTATTATTTAATTCCTTGCCTGATGATGGCAATGGTAACATTTACGGGGTGTGGTAACGACGATAATGATGGACCGACAGGCGGTGATGTATTATCAGCCGAGAAGAGTAAAGAGAAATTGAGTGAAATCGGACAGAACTTAATCAATCTGGTAAATGCTGACGATCAGAAACAGTTGGCACAAGTAGGGAATTACTTCTCGGAAATCGTAGGCTCTTTGGAAATTCAGGAAAAAGCAAATGTACAGCAGATGGTACATTCTTTAGTAGCTGCTTCACAGGGTAATATGGCTAAAGTGTACGCTATGGCGGCTGTCAACAATGAAATGTATCAGGCTAGTGACTATTATGGCGTTTATACCTATAATGAGAGCAGAGACGAGTGGGAACGCACCAACTCTGATTCTGAACTCGCATTGAAGTTTGGTTATGAGGGTCAAACAGCTGAAATCAAGATTGCAGCTACCGGCAATACAACAGATTTTACTTATGATGGCGTTACAGTGAAAGTTCCGGCTAAACTTACTTCTACTATTAAACTGGGAACAACTACTTTGACTTCTCTTGAGATTGCTACAGCAAACGTAAGCAGCTCTCCAAGAAAAGCAGATATTACAGTAAATATAGATGCAAACGGTTACAAAGTATCTACTTCAGTAAGCGCAACACCTCAAGTTGTGAAAGCCAACTATTCAATCAACATAAAAGGAACAGAAGCCGTAAAAGGTGAAGCTTATCTGAACGGTAGCAACATGACAGCAGACGAAGGCGCAAACGAGAATGTTGGAGATCGTTTTAAAGATGCGCGCATAGAGGCAAATATAATGGGTGAGGCTACTGTGCTTATGCAATGTAGTAGTTACAAGGATTTAGCTCGTGAACTGGAACAAGTGGATGACCAGTATGATAATGCTACTGGAATGTGGGGCCAATCTCATGAAGCTGCACAAGCTGCTGCAAATGTATTTAAGAAGTATCTTAGTGGAAGTCTGACATTCGGAGGAAGCAATGAAGCGTCTGCTACTTTGACATTCCAACCTTATATTGACTATTCATATACAGATTCTCAAGGAGTGAAGCATGAATACTGGTATACAGAGCCTCTGTTACAGTTTGAAGATGAATCTTTGATTAGCTTTGAAGATTATTTTGATGCTGCTTCCGGACCATTCAAATCATTAGCTGACAGCTTCGATGCATTGGTTAGAAGTTTTGAAGGATTCATAGAATAAGCATGGGGTATAGATTAGATAAATGTGAGTAAATTGACGAGGACCGAGGAAGGGAATAATTCTCTTCTTCGGCTTTCTTTTTTATAAGTAAAGTGAGTTGAATGTGATAAGATACATATTGGTACTGTTTGCGGTATTGGGAGATATAGGTGTATATGCCCAAACGGGAACACGTGGCGATGATACGATTCGAACTGATTCTATTTGGAGGATTCAGGAGGTGGAAGTGGTGGCGTCCAAGAAATCTCCTGCGTTGCAGCGTAGTGCAAAAGGTGATTGGAAGCTTGATCCGAATGCGGTAAACTTCATGCCGCGTATGCTGGGAGACAGCGATCCGATCAAGACTTTTCAGTTATTGCCGGGAGTGACTACTGCCGGCGAATTGAATGGGGGACTTTATGTACATGGTAGCGAACCGGGACATAACCTGATATGTATAGATGGTGTGCCTGTGTACAACTCTTCACATCTGCTGGGCTTTTTTTCTATATTCAATAATGATCATTTTTCTTCTTTCTCACTCAATAAGTCTTACCAACCGGCAGACCGCGGCGGAAGATTGGCAGCGGTAGTAGAAATGACTCCTCGTGATTCGGTGGTGCAGCGGGCAAGCGTGTCCGGTAATGTCGGTATATTGGCTTCGAGAATTACCGGTGCAATACCGGTTACTCAAAATAGTGCTATTTATCTATCCGCGAGAGTCACTTATGTAAATCCGATAATCTCCTTGATAGAAGGGGGATTTGAGGATAACACAAGGCTTCGTTACGGTTTTCAGGATTATAACCTTACTTATGTGTGGAAGCCGAACCCTAAAAACAAAATTGTATTGAACGGCTATGTCGGCAATGACTTGTTGAAACTGAAAGAACACCAGTATCAGGTAGACTTCAAAATGCAGTGGCTCAACGCTGTTACTTCTTTGAAATGGGAACGTCAGTGTAGCGAGAAGACGTTGTTGACACAAAGAGTCTATATGACGCATTACCGTACCAATCTGCGGGCAAATCAGAATACGCTGAATATGACGATGCCTTCCCGATTGACGGATTTAGGATATATGGGAAATCTGGACTGGCAGTTGGGGACATGGAAGATGAAGACGGGTGGAAGTTTTATACATCATATACTTCATCCGCAATATCCTGAATCGGTGAATATTTTTGAAGGTATCAATGCCGGAGATCCCGGCAGATACGAAATGGAAGAATTTGCTATGTATGCCGAAGCAGAGAGAAAGTGGGGAAGATTGGCAATGAACATGGGGTTGCGTTATAGTGGCAGTGTACAGGATGGGTATTATAACGGAGGAGCGGAACCCCGTATTCGTCTGGAATATGAATTGCCAAAGAACAGAACATTGAGTCTTTCCTATCAACTGAACAGGCAATATATGAATCAGATAACAGTATCAAGTGCCGGATTGCCCATTGATTTCTGGATGCCTTCGACGAAAGATATATCAGGGCAGAAAGTTCATTCATTAGACGTCTCTTTCTCGCAGCCGCTTCGAAATGGAGAGTATGAATTGTTGGTGGAAGGTTATTATCGGAAATTATCTCATCAAACGATATTCAACGGCGGACTGTTGGATATGTTTAATCAGACGTACCGGATAGAAGACCATGTACTGACAGGGAAAGGACAGAATTATGGGGTAGAACTGATGCTGCGGAAAAGCAGAGGACGCTGGAATGGCTGGATTGGCTATACACTGGCCTGGGCTGATCGACAATTTCCGGAGTTGAGAAAAGGAAATACATTTCCTGCCAAATATGACCGTAGGCATAATTTAAATGCAATGGTTCATTATACGTTGGACGATCATTGGGATTTTGTGATGACATTTGTATATGCTTCGGGTAATGCGGTGACATATCCAAGGGCAATGTATATGATAGGTGAGAATGCGGTTTGTGTATATGATGAGTATAACAGCAGCCGTATGCCGGCTTATCACAGAATGGACTTGTCGGTGAACTACTGGCTGGGACATACCAAAAACAGTTGTATTAATCTGTCACTTTATAATGCTTATATGAGGCATAATCCGGTCTTTGTGCAGGTTGGCGTTAAGCCATCAGAAGATAAATCCGGCTTGCTCATTAAGAAGAAAAATATGTCTCTTTATAGTTTGTTGCCTTCAGTCAGTTATATATTTAAATTTTGAAGATGTTGAAAGCTTTTTTATATAGTTGGATAGTGATGCTGGTTGCAGTTTTTACCTCCTGTGAGCCGGATTGGGATTTTGACAGTGACTATGAATCGGAAGTCGTGGTGGAAGGTGGTATCACGGTAGACGGATTTGCAAAGGTATACCTTTCACAAAGTAAAATCCTGAATAGTACATGGGATAGTATAGCACTTTCCAAACTGCCTGTCATGAGCGCTAAGGTAACCGTTAGTGATGGGAGTCAGACCGAAATTCTGGTAGGAAGAATAGATAAAGGCAGATTGCCTTACTTTGTCTATACCGGTTCACAAATCAGGGGAGAAGTAGGCAAAGTGTATACGCTGACTGTCATGTATCGCGGGAAAGAAATAACAGCGCATACTACCATTCCTGAACCGATTTTACTGGATAGCATACGTTTGCAGCCAACCGAAGGATGTGATACGCTTTATCAGGCTACTGCGTATTTTAATGATCCGGAAGGTGAAGCCAACTATTATAAAATATTCACTCAAGTGGAAGAGAAAGATGAGGACTATTATAACGCGTTTATGGGTACATTTTCTGATGAGATATTAGTGTCTCCTGTCGCAACAGCAGAGATTTACCGGGGATTCCGGCATACGGAACTCAACAAGTATACTCCTTTTTTTACTCCTGGTGAAAAGGTGGGCATTTGTTTCTCACAAATAACGGAAGAGGGTTTCCGCTTTTGGAGTCAATATGAAAATGAAGTAATCAACAGTGGTAATCCTGTGTTTCCCAATACGACTAATCTACCTGGTAATATAGATGGAGGGCTGGGTATTTGGATGGGGTATGGAACTGCCGTTTATCATGTTGAAGTGAAGAATACCTGTTATCATTACAAGCATTGATTCTTTTTTTCATTATCTCTGAACTTGAATAATAAAGGCCGAACCCCGGAACGATAAAAAGATCGTCAGGTTTCGGCCTTCTGCTTTCGCTAATATTGTTTGATTAGTCAATATTGGGATTCAATGCATGCCAGTCCTTGATGGCTGGGATGATCCCCATTTCAATCACTTCGTCACGAAGTTTACATAAGTGTTCGTAGCTCTTTTCTAATTCTTCCTGTTCGGCAGGAGTTCCGGCTATTTCTTTATAAGTAACGCCGTCTTTAGTAATCGAAGTTTCCATCGCCATCATGATATGGTCGAATTTGCCATTGGAAACATACGTTCCGGCAGGCCAGCGGAATGGCTGTCCGCCCATAGCAGCAGCAATCATTTCGATAGACAGATAAGCCGGGCTTTGGAAAGAAGAACGACCGCGCAGGTCGATGATATGTTTTCCACCCTGGATGACACGTACTTTCAGTGCTTCCCATTCCGTCAACGGAAGACGGGTTGTACCGATGAAATCGGTCAGGGGTTCTCCTTTTATTTTGGTGGTAGATGCAAATACAGCCATTTGTTCTCCATGACCGCCATACGTACGGCAATTCTGAATGTCGGAAGCGGGGATATGGAAGTATTTCACCAGTTCGTTTTGCAGGCGGGTGCTATCCAACGCAGCCAATGTAGAAACTTGTGAAGGTTTCAAACCTGAATACAATAAAGTAATCAAGCCGGTGATGTCTGCAGGATTAAAGATGACAACGATATGTTTTACGTTCGGGCAATATTGACGAACGTCTTTTCCGAATTGAGCGGCAATCTCTGCATTTCCTTTCAACAGATCTTCGCGGGTCATACCTGCCTTACGGGCTGCTCCACCGGAAGAAACAATATAAGAAGCTCCGGTCAGCGCTTCTTTGATGTCGGAAGTATAGGTAAGGTTGACACCTTCAAAACCGCAATGATACAGTTCTTCAGCTACTCCTTCCAAAGCTGGTGCGAATGGATCATAGAGACAAATATTCGGAGTGAGTTTCATCATCATGGCTGTTTGTGCCATGTTGGAGCCGATCATTCCGGCAGCTCCCACAATCGTAAGTTTCTCGTTGGTTAGAAATTCCATAATTTTATATGTTTAAAAAGGTGAATAATTTACTATTTCTTTTTGTCGCTACAAAGTTAACATATTAGAAAGCAAATTGTTCATTGCAAATAGTTTTGCCCGATAACGAAAAGTTATAGCTGACTGATTGAGGGATCTATTCAAAATAGATTATCTTTGCTGCTTATATAATATAATAGATAAGAATATGAGCATCGAATTAGGAAAGTTCAACCAGCTTGAAGTCGTGAAGGAAGTCGATTTCGGCGTATATCTCGATGGTGGGGAAGAAGGTGAGATTTTGTTGCCTACCCGCTATGTGCCCGAGGATTGTAAGATAGGAGATTTTTTGAATGTGTTTCTTTACCTGGATATGGATGAGAGGCTGATTGCTACGACACTAACCCCGTTAGTGCAGGTCGGACAGTTTGCTTGTCTGGAAGTCTCCTGGGTAAATCAATACGGAGCTTTCCTGAACTGGGGATTGATGAAAGACCTGTTTGTTCCGTTCCGTGAGCAGAAGATGAAAATGCAGGTTGGACGGAAATACGTGGTTCATGCACATGTGGATGAAGAGAGTTACCGTATTGTAGCTTCAGCAAAAGTGGAACGTTATCTGTCGAAAGAAAAGCCGGAATATACTCCGGGAGCAGAGGTGAATATTCTTATCTGGCAGAAGACGGACTTAGGCTTTAAGGCAATTATAGATGATATGTATAGCGGTTTATTGTATGAAAATGAAATATTCTGTCCGTTGGAGACAGGGATGGAAATGAAAGCTTTTGTGAAACAGGTGCGTGAAGATGGTAAGGTCGATTTGATTCTTCAGAAACCCGGTTTTGAAAAGATTGACGATTTTTCGAAAACGCTGTTAGACTATATCAAAGAGCACGGGGGACGAATCAACTTAAATGATAAAAGTCCTGCGGAAGATATCTACGACACGTTTGGTGTCAGCAAGAAAACCTTTAAGAAAGGAGTGGGCGACTTGTATAAGAAACGTCTGATTACCTTGCACGAGGATGGCATTGTTTTGGTGGATTCCTAAACAGAATAGGGATTTCCCTACATACGAATAGAGAGAATCATTGGGGTGGGGAGTTTCCTCACCCTATTTTTGTGGTATCAGATTAAAGATATAAATAATAAAACGAGATAAGTTATGCGTAAGATTATAATAAGTTTCTGCATCCTGTTCGCTGCCCTTTCCTTACAAGCGCAGTCTGTTAACGGAATCCGTATCGATGGCGGGAATACTCCGATACTTGTTTACTTGGGAGGAAACCAAATCAGTTTGCCTACTACTACCTGCTTTATAGCCAATTTGAATCCCGGACATTATACTGTTGAAGTATATGCCACCCGCTTTACCCGTCCGGGAGAGCGAGTATGGAAAGGAGAAAAATTGTATAAAGACTATGTTTATTTCGATGGTAGGGGAGTGAAAGAGATATGGGTAGACGGACGTGATGACGTGCACCCGGAAAGACCCGACCGCCCCGGACAGGGGGGACATCGTCCGGGACAAGGAGAACACCGCCCAGGATATGGTTACAACAGGGTCATGAACGATCAGCTCTTTCAAACGTTTTATAATGAGATGAAGAAGGAGCCTTTTAAAGATGATCGTATAAAGTTGCTTAATGCTGCATTGGCCGGTTCTGATTTTACATCTGCCCAATGTCTCCAACTGACCAAACTTTATACATTTGACGATGACCGGATGGAAATTATGAAGATAATGTATCCCCGCATTGTAGATAAAGAAGCTTTCTTTACAGTGATTAATACCCTGACATTTACTTCCAGCAAGGACAAGATGAATGATTTTATGATAGGGTATGGTCGGCGTTGATACTATTAACTGTACGGTTATAGAGATATGTTACGCATGTTTATTGAGGAATATTATCGGAATAATAAATGATAGGAGATTAAATGATGAAACGAATACTGTTTTTACTCTTTGCGGTCGGTCTGACTGCCAATATGACCGTAATGGCTGGAATGAGCACCAGCAAGGTACGTAAGGAGACACGTTTTCTTACCGATAAGATGGCGTATGAATTGAGTTTGAGTACACAGCAATATAATGATGCGTATGAGATTAATTACGACTTTATTTATTCTGTCCGTAATATAATGGATTACGTAGCACGTGGTTACGAATGGGCATTGGATGATTATTATGAAGCTTTGGATATCCGTAACGATGATCTTCGCTGGGTATTGAGTGATGCGCAGTATCGCCGGTTTCTTGGTGCCGAGTATTTCTATCGGCCGATTTATGTAACCGGAGGGAAATGGAGTTTCAGGGTGTACATCAATTACCCGAACCGTAGCTTGTTCTATTTTGGTGTGCCTTATCATTACCGTACTTATTGTGGAGCGCATTATCGTCCGCACTTTCACCATACAAGTTACTATCGGGGAAGATATACTAATTTCAACCATTACTCTGCACCGCACCGGGTGAGAGATCAGAGAGTATATCACTCTTATCGTCGTTCGGACTTCGGTTCTGTCCGGTTCCGTCCGAATACTTCCACTCGTCCGCATAATGCACCGACACGTCCGGGTAATTCTTCCCGTCCGGGTTCATCAACAACACGTCCCGGAACGTCTCGTCCAAGCACATCTACTCGTCCTGATACGTCTCGTCCCGGAACGACAACGCGACCTGGTACGTCTACTCGTCCTCGTCCGGAATCAGGAGATAGACCTTCAACTTCTGTCAGACCGTCTACACCGTCCGGAAATGAGAGACCGAATAAAGAGGTTGTTCCTGATAGAAACGGGAATACAAACAGAGTAGAAGGAGATCGTAATTCCGGTCGCCGTCCGGAAACAAGTTCCGGTTCTTCAAGCTCTAATCGCAGACCGACAAGCGGAAGTTCGACAAGTAGCGGTTCCAACCGTGAAAGTGGAAAAACAAGTAGTAGTTCAAGGGAAAGTTCAAGTAGGCGAAACGATAGTAGTGGTTCCTATAATAGAAATAACAGTTCTGATAGAAACAATAGTTCTTCCAGTCGTGGTAGTTCCAATCGTGGCAGTTCTAGCTCCAGTCGTAGTAATTCCAGTCGCAGTAGTGAAAATACTACCAGCCGTCGCAGTAGTACTACCTCTAGCCGTAGTAGCGGTAGTTCGAGTTCTACTCGAAGCAGCGGTAGCTCTACCCGGAGCAATGTTTCCAGCGGACAAACAGAAAGACGCTCTTCTTCCGGAAGCACGAGAGGTAATAGCACTCAAAGCTCTTCCCGTTCCTCTGAAAGAAACAGCAGTTCAAGAAGATAACCTATTCCTTTATTATTTATATCAATCTCATTGCTCCTCAGCGGTAGGAGAACTAGACTCCGGTTTTTCACCGGCTAGACTATTCCGGGCGTCGCCCGTAACTTGGATGTCGGGGCGGATACTATCCGCCTCGATTTCACTTATTACTCCTTGCTGTGCAAGACGTTTTGCAATCAGTTTGTAGTAACCTTCCATATTCTCCTTTAATTGTCCGCCTTCTGCAAAAGAACTGCGGAAATGCTTGGGTTTCGGGATAATGGAAGCCAGGAAAATACTTTCTTCCGTGGTCAGTTGCGAAGGGCGTTTCTTGAAATAATAAGCAGACGCTTCCTGAATACCATAAACGAGCGGTCCCCATTCTACAATATTCAGATATACTTCGTACATACGTTCTTTGGAAGTTAGTCTTTTATTCTCTATCAGCCACACAATCAATGCTTCTTCCAGTTTACGCGCAAAGTTCTTGTTACGGTTCAGGAATACATTCTTTACCAGTTGCATGGTGATCGTACTTCCTCCGCGTGCAAAGCGTTTCACTTGCAGGTCGTAAATCAGTGCTTCCCGTAAGGCATCGGGCAGAAAACCGCGATGATAAAAGAATGCTCCATCTTCGCTTTGCATGACAGACATTCTTAGAATGGGGGAAATGCTGTCCAAGGGTGTAAAGTGTTTGCATGAAGGACCGATAGGGAAGGTTCGTACCGGCACTCCATTCTCATAAGCTGTGTAAATGAACTCGTCGGACATTTTGGAGAGTGAAGTAGCTCCGTAACTTATGATATGGAAATCTTTTTCTTTCAATTCAGATTCCAGTTTGAGACTATCCAGTTGCGCAAAATCAATGTCTAACAGAAAATGATAAGCCAGCTCGCCACTTGTCTTGATGCCTTCCAGATTACTGAATAATCCTTTCGGCAGAGAACTGAACAGATCGTCTGCCGGAAACCAGGATTTGTTGACTGCTGCAGTGAAATGCCAGTTTCCCTTCTCCTTCTCGACCCGTAAATAAGGATGAAACTGGAGTTTGTTGAAGTCAACAATGGTGGTACTGTCCAATTCAAATGAGTGTCCGTTTATGTTCATCTCGTAACAGAGTTGTCCGCGATCGAGATGAATGATTTCAGGAGAGAGGGCTTTATGAAATACGTCCAGTCCGTTCACTCTTGCTTTTCCTTTGAGATAGACTTGTTTGGAAGACCCTATTTCTTTCGTCAGGCTATACGATAAAGTGTCAAAGGTTATCTTAGCACCATATCTACGTGTTATATAAGGTATGGAAACTTTTAGAGAATCAGATGAATAAAGCGTTGCTTTTAATGAGTTGTAATGTTGGTGCAGTTCACCATTGGCTATCCAATGCTGTGCTAAACTGTCTTCTTGTATGGTGATGACGGATTGAAAATGATTTTCTTTAATGATAAAAGAAGGAAGAGTGAGAGATACAAAATTATTGTTTTTTCTTTCCGTGATACAGACATTGTTTAGTTGTCCGTTTTCGGGCATAAAACCATAACATAAATTTAATATTTTGTTGATTCTTTCTGCGTAATTTGTTTGGGGGGCCGTTTGTGGCGACGTTCGAGTGAGATATTCTGGTTTCTTTCTAAAAAGAAAATCGTAGTTGGCGACGGAATCCCGCTTTGTGAATGCAAGTGTAATTCCGTCTGCGGCTACATAACGTATCTTTATTTTTCTGCTTAGTAATTTCCAGAAGTTCAGTTTGACACGAGTGGATGTGAGTGTCAGTAGTGTGTCTCGTTGTTCGGGTACAACAGAGAGACCTTCGAGGATGATTTCATTCAATCCATTCATTTTCAGATTATCGTAATGAATACGTAGCCCGTGAGTTTGCTCAATATGGGAGGTACGTTTGTCGACTATGCTTCTTAAGAGAGCGTTGCGACTTAAATAAAGACTGATGAGACAGATGAGTAGACCCCCACTGGCTGACAGCAGAAGAATATGTTTCTTACTGTTCTTTTTCATCGTTTGATTTTGATAATTTATCGGATGCAAAGGTAGGCAATATTCTGTTTCGTAGTATATAAACTGTTTTTTTAATTGGTTGTTCGATTCTAAGCGTACAACTGTTCATTTTCGTACACCACTCTGTTTTGCAATCTTTCTGATTATTAGCTTGTTATCTTTTTGGCACGCTCGTTGCATATCTATAGTCGCAAGCGGGCAACGAAGAAAAATGAAAAAAAGGTTCAGAATGTTGCAACCGTTTGAAACACTTGATCCGTCTAATAAACAGAAGAACAAAAAACAGAATGTTGAACAAATAAAAAATATACAATTATGAAAACTACAGTATTATTCAGAATGATCGTTTTAGTTGCTATGGTATTTGCAGGTATCTCTAATGCAACAATGAAGGCACAAAACAATAACTTCATTACTAATGAAGAAACAGTAGGTGATCTTGTAGTATCGAAGGTGATTTACAGATTGGATGGTTCTCTTTATCGTCACATGAAATATGATTTTACCTATGACGATCAGAAGAGAATGGCTACCAAAGAGGCTTTCAAATGGGATGCTTCCACTGACAAATGGCTGCCGTACTTCAAGATTGATTATACTTATTCTTCTAATGAAATCACTTTGGTATACGCACGTTGGAATGACTCACACAGAGCTTACGATGCATCTGTTGAAAAGAGCGTGTACGAATTGAACGACGCTAATATGCCGGTAGCTTATATGAACTATAAATGGAATGATAAATGGATTGAAGAATCTAGTGTGAACTGGGCTATGAACGTGGCTACTCCGGCAACGAATGAAGCAACTCTGCTGACTGCCAGCAGATAAAAATAAACAGGAGTTGTGAAACTCCTTCTCTCTCTTAATTTAACTGCATTAAAAACGGTGGATTGCCCTGTGAGGAAATCCACCGTTCTGTTTATCAGATAAACAGCTTATATTGATTTGTATTACTTTCCGGTGCGGTGCCTATTTAATGAGCGGCAAATATTCTCCATAACCTTCCTCTTTCATTTTCTCTTTCGGGATAAAACGAAGGGAGGCGCTATTGATGCAATAGCGTAATCCGCCTTTCTCTTTCGGACCATCTGTGAATACATGTCCCAGATGCGCATCCCCAGTTTTACTGCGTACTTCCGTACGTATCATGCCATGCGAAGTATCTTTCTTCTCTGCGATGATATCTTTTTGAATCGGCTGGGAAAAGCTAGGCCATCCACAACCCGAATCGAACTTGTCGGTAGAAACAAACAAAGGCTCTCCGGTGGTAATATCAACATAAATGCCTGGGCGGTGCTCATTCCAGTATTCATTGTGGAAGGCCGGTTCGGTGGCATTCTTCTGGGTTACTGCATATTGTTCCGCCGACAGTTCCTTGCGGAGGGTTGAGTCATCCGGTTTTTGATACACTTTTGTTTTCGGTGCATTGGCTTTGCGTGCCATTTCAAATAAAGCAGGATTGATATGGCAGTATCCTCCCGGATTTTTATCCAGATAGTCCTGATGGTAAGTCTCTGCCGGATAGAAATTAGTCAATGGCTTTACTTCTATAGCGATAGGAGTCTTATATTGTGTAGACAATAGTTTAATAGTCTGGTTAATGACAGGAAGATCTTCTTTATTTATATAATAAATTCCGGTTCTATACTGTGTTCCCCGGTCATTACCCTGACGGTTGAGGCTGGTAGGGTCAATTGTCTTGAAATACAGATCGAGCAGCAAATTTAAATCTACCGTTTTAGGATCATAAACCACCTTTACCGTTTCCGCAGCATTGGTTTTTCCTGAACAGACCTGTTCATAACTCGGATTGGCAACATTACTGTTGGCATATCCTACTTGAGTACTTTCTACTCCTCGAATTTGTTTCAGGAAATGTTCTGTTCCCCAGAAGCATCCTCCTGCAAAATAGATTTCTGCTTGATTTTTCATTGGTTTAGCAACTCCTAAAAATGTATTACTAATCACTACGATCACTATGATGATAAAATACTTCATATCCGTTAGTTCTTTCTATAATAACGAATGAACCAACGGATATGTTTTAAGGAACTACTATACTAAACTCAAATATATTTCTTTTTATTCAATGACTTGTCCTTTGTAGAAATCCAGAATTTTAGTCCGGAACAGATACTCGTATTTAGATTGTAATTTATCAGAGAGAGATTTAGTCAGATTAAGTTTTGCTTCATTATATTCTACAAAGGTAGCCTTGCCATTATTGAATTTCTCACTCATCAAGCGGAAAGACTCTTCGTTAGCTTTCACTGCCACTTCACTGGAGTTGTACTTGCTTTCTGCAGCTAGAGCATTATACCAAGCCTGTTGAATCTCTTTGTAGAGTACTTTCTTTGCGTTATCCAATCTCAAAGATAAGTCTATTTGTTGTAAACGAGCGGTGCGTACTCGGTTTCGTGTAGAAAAACGATTAAAGATCGGAACGCTCAAATTGAATCCTATATACTTATTTAGGTTGTTCTTTATCTGACTGCCGAAGCTGTTTTCTGATCTTCCGCTCACCGTATAATAATTGCTACCCAAACCGGCGCTGAAAGAGAGTTGTGGATAGAATGCACTTTGAGCAATACGAATGCTATTAAGACTACCTTGTAAACGGTATTCTGCAGCCTTAATACTTGGTTTGTAAGCAAGAGCCTGTGTATATATATCATCCGGTGGGGTGAGAGATTCGAACTCTAGTTCTTCCTTAGGACTTTCGAGCACGAATCCTTCAGGCGTAGGTAATTCCAAAAGTTGGGTGAGGTCTAATAATGACAACTTGTACGTATTGTCTGATTGTACAGCAGTCATTTCGTCCTGTGCGACACGGGCTTGTGCTTCGGCCACTTCAGAAGGGGATGCTTTACCTACTCCGTGAAGTCCTTGGATGCGCTTTAGCTGGTCTTTGCTTAAATCTACCTGATTATGAGCAACCTTACTTAATTCTTGGTTGAATAAAACCTGCAAATAAGCGGAAGTGACATTGATTGCAATGTCTTCTTTGGCTTTATTCAAATCTTCTATAGCGGCTTTTAAATCCAACTTGGCAAGTGAATATTGGTTGGATAACTGCAAACCGGTAAATATAGGTACATTGGTTCCCAAGCTGAAACTGGTATTGGCACTGTTAATGTCACTATACGAGTTGTCTATCGGAGAAGCAGTACGTCCCCAACTCCAGTTTTGGCTGGCGCTACCGCTCAAATTCGGAAGACGTGTCCATTTACTAGTGTTTACACTCACTTTATTAGCTTCAACACTGTTGGCCGATTGACGAATCTCTATATTATGCTCGATAGCATAGTCGATACATTGCCGCAATGTCCATGCTTGCGGAGAGTTGTTCTGCGCTTGGATAGAAGTGATTCCGATCCCGGCAAGCAGAAGGGCTGATATGGTTTTACGAATTATTTTCATTGAATTCAATTATTTATCTTTTTTCTCTGCACCCCGTACTTTGTCCTGTGCAGTTATTCCTTTCTTGATTTCTATTTTGATTCCATCACTCATTCCGGCAGTCACCTGCGTACGCTGGAACTTTTGTTCAGGCACTGAATCTGTCATGATGTACACAAATGTAGAGTCGCCATTAAACTCAATAGTGCTTTCGGGCACTGCCAATACTTGATTTGCTCTTTGCAACACGATTTCCGCATTAGCCGAATATCCGGAACGAATCTGAACGGAATCCGGAATGGTAATTGCAGCCTTGATTTCAAATTGGTTGGCACCGTTGGTTTCTACCCCTTTCGGAGAGATATATTCCAGAATGGCGTTGAAAGTCAGATTCTGCAAAGCTCCGATTGTCAGTTTGATCGGCATCTGTTCATGGATACGTCCCACTTCCGTTTCATCAATATTACCACGGAAAATCATGTCGTTCATATTGGCTACCGTAGCAATCGTGGTTCCATCATTGAACGTGTTACTCATAATCACAGAGTTACCGGCTTTTACAGGTACATCCAAAATCAACCCGTCAATGGTAGAACGAATCATCGTACTACTGAACGATGCACTGTTTTTAGTAATCCCTTCTTTTACGATTTCCAGATTATCTTTAGCCGTCTGTCTCTCTTCACGAGCTTGCTTCAAGGCTACTTCACTTTTCTCATATTCTTCCCGGCTAATCAGCTGATCTTCGTACAACTTCTTTACACGGGCAAAATCCGTTTCTGCCTGTGTTGCATTAATCTCTGCCAGGCGCACACGACTTTCCGCAGAATTCAGTTGACCGAGTTCAGGGATTACTTTTACCTTGGCGATAACTTCCCCTTTCTTCACAGCTTGTCCGGCTTCTTTGTACACTTCGTCGATAATACCCGAAATCTGCGGTTTGATTAAAATTTCGTCTCTCGGTTCCACTTTTCCGGTAGCTACTGTGGTCTTTTGGAGGTTAGTGACTTCCGGTTTTACTATTTCGTAAGTGATTACCTTGGGTTTAGACTTCTGATAAAGGAATACGAATGTTCCGACAAGAATGATAGCAATGACTACCAATAATGTAATTTTCAGATACTTTTTCATGACTTTATTTATATTTTTATTGTTTACGATTAATAATTGAAATCCCTCGCACCTCTTTATTCGTCGCGGATAGCTTCAATCGGTTTGATAGCCATAGCCCGGTAAGCAGGTGCGAGACCTGCCAACATTCCCAGTGCGATCAGAAGAGCACAAGTGCCGATTGCCAGTCCGAAGGTAACCTGAAAACGGACGTCTCCTCCATCGGCGTTTGCTCCCATCTCTACCAATTGCAACACCATGACGGCAAAAGAGATTCCACACATTCCTGCAATAGTAGTAAGCACCATACTTTCCGATAGAATCTGTTGCAGGATATCTTCGGGGCGTGCGCCGATTGCCCGGCGGATACCAATTTCGGTGGTACGTTCTTTCACGGTTACCATCATAATATTAGATACGCCGATGGCACCTGCCAACAGAGTCCCCAATCCTACCATCCAAACCAGTATGTTGATACCGGTAAACAGATTATCTACCATCGAAAACATTGCTTCCGCATTTAGGTACATAAGTGCCTGTTTATCATTGGGAGCGATATAATGCGCAGCTTTAATAATCTGCTCCATTTCCGGTTGTACGTCGGACACTTTGATTCCATGCTTCACGGTGAAGCAGATGACGTCGATCCGTCCCCCTAAGTTATACGTTTGCTGCATCGTGGTGAAAGGCAGGGTGACAGCTTCCGAAGCCCGTCCCTGTATGTTCATATCCCCTTCGGAGGAAGACATGCCGATCACCTGATAATAAATTCCGTCCACACGTATGTATTTTCCACAAGGATCCTCTCCCGGTTTGAACAGGCTTTCATAGATACGTTTTCCGATAACGCACACTTTACGTGCTTCCTGTATATCCACTTCGTTGATAAACCTGCCGTAGGCCATTTCTTGTGATTCGATGTGGAGATAGTCCGGATATAATCCTTTCACGCTGCAATCGTATTTCTTATCTTCGTATACAGCTTTGGAACCCCAACGGGCAATGGAAGGAGTAATGACCTCCACATCTTTGACTTTCGAACGGAGACGCTCGATGTCGATAGCTTCCAGATTCCACCACCTGCCTTTGCGGAATCCTTTGTAAGCTTCGCCCGTTTTCTGTGCGGCAAGGAAGCCGGAGTTGGTTGCGAATCCTTCAAAGTTCTTTTTCATCATGTCTTCCAGACCTTGTCCGCCGCCGATCAGGGCGACGAGCATAAAGATTCCCCAGAAAACACCGAATGCAGTCAGCAGGCTTCTCGTTTTATTTCTTGTAATGGTAATGAGGATTTCCTCACAGGTATCCATGTCTATTCTCATAGTCTTAATCTGCTCTAAGTGCTTCGATTGGTCGGATGCTGACTGCTTTTCGGGCAGGGAATAATCCGGCTAACGTACCAGCTATTATTAATGTGAGTGTAGCCTGTATGGCGATTCTTATATCTACTGTCGGGTTCAGGAAAACAGTTTCCGTCCACATTCCGGTATCCATTGTCTGATTGCCAAAGGCGTTATTCATCCATTCGGTCACTCCGATGCCCGCCACCATACCTATATATCCGAATATCGTGGTAATGGTGACACTCTCTACGATAATCAACCAGAGAATAGAAAGCGGCTTGGCACCCAGAGCTTTGCGAATACCGAATTCACGGGTACGTTCTTTTACGGTAATCAGCATAATGTTGGACACTCCTACAATCCCGCTTAACAGCGTGAAGATACCGATCACCCAGATAGCGATGCGTAGCATGTTCGAGCCTTGCTGCTGTTGCAAGTAGTTGGTAAACCGGTTCCAAATCCAGATAGCACTATGGTCTGTCGGGTCAAAGCGATGATTAGCCCCCAGCACCTTGCGGTAATGAGCTTCAAATGCTTCATTCGCTTCTATCGTTTCCAGGTTCTTGGTAGTCATGACGAGGTTATTCAACTTGTCTCCTTTGTTGTAAATCGTTTGCAGGGTGGTGAAAGGGATATAAGCGTCACTGTCTCCGCTGTCTCCTTTATCATTATACAGCCCTACTACCTGATAAACCACATTACCGGCATTGACAAACTGCCCGATAGGCTCGGTATGCGTTTTATCGAAAAGAATCTCTGCTGTCTTTTTATGGAGCACAATTACTTTCCGGCGCTCTTTAATATCAATTTCATTGATGAAACGTCCTTTGAAGAGTTTCACCACTTCTACTTCCGTATGGTTGGGATATACGCCGGAAAGATTCAAACTGACGTATTCTTGTCCGAAACTTAAGTTAATACTTCCTTGCCACACAGTTGCCCCGGCTTTAATGACATGGTCCGGAAAATAATGGTCGGTAGCATCCACGTCTTTATTATCCAGTTGCACTCGTCTTCCTTCTTTCAGTCCATCGTATGATTTGCTGGTCCATCCCGGAAAAATCTTGATGGAGTTCATGGCACGTTCGGAAGCCGATTGCTCGAATGCATGGATCAATCCGTTGCCTGCGCCTAACAGGACGATCAGCATAAAGATACCCCATGCCACAGCAAATCCTGTGAGAAAAGTCCTTAGCTTGTTACGCTTGATGGTACTGTATATTTCTTGCCAAATATCAATCATTTTTTTAAGTATTAGGTGATAAGTAGGTATTAAGTATTAGGTATTAAGTATTAGGCTGCGCTGCGACCGTATGGAATTAATACTTAATACTTATTACTTAATACTTATTTCATGAAACCGTCTTTGCCGAACGGAGAGGCATCGTGGTCGATATTATCTTCAATGCGTTCGATGACTCCGTCTTTGATGTGTATAATCTTGTCTGTTTGGTTGGCAACTCCGCTTTCGTGGGTGACAACCACAATTGTCATTCCCAGTTTATGAAGATCTTTCAGAATTTGCATCACTTCCACGGAAGTTTTACTGTCCAAAGCTCCCGTAGGCTCATCTGCCAGAATGATTTGCGGTTGGGTGATTAAAGCCCGTGCGATTGCTACACGTTGTTTCTGACCGCCACTCATTTCGTTGGGCATGTGATGTGCCCAGTCTTTTAAACCCAGACGGTCGAGATATTCCAAGGCAAGTGCATTTCGCTTCTTGCGGCTTATCCCTTGATAAAATAAAGGAAGTGCTACATTCTCTACGGCATCTTTAAAGGAAATCAGATTGAATGACTGGAAGATAAATCCGATCATGCGGTTCCGGTATTCGGCAGCTTTGGTTTCGCTTAAGTTCTTGATGAGTACGTTATTCAGATAATACTCTCCGGTGTCGTAGTTGTCGAGAATTCCCAATATATTGAGTAAAGTTGATTTCCCAGACCCGGATGCTCCCATGATGGAAACAAATTCTCCCTGTTCGATATTGAGATTGATACCTTTAAGTACATGGAGAGGCGCTCCGTTGTTGTAGGTCTTGTTGACGTTTGTTAGTTGTATCACAATTTTCTTTATTTAGATTCTGTTTTCTAATAATTTTCTACTATTAGACGGCTGCAAGATACGAAAAGTTGCAAAGAGGTTGAACTTTTTTTGAAAAACATTTTGTAGACTCAATCTTCTTTACGTAATTTGTGTGCAGTAAACTTAATGATTAACTAACCCTTTTAAATAAAAGTATCATGAATTCAAACATGGAAAAGCCCTACGTAGTAGGTATTGACATAGGCGGAACGAATACCGTCTTTGGAATTGTAGACGCACGCGGAACTATTATTGCCAGCAGTTCAATCAAAACATCTGGTTATCCTACAGTAGAAGAATACGCTGATGAAGTGTGTAAAAGCCTGCTTCCATTGATTATTGCTAATGGTGGCGTTGATAAAATCAGAGGTATCGGTATCGGTGCTCCGAATGGTAACTATTACACGGGAACGATTGAATTTGCTCCGAACTTGCCTTGGAAAGGAATTCTTCCGTTGGCTGCCATGTTTGAAGAAAGACTGGGTATCCCCACTGCTTTGACAAACGATGCAAATGCTGCTGCTATCGGTGAAATGACTTATGGCGCTGCCCGTGGTATGAAAGACTTTATCATGATTACACTGGGTACCGGTGTGGGTAGTGGTATTGTTATCAACGGCCAGATGGTATATGGACATGACGGTTTTGCAGGCGAATTAGGACACGTGATCGCTCGTCGCGATGGTCGTCTTTGCGGTTGTGGACGTAAGGGATGTCTGGAAACTTACTGTTCGGCTACCGGTGTAGCTCGCACAGCTCGCGAATTCCTTGCCGCTCGTACGGATGCCAGCTTGCTTCGTAACATTCCTGCAGAAAACATTACTTCAAAAGATGTATATGATGCAGCTGTACAAGGTGATAAATTGGCACAGGAGATCTTCGAATTTACAGGTAATATCTTGGGTGAAGCTTTGGCGGATGCTATTGCATTCTCCAGCCCTGAAGCCATTGTATTGTTCGGTGGCTTGGCTAAGTCCGGTGACTATATCATGAAACCGATTCAGAAGGCCATTGATGATAATATCCTGAATATCTATAAAGGTAAGACGAAATTGCTCGTTTCCGAATTGAAGGATTCTGATGCTGCTGTACTGGGTGCCAGTGCATTGGCTTGGGAACTGAAAGATTTGAAAGAATAATATATCATTATTATAATAAAGGTGATGAAGCCTCGGGAGTCTATGACTTTCGGGGCTTTGTTTTTAGATGCTATCCTGTGGTTGTGTTTATTCGGTTGAGATACAAAAAACGAAGTTAATAATAAATAACCCTATATTTTTGGTACTTTTGTGGCATATACTAAGAATAGAAGAAATACGACATGAAAAAAATATCCTCATTCACCGTCCTCATTATATCCCTGATGTTATTATTTATCTGTAATTCTGCAAAAGCCAATATGGCATCACCTTTCATTGAAGGAACCAAAGCAGCCAGTGCCATTTCGAGCAGGCATGTGGATATTCTACATGAAAGTATCTTTATTCAGATAGACGAGAATTTCCATACTGCAAAATATAAGGTAGAATACACGATCAAAAGTGACGTAGTCGGTAAGCAAATTCCTCTCCTTTTTTGTGCCGTTGACTATAAAGACGACTTTTGCGTATGGCTTGATGATCGTCCGGTAAAAGTGTTCGATATTCCGTTCAAAAAAGAAGAGGGGGAAGAATCTTCTGATTCTATATTCAGTGATTTCACTAACAGTTGTGATCGTTGTGACGACAACAACAGAAAAATAGAATGTCGATGGGACGATAATACGAGCGAAACATATTATTCTTTTGAAATGAAGTACTTCCAGCCCGAACTCTCGCAAGGTACTCATCGTATCCGGGTGGAATACACTGCATATCCCTGGCGAAACTGTCTTGATTGGATAACTAAATACAACTTTCGTTACTCTCTGTCGCCAGCCAAAAAATGGAAATCTTTCGGCACACTGGACATTACTGTTGAACAAGCAGGAAAGATAAAAGACTATTCAAGTAACCTTGGAAAGCCCCAAGAGGGTGGAATCAAACAAATCAACACATGGCATTTTGATTCGTTGCCCGAAGACGAATTCATGGAACTGACTTATAAGCCCGAACCGAATTCTTATGCTAAAATATTGTTAACCTTTGGTCCGGAAGGATTGGCAGCAGTGTACGGAATATTCTTATTTCTGCTACACTTGAAATTTATAACCTGTTATCGAAAGAGTAATCGTCAAAAGCGATTCTCATGGGTAGTCATTCTGGGAAGTATTTTGGTTCCATTCTTTATTTTGCTCTTTTTCATTTACTCCTACTCAATAATAGATTTTGTTATTGGCAAAGACGCTTCGCAAAGACATGGATATATTGCACTGATAATAATATTTTATCCCATTATATTACCCTTCTACTGGGTACTCATGTGGCTGATAGACAAACGTATAAAATATAAAATGTTGCATCAACAAGAAAAATAACACAATATTAAAAATCTTATTTGTTATTTTTATATGTCAGGAGGAACATTTCAGTGCAGAAACGAGTTAAACGGTGCGCTAATGAATGGGTCAAGGGTGGTGAGGGTGGATTTATAACCTTTTATTTTATTATTTTCTATACTATCTCCTTTTTTATCTATAAAAAAAAATACGAAAGTTATAAATCTACCCTCACCACCCCTCACCCTTGACCCATATCTTATAATAAAAAGATAACGGGGAATCTTAAAAACTTAATCGTCTTTTTCAGATTTACCATAACGTTTCCAGAATACTCCATTATTTTATTCAAAACCGTGCGGAATTGAATAATCATACGGTCAGTAAATTGAAGAAATAGGATTGCTTAGAGGATGGTAGCAATAAAAAAGGGAACCTCATAATGAATGAAGTTCCCTTTTTTATTTCGAATCGAAAAGTTCGGCTTAGCCGTTAACTCTTTTTTCTTTGATTCTAGCTTTCTTACCAGTAAGAGCACGCAGGTAGTACAATTTAGCGCGACGAACTTTACCTACCTTGTTCACTTCGATGCTATCGATAGCCGGTGATTCGATTGGGAAAATTCTTTCTACGCCTATAGTTCCTGACATTTTACGTACAGTAAAACGTTTCTTGTCTCCGTGACCGGCGATTTTGATAACAACACCACGGTACAACTGTACACGTTCTTTGTTACCCTCGATAATACGATATGCCACTGTTACAGTGTCTCCTGCTTTGAAGCTCGGGTGCTGTTTTCCGGTAGCAAATGCTTCTTCTGCAATTTTAATTAAATCCATTGTTGTTATTATTAAATTGTTTCATCGTTACAACGCAACATACCAAGTATCTCTTCTCTTGACAGCGATTGCGCGAAAGCGGTGCAAAGTAACGAATTATTTGCCAGATAGCCAAATGTTTTTGTATATTTGTAGCATATCTAAAAATAGCGAACATGAAACAGACTTATGTAAAGTATCTGATGGTGGCAGCGTTTGCAGGAGGTTTCCTGTTTACTTCCTGCCGGACCGCACGCGAGACTACGGCACAGTACGAAGTAACCAAAGTAGAGGGTAGCATGATAACGATTGATTCTGTTTGGGACACCACCCCCAACGTGAAAGCTACCGAAATCTTAAAGCCTTATAAGGAAAAGGTGGATGCGATGATGTATGAAGTCATCGGTACCAGTGCGATGAAGATGGATAAAGGAGCTCCTGAAAGCTTGCTATCCGACCTTGTCGCGGGTGTTCTACAGCAAGCGGCAACCCAGGTATTGGGGAAACCGGCCGATATGGGATTGGTAAATATGGGCGGCTTGCGTAATATCTTGCCCGAAGGAGATATCACGGTAGGAGATGTTTTTGAAATTCTTCCTTTCGAGAATTCCCTTTGTGTATTGACTATGAAAGGGACAGACTTGAGACGGCTTTGTGAAGCAATAGCGTCTCTGCATGGCGAAGGAGTGAGCGGTATCCGCCTCGAAATCACAAAAGACGGAAAGCTGCTGAACGCATTTATTGCCGGAAAACCGTTAAAAGATGACCAGCTTTACACAGTGGCTACTATCGACTATCTGGCAGATGGAAACGGACGAATGGATGCTTTCCTGCAGGCAGAAAAGAGAGTATGCCCCGAAGATGCTACCTTACGCGGACTGTTTCTTGATTATGTACGCAAACAAACAGCCGAAGGCAAAGTGATTACCTCCAAACTGGACGGACGTATTACGATAAAATAAAAAAGGAGAATCTAAAAATATTGAATATGAAAAGATTTCAGATATTATTCCTGCTATGTCTTGCATTGAGTTTCACTTTTTCAATCTTTGCGCAGGATACCAAAGAAGTGATCATTTTACAAACAAGCGATGTGCATAGCCGTATCGAACCTATCAATCAGAAGGGCGACAAATATTATAACAAAGGTGGTTTTGTCCGCCGGGCTGCTTTTCTCGAAGAGTTCCGCAAAGATCATAAGAATGTATTGCTTTTCGATTGCGGAGATATTTCCCAGGGGACACCTTATTATAATATGTTCCGTGGAGAAGTAGAAATCAAACTGATGAATGAAATGGGCTATGATGCAATGACAATCGGTAACCATGAGTTTGATTTTGATGTGGATAATATGGCCCGTATTTTTAAGATGGCTGATTTTCCGGTCGTTTGTGCCAACTATAATCTGGATGCTACGGTGTTAAAAGATATAGTCAAGCCCTACGTCGTTCTGGAGAAATATGGTTTGAGAATTGGCGTGTTCGGTCTCGGAACCCAGCCGGAAGGAATGATTCAGGCCAATAAATGCGAAGGAGTCGTTTATGAAGATCCTATCCGTGTATCCAACGAGATAGCTACCTTGTTGAAAGAGGAAGAAGGTTGTGATCTGGTTGTATGCCTGTCTCATCTGGGCATCCAGATGGATGAACATCTGGTTGCCGGAACACACAATATCGACGTGATTCTGGGCGGACACTCCCATACATTTATGGAAGGCCCCAAAACATACTTGAATATGGACGGAAAAGAGGTGCCTGTCATGCACACAGGAAAAAATGGTGTTCGTGTAGGCCGTCTTGATTTGACATTGAAACATAAATGAAGATAATTCCCTTAATAGTAACGCTTTTATTCCTTATCGCGGCCGGCACAGTTTCGAGTCCGGCGCAAAATGCTACCACCGTTGAGCCTCTACTGGTGTATAAAGCCCTTCAGGACAAGGACTGCTGGCACTGGGTTGATTCGGTGATGGATAAACTTTCCTTTAAAGAAAAGGTAGGTCAGTTATTCATCTATACCATTGCTCCGGTAGACACCAAACGAAATCTGGAACTGCTGCGCGAAGTCATCGACACTTATAAGGTAGGCGGCCTTCTCTTTTCCGGCGGGAAGATGCAAAACCAGGTCGAACTGACGAACGGGGCGCAGCGACAAGCCAAAGTTCCTTTGATGATTACCTTTGATGGAGAATGGGGATTGTCTATGCGCTTGCGCGGTACGCCTGTCTTCCCGCGAAATATGGTGCTGGGATGTATCCGCGACAACCGGCTGCTTTATGAGTACGGACGTGAAGTTGCTCGCCAATGCCGGCAGATTGGAGTGCAGGTAAACTTTGCTCCGGTGGCAGACGTGAATATAAACCCTAAAAATCCTGTCATCAATACCCGTTCTTTTGGCGAAGATCCGATCCAAGTGGCCGATAAGGTAATCGCTTATGCTTCCGGTTTGGAAGGTGGAGGGGTGTTATCTGTGTGCAAACACTTTCCCGGACACGGGGATACCGATGTCGATTCGCATAAAGCGCTTCCGGTACTTCCTTTCACTCGCGAGCGTCTGGATAGTGTGGAGCTTTATCCTTTTAAAGAGGCCATCCGTGCCGGACTGGGCGGTATGATGGTGGGGCATCTGCAAGTTCCGGTGATTGAACCTATTGGCGGACTTCCGTCTTCCTTGTCCCGCAATGTCGTGTATGATTTGCTGACCGATGAACTGGCGTTCAAAGGGCTGATATTTACCGACGCGCTTGCCATGAAAGGTGTGGCAGGAAATGGAAATGTCAGTTTGCAGGCTTTGAAAGCAGGTAATGACATGGTACTGTCTCCCCGTAACCTGAAGGAAGAGATACCGGCCGTACTGGCAGCTGTTGAAAAAGGGGAACTAAGCCGTGAAGAGATTGAAAACAAATGCCGCAAAGTCTTGACTTATAAATATGTGTTGGGACTTAAGAAGAAATCGTATGTACAATTATCCGGTCTGGAACAACGCATTAACAGTCCGCAGACACGTGACCTGGTTCGCCGGTTGAATTTAGCGGCAATAACCGTTTTGAGCAATAAGAATCATATCCTTCCTCTACATACAGACAAGGAACAGAAGATTGCACTGCTCGAAGTGGGAAATCCTGGAAAAACTGATGTATTGGCCAAACAACTTTCCCGTTATACCTCTTTGGCCCGCTTTTGCCTTCGCGCTAATCAGACAGAAGAGGAAAACCAACGGTTGCGTGATTCTCTGTCTACCTATAAACGAATCATTGTAGCCATTAGCGAACAGCGCTTGGCTTCTTATCAGCCTTTCTTTGCGAAGTTTGCTCCTCAAAGTCCGGCTATTTATCTGTTCTTCACTCCCGGGAAGATGATGTTACAGATTCAGCGGGCCGTGGCTCATGCTTCGGCAGTCGTGTTGGGACATAGTTATAATGTAGACGTGCAGCGTCAGGTCGCAGATGTGTTATTTGCCAAGGCATCCGCAGACGGACAGTTGTCGGCAAGCTTGGGAGAACTGTTTCCAACGGGAGCAGGAGTGACCATTACCCCCAAGACGCCATTGCATTTCGTGCCGGAAGAATATGGGCTTTCTTCCACTCATCTGAAACGCATTGATTCCATCGCATTAGACGGTATTCGTCAGGGAGCTTATCCCGGTTGCCAGGTGGTAGTGTTGAAAAACGGGCATATCATGTTCGACAAATCTTTCGGCACTTATGCGGGTAAAGGAAGTCCGCGTGTCGAATCTACCAGTATCTACGATTTGGCTTCCCTATCAAAGACGACGGGCACTTTGCTTGCCATCATGAAACTCTACGATAAGGGACGTTTCAATCTGACAGATAAGATTTCGGATCATTTACCGTTTTTGCAACATACTGATAAGAAAGATATAACGATTCAGGAAATCCTGTATCATCAGTCCGGTTTACCTTCCTGGATTCCTTTCTACCAAGAAGCCATTGATAAAGATAGTTATGACGGAAGATTGTTCAGCGCACGCAAAGACGCGCATCATCCGTTACAGTTGGGAACGACTTCATGGGCGAATCCGAAGTTCAAATTCAAAAGTGAATACGTCTCTCCCGTCAAGACTGGTGATTACACTGTTCAAATCTGCGATAGCTTGTGGTTAAACCGTTCCTTCCGGAAGGTGATGGAAGAGAAAATAATGGAAGCTCCGTTAAAGCAGAAACGCTATGTATATAGTGATGTCGGATTTATTCTGTTGGGTATGTTGGTAGAACAACTGGTCGGTATGCCTATGGAAGCCTATCTGCAACGTGAGTTTTACGAACCGATGGGGTTGGAGCATACAGGCTACTTGCCTTTACGCCGTTTTGCCAAATCGGAAATTGTCCCTTCCAACAAAGACCGTTTCTTGCGTAAAGAGACTTTGCAGGGATTTGTGCATGATGAGGCTTCCGCTTTCTTTGGCGGGTTGGCCGGAAATGCCGGACTTTTCTCTACTGCCCGTGATGTAGCCCGTGTTTATCAGATGTTGTTGAATGGAGGAGAAATAGACGGTCAACGCTATCTAAGCAAAGAAACCTGCCAGTTGTTTACTACGGAAACTTCAAAGATCAGCCGGCGTGGCTTGGGCTTTGACAAACCGGATGCTGATGATCCGAAGAAAGGAAATTGTGCTCCTGCCGCACCTGCCGGAGTGTACGGTCATACCGGCTTTACCGGTACATGTGCATGGGTAGATCCGGTCAATGAACTGGTTTATGTATTCCTTAGCAACCGGATTTATCCGGATGTAACAAATCGCAAACTGAACCAACTGCATATTCGTGAGCGAATACAGGGAGCTATTTATGATGCGATGAAGAAAAAATAAAAAAAGAAAGGTAAAAGGTGCCTATATTAAAAGCTACCTTTTACCTTTTTTATTATTAACGTAATATTCTGATAGTTGTCAGCCAGTCTTAGAAGGATACACCCAGGCGGAAGCCGAAGTTGCTCAATCCATCTACACTGTAATGCAGTACGTCAGCCTTGTTGGTACCATAGCTGTAGTACAAAGCAAAGTGCAACCCCGGTCCGTAAACCCATGGGAATACATTGATACCTACTTCAGGAGAAGCATAGAATCCCCAACTGTTTTCTCTTGCTTCCAGCATGCTGAAATTAGAGCGGATTTTAGCATATTCAGCACCTAATTTAGCACTGACGTATGGTTGAAAGGCTCCACCGCGATTCCACTGGTAACGTGCAGCAGCACCGAAAGGCAATTGGAAAATGGTATGTTGCTGATCGGTAGTCACTTCACCGGCGCCCATCTGGAAGGTTTCGCGACCTACATATTCGTGGTTGCTGTGATAGTTGAGGAAAAGACCCAAACCGATGTTAGGAGTCACGAAATAACCACCTTCGAAGTTCATACCCCAACCGCTTGCTTTATCAGCAAAATTGTTACTTAGCGGAGCGTTGAACTGCCAGTCGATATTCGCATATCCATTGTCCGATAGCTGTGCCTTAGCCGGCATGGCGAAGGCGATGGCAATAGCCGCCAAGGCTACTACCTTGAAGTATATATTTTTTCTTGTTTTCATAACAGTTGTAGTTGTTTATTTGTTAGTAAGATAAGGTGACTGTGTAAATGACTGGTTGACAGCTTCTACTGCAAGAGTACGGTTGATAGCTTTGGAACCAGTTTCAAATCCGGTCAGATAACTTGTCCATACAACAGGCAGTTTTTTACTGTCTCCCTGTTCGGCTTTCAAGTTCACCATTTCTGTCAGGAAGGAGTTGGTGCTATAACTATAAGTTACTGCATACGGGTAGTACCATCCACCACCCCAGTTGCCACCCCAGTAGCCAGGGCCCCAATATCCGGGATAACCCCACCACCATTCAGGTTGTGTGTAGCTGGTGAAATAATAAGTACTTGCGATGTAGCTTACTTGGATACCAAGATCTGCGCTTTCTTGGTCAGCTGCTGCTTCGTAACCTCTAGCTTCCATATTGTCTGTATAAGCTGCCAGAATTTGTTCTGCGCCTTCACCTTCGAGATATTCCGGTTCTTTACTATCACTGATGACCAGAATCTGTGGTGCCAGATAGAATGTAGGAACTTTGAAATCGGCTTTCTTGTCGTAGTTAGTGTATACCAGATAATTGTCATCCAGTTTACCCATGTCCGGGTCTTTTTCACATGAAGCGAGTGCAAAGACCGCCAATAAAATAGGAATTAATTTCTTCATATCTTTTATAATGTTTAGGTTATATAAAAATCACGCCCAGGTACCTTGGGCTTTTGATACAAACAACAAGAAAGGTGGAAAAAGGTTCGCGTGGAAATTTCTTTTGCCGGAAAATTAACATATTTCTTTGGCCCGGCGGAAAGAAAAACGGTGAGCGCTCTGCCCTATTATCAGGGAGTTTGCTCACCGTTTATTATTTACAGATATTTATTTGAAAAATCCGTTTATTAAAACAGAGGTTTTAGTAGATCCGGTATTTCTACCTTATCAAGTTCCAGTTCAGTTACCCGTTGTTTACCCAATTGAGTCAGATGGAAATACATCTGTCTCCGGTCTTCACTTCCGAGTGATCGGACGATTAGTCCTTTTTCTTCCAGTATCCGCAGCATTTTGGATGTGTGTGAGGGGCTTAGTTCGGTTTGTTTAGACAGGTTGGTAGCCGTCACTTTGTCCGAAGCCTCTTTAAGGGCACACAATATCATTGCTTCATTAAGCGTTATCTGGTACATTTTTTCAAATGCTGTTTCAAAGTTTCCCATTGCTTTGAATACATCACGCATTGCACATATTGTTTTCATACCTTATTTAAATATTTCATTTGTTCATTTTTTAAATAAATAGATTAACGTTTGCGTTATCCGCCCGTTCCATATACGTTGCTACGCCGCCAATGGTCACCTCGTCCAGGAGTTCTTCTTGTTTGACTCCCATCACGTCCATTGACATCTGGCAAGCAATAAATTCCACACCGTTTTCCAGCGCTTGCTGGCGCAGGGATTCCAGTGAATCAATCCCTTTTTTGTTCATGATATACCGCATCATTTTTCCGCCTATTCCGCCCATACTCATCTTAGAAAGTTTCAGCTTTTTGGAGCTGGAAGGCAGCATCATGCCAAACATTTTTCCGAAAATATCCTTTTCGGTTTCCGGTTTGTGCAACTTCTTGATGACGTTCAGTCCCCAGAACGTAAAGAAGATGGTGACTTTTTGTCCCGTAGCTGCTGCACCATTTGCGAGCACAAAGGTAGCTAAAGCTTTATCTAAATCATCACTAAACATGATAAAGGTTTTTCCTTTGCCCTCACATGAAGTAACAATATTGCACGATTTTGGTTCTCCTTTTTCTATGACAACAACAGATTTTCCTCCGGAGCTGTCTTTCGAAATCAGTTGATTGCCCGTTGAACTGCACCATGCGGCGGCGTCACGCGGAAATCCCGGATCGGTTGAGGTGATTTCCACCCGTTCACCTGACGCCAGTGTATCCATTGTTTTCTTCATTTTCAAAATCGGGCCGGGACATTGTAACCCGCAAGCGTCTACCCGAACTGTTTTAGCGGGGGTTGCAAGGGCATCGGCGGTGACGGCAGCCGTGGCAGTAACCGTGGTATCCGAAACCTTAGCAACCGCAGGTTGCCCAACTTGGGGACTACCTCCCTGTTGTTCGGGTGATTCGTCTATTTCATTTCCATTTTCTTCGCGTATGATAATCGGAGCAGTGGCGGCTCGATAAGTCTTCAGTCCTCCCGAGAGATTACGCACCTTGTCAAATCCATGTTGAGTTAATATCCGGTAGGCAAGATACCCCCGTAGTCCGACAGCGCAGAAGGTATAAATCATTTTATCTTTCGGCAGTTCGGCCAGTCGGTCACGAAGCTCATCCAGCGGAATATTCACGGCACCCGGTAGGCTGCCTAAAGAATATTCGTCCGGGGTGCGGACATCCAGGAGGAACTTATTTTCCATTTCAATGTCCCGCAACTCTCTCCAATATACTGGATTGGTTTTGCTGGTAATGATGTCTTCCGCTACATATCCTGCCAGTGCTACCGGATCTTTGGCCGAAGAGAACGGAGGAGCATACGCTTGTTCCACTTTCATCAGGTCGTAGATCGTTCCCTCGTGTTTGATGACAAGCGCGAGTTCGTCAATCCGTTTGTCCACTCCGTCGTAACCGACGATTTGTCCGCCGTACAATCTTCCCGTCTTTTTGTCGAAAGTGATTTTGATACTCATCGGCATGGCATCCGGATAGTAGCCGGCATGAGAGGCGGGATGGATGGTAGATGACATATAATCTATCTCTTCCTGGCGCAGGCGCTTGCCGGGTAAACCGGTTGAAGCAACGGTCATGTCGAAAACTTTTGCGATTGAAGTGCCGATAGAACCTTCGTAAGGTATTTTTGCCCCGAGAACGTTGTCTGCAACGATGCGTCCCTGACGGTTGGCAGGTCCGGCAAGATAGTTGAGCCAGGGTTTTCCGGTGATCGGATGGCGGAACTCGATTGCGTCACCGATGGCATAAATCGATTCATCAGACGTTTGCAGGTAATCATTCACGGCAATACCTCCTGCGGGGCCGATAGTCAGTTCGGCAGCTCGTGCCAGACTGGTTTCCGGGCGTACTCCGATCGACAGGATAACGATATCGGCAGAAATGGACTGACCATTTTTGAACGTTACTTTCAATCCTTTTCCCTCCCGGCTAAAAGAGGCGACAGCTTGTTCCAGATAAAGATTGACTCCTTTATCCATCAAGTGCTGGTGGACGAGCGATGCCATCGAGAAGTCGATAGGAGCCATCACTTGATTGCCCATTTCCACAATCGACACTTTCGCTCCCTGTGTATGTAAGTTTTCCGCCATTTCCAGACCGATAAATCCGGCTCCTACGATAACGGCTTTTCGCGGAGCGTGGCTCTTGATATATTCTTTGATCCGATCCGTGTCGGTGACATTCCTTAACGTGAAGATTCCGCTAAGGTCGATTCCCGGAAGAGGAGGACGCACCGGGGAAGCTCCGGTGGAGATGACTAATTTATCGTAGCTCTCCTCATAAGTGTCTTCACTGCTTTGCCGGATGGTCACTGTCTTTCTTTTCCGGTCAATAAAAATCGCTTCGTTTTCTGTACGTACATCTACACGGAAGCGTGTAGAGAAGGCTTCGGGCGTTTGCACGAACAATTTATCCCGTTCCTCTATCACTCCTCCTATATAATAAGGAAGGCCGCAATTGGCGTATGATATATACTTTCCTTTTTCCAAAAGGATAATTTCTGCTGTTTCATCTACTCGTCTGATTCGGGCAGCAGTGGTGGCTCCTCCTGCAACTCCCCCAATAATAATTATTTTCATCTGTTTATAGTGTAAATAGTTTCCTGTGGAAATAACAAACAGGGGCGAAGAAATGTTCATGGATTCAGATAAAAAAACTATATTTGCGCACCCTGTTTTTCATTCTTCTATATTAATGTAGACAATTTGTATGAATAAAATTCTTATTATTGACGATGAAGTCCAGATTCGCAGCCTTTTAGCTCGTATGCTGGAACTTGAGGGCTATGAAGTGTGTCAGGCAGGTGATTGCAAAACTGCCATCAAACAACTGGAAATTCAATCGCCCGACGTAGCTTTATGTGATGTTTTTCTTCCTGATGGAAACGGAGTGGATCTGGTTTTGAATATCAAAAAAATAGCTCCCAATGTGGAAGTGATTCTTCTTACTGCTCACGGCAATATTCCCGACGGGGTGCAGGCTATCAAAAACGGTGCGTTTGATTATATAACGAAAGGAGATGATAATAACAAGATTATCCCTCTCATTAGTCGTGCCGTAGAGAAAGCAAAAATGAATGTCCGTCTCGAAAAACTGGAAAAGAAAGTCGGGCAGATGTACTCGTTCGATTCTATCCTGGGGGAGTCAAAAGTGCTGAAAGAGTCGGTGTCTTTGGCGCAGAAGGTGTCTGTGACAGATGTTCCCGTATTACTGACGGGGGAAACAGGAACAGGAAAGGAGGTCTTCGCGCAAGCTATACATTATAGTAGTAAACGGAGCAAACAGAATTTTGTAGCAGTCAACTGTTCATCTTTCAGCAAAGAACTGCTCGAAAGCGAGATGTTCGGACATAAGGCTGGTTCGTTTACCGGTGCGTTGAAAGATAAGAAAGGGCTTTTTGAAGAGGCCAATAACGGAACAATCTTTCTGGATGAAATAGGAGAGATGGCTTTCGAACTGCAGGCAAAGTTACTGCGTATTCTCGAAACAGGAGAATATATAAAGATAGGTGATACCAAGCCGACACGGGTAAATGTGCGTATCATCGCTGCTACCAACCGCAATTTGCAGGAGGAGATCAAAGCCGGGCATTTCCGTGAGGACTTGTTTTATCGTCTTTCGGTTTTTCAGGTGCATCTTCCTTCGCTTCGCGAACGTACCGGTGATATCAGGATTCTTGCGACTGCTTTCGCCAAAAGTTTCTCTGAAAAACTCTCGTATGCCGTCAATGAGATGACTCCTGCTTTTTTGGAAGCGCTGGAACAACAGCCGTGGAAAGGGAATATCCGTGAGTTGAGAAACGTGATTGAACGCAGCTTGATTGTTTGCGAAGGTGGACGGCTGGATATCTGCGACCTTCCTTTGGAAATCCAGAACACTCATTATGAATGTTCGGACGATAGTACAGGTAGTTTTGAACTGGCTGCAATGGAGCGCAGGCATATTGCGCGTGTGTTGGAATATACGAAAGGGAATAAAACGGAAGCTGCCCGCTTGTTGAAAATCGGACTTACTACGTTGTATCGGAAGATAGAGGAATATAAAATCTGAATATACATTTTAATCAGGCCACGTACTGGCTTTCGAGAAATTGTTTGGATAGCGAACTGATTAGTTTGTTTTTATCTGTGCTGTGCACAGATAGTGTGAGCCGATGATATGTATTACAGACATATTTTCGTCCATAACCATTTCGGCATATTTGTGTAGTTCTCTTTCAATGATTCGCAGGGTGTCCCGGCTGGCTGTCAGCATCATCGAGATAGATACATTGGATGAGGCCATTGAGATGACATTGATTTGATATTTGTTGATAACTTCCAATATCTTACCCATAAACAAATATCCGGGCAATACATTCAATGAGGTAAAACGTACAAAGGTAGCCGAATCCTGTGAGAGGATGGCCTTGACACTGTTGCCTGTGTCATGGGAAGATATATAGAGTCGTTCTGTTGACAGATCGTGTGTATCGGTTAGGCGGATAACTATATTAGAGCGTGCCGCAAGGGTGATACAATCTGCGTAGAGCAGGTGTACTCCGCTGTTAATCAGTTGTTCGGCTTCTATGTAAGTTAGTGAATGTTGTTCTCGCAGACAATTCCGGTTTGCGTAGATATGGTTGATAGGAGTGGATAACAGCATTTCGTCCGCTTTGAATAGGGTGGCAAGCACTGTTGCATAGTAATCATTGCGTTGTTCGCTCATGAAGTCTATTTCACCATACACATTCCTGCAAATGGAAAGTGGGGCGATAAAAATATCTACATTTCGGTTCTCGTCAATGTATTGTTGGATAGATTCTTGAATATATGGGATGTCCGGCTTTCTTTCCAGGTTGATCTGTATAAGTTTGCCGGTATCTAATGTTTGGGCACAAAGCCCCTGTTGACGTAAGCAATAAGTGAATAAATCGCTGGATAATCCGTATATTTCCGCTTTTATCATTTTATCAATCAGTAAATCAGCTTTGTCTTCTACAAGTATATGTATTTTCTTTATGCACTCCAGAATCCGGTTTTTAATTTCCTGATTTAAGTGCGAATCTGTAATGAGATGATTGGCAAGGGTACAGCAATATGCTTCGATGGCATTGACTGTGGCATGAGAAGCTTCATCTTCTTTGTGAAACCAACTGATGGAAATAGCCTGTAACCACTCCTGTAATTGTGCCAATATAGGGACTACAGCTACATAAGGATGTTCTTTCTGAATACAATTGATTACTTGCTTCATTTCATCCTCATCTTTAATTTTCTCGAATTTACAAACTTTCATTGTTGTCTGATTATTTATTGGTTACTACTCTTTTCAAAATGATATGCCTTTTTTCAAAAGAGAAAGATATTTAAGAATCATTCCTTAGCTTTAGAATGTTGTATATCTTTATAAATCAATCTGTTAATGTTGTAATCGATGTTTTTAATACATCTCTTTACTATAAGTAATCTGCTAATACCATACCACATTGGGATATGAAAATAAGATTTCTTATCTTTGTTGCGTAATTGATTGAGAAACCAACAGTATTCATCTATTTATGAAACTCTGTATCTAGCTAAGCTCAACGAATAGCATCATTTCTAACAGGGCTATTCAGCTATCCGACAGGCAACTACTTGCCTGCCAAAGAGTTTTATATCCATTTTTATAAATTTACGGAACTGTGTGCTGCTATGATGTGGTATACCGTATCGTGCTATTTTTAAGTTGAGCAATGAATTATACATATAAGCAAATATGGCTCATCAACTTTCCTGTGATGATGAGCATTCTGATGGAACAATTAATCAATATTACCGACGCTATTTTCCTGGGGCATGTGGGAGAAGTCGAACTGGGAGCTTCTGCGCTTGCCGGAATCTACTATTTGGCTGTTTATATGCTGGGCTTCGGATTCAGCATCGGGCTGCAGGTAATGATTGCCCGGAGAAATGGGGAACAACATTATAAAGAGACGGGACGTACATTTTTTCAGGGATTATATTTCCTGTCGGGAATGGCAATCATTCTTTGCCTATTGCTCCATTTGGCTTCTCCCTTGATCCTGCGTCGGTTGATAACTTCGGATGAGATTTACCGGGCAGTGATTCATTATCTGGATTGGCGTAGCTTCGGCTTGTTGTTCTCATTTCCTTTTTTAGCTTTCCGGTCTTTTCTGGTAGGGATAACAACGACCAAAGCATTGTCCGCAGCAGCTATCATGGCTATCTGTATCAATATTTCTTTTAACTATCTGCTGATATTCAAACTGAATCTGGGTATATCCGGAGCGGCTATGGCTTCTTCTTTGGCAGAGTTCGGAGCTTTTATCGTACTCCTATTATATATGTGGGTGAGGGTAGATAAAGTGAAATATGGGCTGAAGGTCGTTTATGATGGAAAATTGTTAATAAAGTTGTTGAGGCTATCTGTATGGAGTATGCTTCACTCTTTTATCAGCGTTGCTCCCTGGTTTCTGTTCTTCGTTGCTATCGAGCATCTGGGAAGGACAGAGCTTGCTATTTCCAATATTACTCGTAGTGTTTCTACCGTCTTTTTTGTGATTGTCAACTCTTTTGCATCCACTACTGGTTCATTAGTCAGCAATCTAATTGGGGCGGGGCAGGGGAAGGAACTTTTTCCCGTTTGCCATAAAGTTCTTAGGTTGGGTTATGCCGTGGGAGTTCCATTGATAGTTATGACTCTTTGGGGTAACCAATGGGTTATCGGATTTTATACGAATAACGATAATCTGGTGAGACTAGCTTTCTATCCTTTTATAGTTATGCTGTTGAATTATGCTTTTGCACTGCCCGGATATGTTTATATCAATGCTGTTACCGGTACAGGAAAGACGAAGCTCGCCTTTATCTTCCAGTTAATCACCATTCTTGTATATTTGATTTATCTGTATCTGTTAAGTGAATGTTTTCATGCTTCTCTGACTGTGTATATGACGGCAGAATATTTGTTTGTTATTTTATTAGGGATGCAATCTATCATTTACTTAAAGAGGAAATCCAACTAGAATATGTATTTTTGTACTTTCAATACTTGATACTTTCTCGAAATGACTGAAGATATAAAGAATAAACTTTTGATGTGTGCGGAGATGTATCATCGCGCAGACTTTATACAAAGCGATCCGGTGCAGTTTCCCCATCGTTATACGCTGAAACAGGATATCGAAGTCAGCGGTTTGCTGACGGCGATTATGAGTTTTGGCAATCGCAAACAGATCTTGAAGAAAGTGGACGAATTGCACGGGCTAATGGGAGATTCGCCTTATCAGTATGTACTGTCCCGTCAGTGGGAGAGAGATTTCCCATCGGGAGCAACCAGTAGTTTTTATCGGATGCTGTCACATGCTGATTTCTATGGATATTTTCAGCGATTATACATTGCTTATACACAGTTTGAAAGTCTGGAAGAAGCCTTGAAGACATACCCCGGAATACCGATGGAAAAGCTATGTGCATTTCTTGAAGTCTCTGCCAAAAGCCCTCAAAAGAAACTGAATATGTTTTTGCGTTGGATGATTCGTCGGGACTCGGCGGTCGATTTGGGGATTTGGGAAAGTTTTGATCGTAGAGATTTGATTGTCCCTTTAGATACACATGTATGCCGGGTGGCACATTATTTCAAGTTGACGGATACGGAAACTTTTTCTTTGAAAAATGCCCGCCAGATAACGGCAGCATTGGCTGAGGTCTTCCCGGATGATCCTTGCTTGGGCGATTTTGCCTTGTTCGGATTAGGGGTGAATGGGGAGATTTAATGTATAATCTGATACAATGAAATTTTCGATTATAATCGAAAAATTTGAGAGTTGTTAAAATACTGTTAGAATAATTTATTGATATTTATTCTGCCTAGTTTTTTTGGGGGAAAAGCAATTTTCCGAAAAGAGGGTATTCAGTCTCCTAATAGTCATCATAATTCCACATTTATTTTATAGGAGTGTTCCAACTTTCTTGATGACCTTATTGAGTACTTATAACTATATAAATACAATTTTAGTAATGTTGAAGGATTATACGGTAGTGT
This sequence comes from Bacteroides sp. AM16-13, assembly GCF_003602705.1. Lineage (NCBI taxonomy): Bacteria > Pseudomonadati > Bacteroidota > Bacteroidia > Bacteroidales > Bacteroidaceae > Bacteroides > Bacteroides sp. AM16-13. The sequence continues at coordinate 82,680 of NZ_QTLK01000016.1, forward strand.
CCCTTCTGATTGAAGTTTGACATGTTTAACTCCAGCTCATTTATAGACAAGATATCCACAAATAAATCGATAACCCTTACCCTAGAATTTGGTGCAACTAATTGTTCAAGTGTTGTCATTCGAACTTGATTCCTGTTTTCTCCTACTATGTAGTTTATAGATATATTGTTTAGTTTCTTATCCATAAATATACGAAAAATAAATGATAATTCAATATAGCTTCTAAGTTTTTTGCACAGACTCCTGAAGGCTTACTTTGTTTTGAGAGTGTGGGGATTGAAGAGGTAATGAGTGCATTCTTTGTGTTTAATATTATAATTCATGGATGATAATTTTTTATCTTTGTATTAGGAATCATTTATTTTTTGTATTTAAATTTTGTATAGGTATGGTAGACGTTTTGACAAAAGAGCAACGGCGGAAGTGTATGTCGAATATTCGTAGTAAAAATACGAGGCCGGAGATTCTTGTGCGAAAATATCTATTTTCCCAAGGTATTCGTTTTCGTGTTAATGTGAAAAGGTTGCCAGGGACTCCTGATATTGTGTTAAGAAAGTATAGAACTGTGATCTTTATTAATGGGTGTTTTTGGCATGGTCATGAAGGGTGTAAATACTATGTTTTGCCGAAGACCAATACAGAATTCTGGAAAGAAAAAATAGGGAAGAATAAAGAACGGGATTTAAAAGAACGAATGCAACTCCGAAATATGGGGTGGCATGTTGTCTTATTATGGGAATGTCAATTGAAAAGTAAAGTCCGGGAACAAAATTTGAAAGGGTTGTTATATACTTTGAATAAGATAGTATTAGAAAACTATAATGCAAAACATATAGACTGACTGTATTAGCTAATTATAAAAAATAGAATGGAATATTTCTCAGGGCAATGATGTACCAGCTTTGTCCTCTCTTATTTTGGTTATTAATACTATTAGTGAAGATGGTATTCGTTATTCTCGATAAAAAACTATATTTTTGTATCCAAATCAATAATTGAATGACAGCTAAGCAATTCATCATACAAGATATAAAACTCGTTGACTTTCCGGAAGAGGTTGATGTACAAAATGGCATCAAGATATATGGCGAAACTAGTTGGGAGAACCAATTGGCAGTGTTAAGTCATTACCTGCATAATAATGATTGCATTGGTAATGAACAAAACAAGAAAGAAATATTATATACTATCCGGGAATTTTTGGAGCGAAAAAAAAGTAATAAAGAAGAGACGATAACTGAAGAGTATGTAATGAAGGTTGCTGAAAATCCAGTTGAGTATAGTCTCTTTTCTGACTTTTTTAGGGTTCCTTTCCCAAGTCCTCAATCTCCCCAATTTACTTTTATTGATTTGTTTGCGGGTATGGGAGGTTTTCGTTTGGCAATGCAAGCACAAGGAGGAAAATGTGTTTTTTCTTCAGAATGGAATAAATATGCTCAAAAAACTTATTTGGCGAACTTCGGTGAAATGCCATTTGGAGATATAACGAAAGAAGTTACTAAAAGTTATATACCTCAATATTTTGATATTTTATGTGCAGGTTTCCCTTGCCAACCTTTTTCTATTGCCGGTGTTTCTAAAAAGAAAAGTTTAGGACGGGAAACGGGCTTTAAGGACAAAACTCAAGGTACACTTTTTTTTGATGTAGCGGATATTATTAGTCGTCATCGTCCTAAAGCATTTTATTTGGAAAATGTGAAGAATTTGATGTCACATGATAAGGGTAATACCTTTAAGATTATAAAAGGTACACTGGAAGAATTGAATTATTCAATTCATTTTCAGGTTATGGATGGGCAGGCTTATGTACCTCAGCATCGGGAGCGTATTATGATTGTTGGATTTAATCGTGAAATTTTTCATGGAGAAGAACAATTCTGTTTTCCTGAACAAAAACAATCTACACGGGGCATACGGGAGATTTTAGAGTCAGATATTGATGATAAATATACATTGAGTGATAAACTTTGGAGTTATTTACAAAACTATGCAGAGAAGCATCGTGCAAAAGGAAATGGTTTTGGGTTTGGGATGGTTGATCTTAACGGTATCTCTCGTACATTGAGTGCCCGTTACTATAAAGATGGTTCAGAAATACTTGTTCCGCAAGGAAATGGGAAAAATCCTCGAAGATTGTCGCCTCGTGAATGTGCTCGATTGATGGGCTATCCTGATAAATATCGTTTAGATCAAGTTTCTGATGTACAAGCGTATCGACAGTGTGGAAATTCTGTAGTAGTTCCACTCATAACTGCAGTTTCTGAACAAATTATTAAAACAATCAATAATTATGAGCAACATACTGGACTCTGCGATACAAAGTGTACAGCAATCTAAAGCTGCTTGGTGCCGGTTTATTACTGGAAATGATACAGGTGCAACAGGAAGTCATCAAGCTGGTTTTTATATACCTAAGTGTGCATCAAGTTTACTTTTTGATGAACCGGGGAAAAAAGGAGAAAATAAGGAGAAAACTGTACAAATAAAATGGCAGGATGATTTTACAACGGAAAGTTGTATGAAATATTATGGACAAGGTACACGTAATGAGTATCGTGTAACCCGTTTTGGTCGAGGCTTTCCTTTTTTTCAAGATGATAATGTTGGAGATTTACTCATTATTGCTAAATATACTGAAGAAGATTATTTAGGCTATGTTCTTAGTGCTGATGAAGATATAGATGGATTTTTTGCTTATTTCAATCTTGCTCCAGACGAAACAAATCAACTAATAGATGTCGCGGGTGTTATTAAACCAGACGAAAAAATAGTGCAACTCTTCCGTGATTTTGTTAGTCGTTTTGATAAATTTCCAGACACTCGACAAATGGCATTAGGAGCACGAGAATGTTATAATAAGGCTTATAAAATTGGTGAAAATGTTTTTAAAACTAATCCTGATGATGTCTTGTTGAATTGGGTGGATACAGAGTTCCGACTGTTTAAATGTATGGAAGAAAAATTTTATGCGGATATGATAACACATTCTTTTGATAGTATTGATACATTTATACAAACAGCTAATGAAGTGCTTAATCGTCGTAAGTCTCGTGCTGGTAAATCATTAGAGCATCATTTATCTGATATATTTGTACATAATGCACTTGTTTTTGAGGAGCAAGCTGTAACTGAAGATAATAAAAAGCCGGATTTCCTTTTTCCCAATGGTAAATGTTATCGTAATATACAATTTCCAGCTGGGGACCTTATTGTTTTGGGGGCTAAGACTACTTGCAAAGATCGTTGGCGGCAAGTTTTGACGGAGGCGGATCGTGTGGATGTTAAATTCTTATTTACTCTTCAGCAGGGAATATCAAAGAATCAGTTAAAGGAGATGCATGATTCCCGACTTACACTTGTTGTTCCTCAAAAGTATATTTCAAGTTTTCCACGAGACTATCAAGATGAAATAAAAGATCTTTTAGGATTTATCTTAATGGTAAAGGAGAAGCAGGAACATTTACCAAAACATTATTTTTTGTAGAAAAATAGGAGCTCTTCATAACTGTATGGAGAGCTCCGAATTCTTTGTTCTCAATATGATGGAGAGTCCCTTTAAGCTATACCTATAATTCTTTGATACCGATTGTCATTTTTACAATTTTCAAATGCGGGCCAATCTCGCACAGAATATTTGAGTAAATTGTCATCTTTTATAGCTTTAGATAAATAATCCAGCGCATTTGGTATATCACCGATGAGTGAATAAGCTGCAGCTATGACATCATTATCATACAAATCTTTATTATTTAGTATTTTATTCTTTATTTTCTTATCATCTAATTTATTGAGTTTGATATCTGCTATAAAATAATTAATTGCAATTTCTGGTATACAAGTTTGAGGGTTATCGTAATATTGTTTTAAGTCCCAATAAATTTCTTTATATTGTTTTAATTTTAATTTTGCATAAGAATAACTCACAAATGTGCTAACGTCTTTCTTATGTGTTTCCCAATATTTCTCAATAAGATTGCAGACAGTTTCATATTCTTCAAATTCGAGATTGTATAAGATAAGTATTTCATGGTCAATTTTATTATATTTATCTACAATAATTTGAGCTTTTTCTTTTTCTTGTATAATAGCATATAGCTTTATTAGCATATTATTTCTGAAGTAGTTTCCATTTTCGATATCTTCTAAAATTTTTATAGATTCAGCTATGTTGTCAAACTTTTTGGCAAAGATAGTTGCCTTTTTTAATAAATAGTCATAAGATGGGTTGTATTCCTTCTCAAATTCTTCCATGAATTTAGTTAGTTCATTTTTTTGATCTTTTTCTTCAAAATAATCAAGTAAAATTAAGACTGTTGATTCTACCCATGTAGGATCATCTGTTTGCTTAGCAAAACTATATCCATTAATCAAAAGCTTATCAATTTTTTCATTAATCATATTACTATAACGGTGGCAGACTTTTAGATAATTGGGATGATATTCGTTTTGCTCTTTATACTTTTTTAATAGAGATAATATTTCTTCTTTCTTTTTTTCATTTTCCTTCTTGTATAGATGACTATACCAGTCGCATAAATTAACCCATGCTTTATTGAATATACTTCCATCTAGTTTTATGCTGGTAAGATAACATGTTGTTATTGCATTTGGAGCGATGTCTGATTCTTCTTTATTAATTAATGAATTGTAATAATCAGCCATAAAGTCTCCTTTTTTTCTATATAAGCTATAGTCATTGGGATATATTGCTATAGCTTTATCTATATATTCTATCTTATCTTTTATTTCAGGGAACGAATTGACAGCTTCTATATAATACATCTCTGTATTAGGTTTAATTGCAATCAAGGAGTCTATTGTTTGTTTATATTCTATGTTGTTTTCGAGATTCATATTATGAAGTAATGCTAATTTCATTTCTAATAATTCAGCTTTGTAACTTGAATTATCAGAATCTTCTAATTTTTGTTCATTGATTAATTTATAGGCCTGTTCTGTTTCGTCTTCTAGAAATAAAATTCTTACTTTATTTAAAGTTTTTTTTTCTTCTTCGGAGATTTTAGATGAACTATCTTTTCTTGTTGTATTATCTTTTTTCTCTTTTTTTACATCTACGTGTTTGAAAAAATCTTCAAAAATATTGTGATTGACCATTTTCTTTAATCTTTTGGAGTCTTCTTGAATTATTTTAGAATTAGATTTTTCTACATATTCATTCGATGTTAAGCTTTTAATTAATTTAATTTGATGTTCACTGCTTAGAATTGCATTATCAATGGGCAATACACCTTTGTTTAAACGTTTATTAAGTTCAGCCATTAATTCGTCAAAACCTTCAATTTGTATGAAAAAGACTTTATCTTTCCATAGTAATTTTTTGAGATCATCTGAAATATTTTCATCTCCTTTTCTAATGCACCAATAAATACCATTTTTAAAGAATTCTTCTTTTTTCAATAGAAAAGATAAAATGTCCATAATTGATCTATCATTTCCTGCATATCCAACTACAATAAGTCCATAATCTTTAGAAAATTCAATGAATTTATTTTTCATATTTCCTTCTAATGATTCAGTTTCTCTTAAAGTACTTTTTATATCTTCGAATAAATAATCTCCATGAAGTTTGATTATTTTGGGACGTTTAGAAGTAACTGTAATACTTGTAATAGCAGAGTCGTGAGCACATACAACTGGACGGACATTAGAAAATCTATAAAAAGCTTCATTCAGTAAGTCGTCAAAATTTGTTGTGAATATTGCATTAAAATAGTTGTTTTCTATAAGTTTTACTAAATAAGCATACCCGATTGAAGGATTCTTGTTTGCTACTTCATTTTCAACAAATGCTCTTCTTTGTCGCTGTAAATCATATCGTTTTTCGAAAAGAGAAGAGTAGGGATTTCTTTCATCAAACCAGTTTTGTTTTTCGAAATATTCATCAGAAGTGATACTTGTATCATAGTCATCAGCATATTCAATGATTTCTTTTTTCCAATCATTTATTAATTGGGTTCCTGATTTTATACCTGAAGTTATGGAGCAACCTGCGCCCATAAGTAAAGAGTAATTGGGAGTTTCATCACATCTAATACTTAAGAATCTAACTAAATCTGATATTTTTTTTTCTTTATGTCTTAATTCAAACAGAATGTCTTTTGCGCTTTCCATAATAATATTTGAGTTATGTGATAATATATGTCGAATATGCAAATATAATATTAATTTATTCTTTTACATCATTATATTTCTGGAAAATGTATTGACAGTGTAAGAAGAAAATTAGTAATATGAAATATTTGATGATAGTTTTTATATATAATTGTATTTATGGAAAAGTTATGTTTTAAAAAAGCAATGTCATTTATGAAGATGTCCTATTTCACCATTTGTGGGAAAGATTTTGTTTGGTAGGACGATTTTATTTAAAAGGTCTCTAATTAGGATATGATGAATTCTGTAACGTTATATCTTTTTCATTTTCTTTCTCCACCTCTGAAACCCTCTCATCAAACTTTCCTCTTCCACCGACTCCTCCATATCATACTTTACCACAAACTCATGCATCGACTTTATATACATCACCCCATTTTTGAACTTATTTTCCAACAGAAACGAATAAAGCTCCGCTTTCATTTCCACCTCAATTTCCTTTTCGATAATAAAGATACTGTCCTGACCGAAGTAATTGTAGATTTCCGGATTCTTGCCCAGCCTTGGGCTGGGAAGAACAAAAGTGATATTTCCTGCTTCTTTCCAGGAGACGCCTTGCGGATGAGGAACAGATAATTGATGCAGGAAGTGATAAATGGGAGTGAGGTGGGAGAGGTGGATTGGAATGGGGAGCCTTGAAGGTGGATTGTTGTGCGATAGAAGTTCTAAACTTTGTCCGTACCGGACATACATATACCTCGCCAGATATGGCTTGATGGCAAACGTGACTGTAACCATGGGATTTGAATTTTGAATTGTTGAAATTTGTTGTATACTGATTGCCGCTTCGTGCGGCAGATTCCGTCGTGTTTGTTGGAAAAAATCCCATGGGTTACGGGGACGGAATTCTAATTCGGTAAGAAGTTGAAATTCAAATGGTTACAAATGCCGGTTTTTCCTTTAAAACCAACGGGCCGTTCCTTTAAAAGGAACGGCCCGTTGCACACCGAGGAATGACCTCTTCCTTTTAAAGGAACGGACGGCTCCCTAAAATCCATCGTGCAAAGCTATGCCTAATATTCTGATTTTTCAAAAGAAAGAATAGCGGTATTCTTTGTGTTATGTAAAGAAATATTATAAATGATATACATATCTAATTTATGCGTATGCATATTGGAGATATGTAATAAAAATATACTGATTACTAGAGCGTGTATTTTAACTATATTTATCAGATAACTATTCTTAAAGTGGAAAAACTTTTTATTCCATTTCTTGTTTCTTGCGTAACAGGCGGAAAAATAGTTCTGATAAGTAAGGTGAACTTTGTACTTTTACGTCTCAAACAAAAAAAGCAAGATATGATAACATCAGTGAAACTTATGCTGAACAAGAGCAGGATATTGAATAATGGTAGTTACCCTTTAGTATTTCAGGTGATACACAATCGGAGAAAAAAGTTACTGTATACAGGCTACCGGATGAAAGAAGAGGTGTTTGACGAGCTGGAAGGGAAGATTATGAATGGCGTAAGTTCTACTTTTACGGCTACGGAGGTTGTGAAAATGAACCGCGAGCTACGGAAGATGCGGAATCAGATTGATACACGGATCAGGCAGCTTGAGCGGACAAGGGAAGAATTTACAGTGGAGGATATTCTGGCTCAAAATGCTTTTGGTACAGGAAAACCACAGTTTTATTTATTGCGATATATCAATGCGCAGATTGAGCGTAAGCAGGAGTTGAAGAAAGTGGGAATGGCTGCGGCCTACAAGAGTACCCGTTCGTCGTTGGCAAAATTTATAAGTCGCCCCGATGTGCGGATGTCGGAGGTTGATTTGGCGTTCGTCAGGAGATATGAGGATTTCCTGTATAGTAACGGTGCTTCCGGCAATACGGTAAGTTATTATCTGCGCAACTTGCGCTCTTTGTATAACCAGGCGGTAATGGACGGCTATCATCCCCGTGTCGAATATCCGTTTGCTAAAGCGCAGACCCGTCCGGCGAAGACTGTGAAACGCGCTTTGTCACGGAAGGATATGCAGATTCTGGCGGACTTGGATTTGACGAATGAACCGCAACTGGAGTTTGCCCGCGATTTGTATCTGTTTAGCTTTTATGCGCAGGGAATGGCTTTTGTTGATATTGTTCTTTTGAAGAAGGTCGATATTTGCAATGGTGTGCTGACCTATTCCCGTCATAAGTCGAAACAGTTGATTCGTATAGTGGTGACTCCGCAGATGCAGGGCTTGATAGATAAATATAAGACAGAAAATGAGTATCTCTTTCCGATAATCAGCGGTGAATATGCTTCTGGATACAAACAGTATCGTTTGGCGTTGGGCCGTATTAACCGGCATTTGAAGAAAATCGCTGTTGTAGCTGATATTGAAGTACCGTTGACGACATATACTGCACGCCATACCTGGGCTACCCTCGCACGTGACTATGGAGCTCCGATTTCTGTGATTAGTGCCGGACTTGGACACACTTCGGAAGAAATGACACGCGTCTATTTAAAGGATTTTGATGTATTCATGCTCAATCAGGTGAATAGCATCGTTACAAACTTATCCAAATGAAATAATTATTTGTAATATAATCTGTTGAAAATTAGAATATATCATATTTTTATTTATCTTTGCAATATTGTAATCTATTCCGTAATAGAGATGCATATTAAAAATACCTTTGTTTCTTAATATATTTCACGCTGCAAAGTAAATGAAATTTTTCATTATTGAATTTATCATAAAGTCCAATAGTTTATTCATTTTGTACAGATAGAGATAATAATGGCTAACTCGTTTGATTGGTTGCCTGACATTGCTCTATCAGTTGTTTGGGGGTACATCCGAAATGTTGTTTGCAGTAACGGTTGAAGTTACCTTGCGAATCAAATCCCAATTCTTCAATGATATCTTTTATACATACTCCTGGTTCCGTCATTTTTTCCAATATTCTTTGGTTCTTTTGTTTCAGCATCCACTGTTTAGCTGTCATACCAAACACTTCATTGAATTTGGTAAAAAAACAGCTTCTTCCCATATTCGATAGTGAGATAAGCTGCTCTATATTATCTACTTTGGTATGATTGTGCATGACAAAATCTTTAAAATCCACTTCTTTTCCGATAATGGGGTGGAATAATGCTGCAATCTCCTGTTTTTCATAAAACCCTCGTAAAAGAAAGAAAAACTCTCGTTGCATCAGCCCGTGTAAGTGTGCGCAACTCATTCCGTTTTTGATGCAGTGAGTTAATACTTCAAGAAATAGTGTTAGTGGATAGCGTATTTTAATTGGTGAAAAGTCATATTTTATGTTGTTGCATACATTTGATAAAGACTGTAATATGAGCTTGTCACAGTTCTCTGCAGGTATATCGAAAAACATGGAGAGCAGGCTTGAATCGGTTTCCGCAAATCCTTTTAGCCGGGAAGAACGAGGGATGAGTATCATTTCTCTGGCATGAAACAGCTTGTTATGAAACTGGTTGCAACAAATGGTGAAATCGCCTTTCAGAAAGAACAGAAGATAATTTTTAGTTGTATTATCTTCTTCAAATGCTGCATTCTTGGCGAATTCAAGATATTTGAATCCGGTTTCAATCGTTGTCATGTAGTTTTGACATGACTGATGTTCTTCAATGTACAAAAGTTCGCTTTTTGTATGTTTTGTTTCCATGGCAATAACTGTTTTGATTGTTTAGTCTGTTACTTATCTGTTTGTTTCACAATTGTTTCAGTATCTATTTTTTTAATGAATTATATATCAGAATAATATTATTTATTTTGTTTGTTATGATTCATTATATTATGATATTGAAACATTCTGTTATTAGTTTCTGTAATATAATTCGTTGATAGTTAAATGTTTATTATTTATATGTAATTATGCATCTCTATTACGGAATAGAGATGCATAAGAAATAGTTTGAAAAGACTGTATAAAATGAATGATTGTATAAGAAATAAAGCCGGCATACTTATTGGTCTATTTACTTTGCTAGGATGTTTTGCGGTTAGAGCACAAGATATAGCAGTAAAAACGAATTTACTTTATGGCGGGTTGTTACAAACACCAAACATAGGGGTGGAATGGGGAATATCTCCCAAACTGACTGTTGACTTGTGGGGAGCCTACAATCCTTTTCCTTTGGGTAAGAATGGTTATGGTTCCAACAATAGAAAAATGAAGCATTGGTTGATACAATCAGAGTTTCGCTATTGGCTTTGTGAACGGTTCAATGGACATTTCTTTGGCGGACATTTGTTTTATGGACAATATAATGTCAGTAATATTCGATATTGGGGACTAGGTGACTTTAGAAGACAGGGAAATCTTGCAGGATTCGGATTCAGTTATGGGTATCAGTGGATTCTTTCACCACATTGGAGTATAGAAGGGACATTAGGGATCGGCTATGCACACCTGCATTATAGTAACTACCCGTGTAAGGAATGTGGTAAGCGTTTAAGCGTAAACAACCGTAATTATTTAGGGCCTACACGTGCCGCTGTATCTATCATATATTTACTTAAATAATATCCCAAATGAATAGTTTTCAGATTATAATACTTTCCTTTTTTATGAGTATAACGGTCATGTCAGTTTCCGCTCAAAATAATGATTCGATCAAGATCAATAATTTTTCTATAGAGAAGAATGCTCAAGGTGATTCTGTGAGTTTGAGATTTCATTTGATGATTGCTCCCGGCATTACAAAAGCAAATGATGAGTTGTTGCTTACACCTATATTGATAGATATAAAGGGAAATCACTCTTTTGCTTTCCCTGTCATACGCGTAAATGGCAAAATACGGGAGAAAATAGTTCGAAGACAAAAAGTGCTTCACTCATCAAAAGCAGAGAAAGACTTAATATATACAGTATCCAATCGGCAATGGAATACAATAACATGTTCAACTCCGATGTTAGCCAATCAACTTTGGATATGGCAGGCAAAGTTAGTGTTACGGCGGCAACTTGGAAATTGCTGTATGAAAAAGGAGTTGGATATGGTGGAATTGTTTACGTGGAACCGGACGGATGGATATTCTATTGTTAAGCCGGAAATAAAGAATAAGGTGGAAATACCGGAAATGTTACCGCATAAATGTGCTACGGAAGTACTGGCTGAAACAGAGAAATTTGTAGAACCCATAGATAACTATTCAGCGGGTAAAAGGATTCTGGCGGGCGAGCAGGAAGGAGCACAGATTGTTTATTTCAAGCTTGCAAAGGCAGAGATAGATAGCAATTATCTGGATAATGAGAGAGTGCTGGAACATATCATTGATGTAATTCGCCGTATTAGTGAAGATCCCGAAGTAGAGATAGCTCGCGTAGTGCTATTGGGGCTTTCCTCACCCGAGGGCGCTTTTGAATTCAATAAACAATTGTCTGGAAAACGAGCTGAAGCGCTGAAGCAATATATAGCCGACCGGATTGCTTTGGCGGATAGTTGCTTTGCGCTTGTGAATGGTGATGAGGGCTGGGAAGAACTACGTTATAAAGTGGAACACTCTGATATGGAATACCGTAAGGAAGTATTGAATATTATTGATTCAGTTCCGATAATGAAAGGCCGTGAGGGACAGTTGCAACGTTTGAAAAGAGGAGTGCCCTATCGTTATTTGGAAGAACACTTCTTTCCGCAATTGCGTCGAGCCGGATACATCAAGGTGTATTACCGGATGAAAAATGGAACCATATAAATCTCAATATATAATAATTTATTTTTTAATCATAAGACAAAAATGAGAAAGAATTATTTTCTAATCGGAGTATTTGCGCTGGCAACAATAACGTTTGCTGCTTGTAGCAGTGAGGACAAGCTAGGTGAAGAAAGAAGCGATGACAATGGTAATACCGAAGTCATAGAGGGAGAGCCTACTTGGGCGAAGTTTACATTTAAACTGGGCAAAGATGGTGTTGTAGCACGTGCAACGGGTGACACACATGAAGGTACTACTACAGAAAAAAACATCAAAAATCTGCGGGCTTATATCTTCAATGAGTCCGGTAGCTTTGAAGCAAAGACGGATAATGCTACTGTAGATGAACATGGCACGGAGCACACTGCTGTATTGAAACTAACTTCCGGTAAAAAGAAAGTGTATGTAGTAGCTAATATGCAGGACGACTGGATTACGTCTACCACTACAACTGCTCAATTTGAAGCTGTTACTTTGACACATTGTACGAAAGCAGGACGTATTGCCCATACCAAAGGTGTAGAAACGGCAGTTGCTGTATCGCGTGTCGGTAATTTTGATAAAATATCCGGTAATGGGAATGCGGCGACCAATGGTTTCCTGATGGCAAATGTATTAAAGGCAACCGAATACACATTATATCCCGGGATTTCTGCTGAGGATTGTTCGAAACCGGCGTATGATAGTTCGGCGGAAATGAAGAAAAACAATCATTTGGAGGTGTTCATATCCCGTGCTGCTGCTAAGTTGCAGGCTACTTATGTAAATGCGGATGCTTTGATATTGAAAGATAGTGAAAGTAATACATTAGGCAAATTACTTACTCCGACTTTTACGGTTCGTAATCTTCCGGTTCAGAGCTATATATTTCTGCATAATCATGTTGATGGTTTCCTTACGCCGTTCTATACAATGACTAATACTAGCTCTACATTTGCAGATTTCGCTAAATATTATGACGAGGTGAATGAGCCTAATTTGGATTTGAAAGCAAGTGCTGACGGGGAAGCTATAGAGTCTATATATTTGCCGGAGAACTCCAATCAGACACCGGTAAGGGGAAATACTACTTATGTGTTGGTGAAAGGTGTATTTGCTCCGGCGGCTAATGTGATGATTAATGCTGTTGAAGTGAAAAAGGATGGTGGCAATCTTAGTATCGAAAATAAATTAGACGGAACTGATTATACTACAGGAGGAAAAGATGTACCGCCATATTTTATTGTCCCGGAATGGGAAAATCAGATTTATACGGCTCCTGCAGACTTTAGTGGAAACTTGGCAAACTATGGCTTGGGCATGATTTTAAAGACTTATTTGAATAAAGCCGGAAAACAGAAATGGTTAAATGCAGTAGACGAGGGAAGTGCTGTAGACGAAGGTGATATAGAGAATTCTGTAAGTGTATATTATGGAAGCTCATTCTCTACTTCTGAAGGTATTTATTCAGTTGTTACCATCAAGAAATATTCGCATCCCAAGAATGCACTACCGGGCTATAAGGAAAGTATTGAAGGAACAATACGTATTTTTCAGTACACCGGAGGTACTTGTTATTATCGTGTGAATGTTGAAGATAATATGGACGGAAAGACGGAAGCCAACAACCTGTTCTATTCGGTAATGCGCAACCGTTTTTACAATGTAAATATCTCAAAAATTACTTCAATCGGTTATCCCGATGATGAAGATGTTACCGTGGACCCGACAGATCCCATCAACCAGAAAACGTACATGCAGGCACATATCACAGTGGAACCATGGACGAAAGTTGAACAGGATGCAGAACTGGGAATGTAATTGCTATTAGTCTGCCGGTTCATTAAAAATAGATTTTAACGGATTCTTTTGCCGGGGCATTGTCCCCGGTAAAAGAATCTAAAATCCCTCTCAATCACAATTTAACATGCATAGTACATTTTACCGGAAAAGAAGGATGGTGGCATACATATCAATGCTATTATGGCTTATTACAGGATGCGTTAATGAAGATTTTTCCGATTGTCCGCAGGGAAGTTTCCAGGTGGCTTTCGAATATGTTCATCACACGGACAATATTTGTCCCGATCGCTTCAACATTGACGTACAGCAAATAGACTTGTATGTATTTGATGCAGCCGGATGTTTTTTGAAATGTATAACTCGTAAAGGGACGCCTTTCCCGAAAGATTTTCGGATTGACCCGGAACTTTCTGCCGGTAGCTATACGTTGGTGGCATGGGGAAACTTGACTGATGAAGTGACTTTACAACCGGCCTTTATTGCCGGACAAACTACGCTTGAGCAGGCGTTATTATCACTCAACGCAGCTGAAGACCGTAGCGTGAACCATAGACTGACTCCTGTTTTTCATGCTATGAAACAAGTAGAAGTAAACGATGTGAAGGAACACACTGAAGTTCTTTCACTTATAAAGAATGAGAATCATTTGCATCTGAATGTGAAGTGGTTTGAAAAAAGCGGAATACCATGTATTCACCGCTGTGCGGATGGCGTGCGTGTCCGTGTACTTGATCCCAAAGGGGCGACCTATAAATTTGATAATTCTGTAGTTGCTTCGGGCAACGAATTGACATATTATCCATATCAGGGCGTAAATAATGATGCATGGAATCAATTTGCAGGCGTTTTTTCTTTGATGCGTTTGGTGGAAGGGGAAAAATTGACGCTACTGATAGAACGTTTGATGCAGGACGGCACAGCCAAAGAACTCTACCGTTCTGACTTAGTCGAACTTATCCGGATGCATCCATATACCCGCATCCAGTCGGAACTTGACCGGCAAGATGTGTATGAAGTAGAAATATCGCTTATAGATGATCTGGACGGTGACACGGATACTTATATGCAAACGGCTGTTACCGTATCAGGGTGGACAATCATATTGCAGGATACGGAAATGTGATACTTTATAATTAAACGAGAGAATGAGACTGAAATTAGTTTATATATATAGCTTCGTTGTGACATTATTATATCTGCTTACTGCTTGTACTGACGGAATAGAAGCATCTTCCGATAGTAATGGCCAGGGGGAAGGCAAGGAAATTCCTGTCAGTATCATGCCGAAACTTGTTGCAGGGGATGAAAATGAGGTATCACAATTGCGTGTTATCATTTTCTCGACACGTACTTCCAATCCTTACGGCCCTAAAGTTTTAGTCAGCAATCAATTGATAGATGTAAATGAAGATTATGTTGCCATTACCTATATAGGATACAATGATATTTATGTGATAGGAAATGAACCGGTAGATCTTTCGGGAATCAATAGCCCTGAAGAATTGAAAAATATTCAGATGAATACGGAAAGCAGCCTGAGTGCTTCAAAATTTGTATTTTTCCGGCAGTTGCTCAATGTGAATGTACGGAGTAAAAATGAGATATATCCGGAAGGGGCATCCGCTTCTGTTTCAAAACTGGAGATAAAGTTGCAACGAGTGATTGCCAAGTTAAGTGTGAAGTTTGACCTTAGTACGGAGATTTGTGAAAATGGAAACCCTACAGGTGAATTCGTTAATCTTGAGTCTATGGAGTTACTTCGTATTCCAAAGTATAGTTATCTGGCTTCCTGTAAATACAGGATAGAAGAGGGGTTTCTAGATAACCGCGTTTTTTCACTAGAAAATAGCAGTGCAGAACAGAATCATTTCACATGGTCATCCGGTGATATATATTTGCCGGAATATCTGCCGATGGATGAGATTTACAGAATGGTATTGCGCATTAAAGGGACATCAAGAGGAATCACCCGTATATATACTTTGCCGATTGGTGATGCGATGAATTCAATTGATTCACATTCTACAGAATGGAATATAACCCGCAACAGGCATTATAGTTTGAATATTAAAGCGATTACCGGTTATGGGGAGGAGTCCCTTGAAGTGAAATCCAACGTTTCCGGATGGTCGGAAGTCAATGTTCCGATTGAAATAACGGGAGCTAGTTTTCTTGCAGTCAACAAAAAGACGGTCGAAGTAAAGTCTTTACGCTTTTACTCGTATGTGCGTTTTGCTTGTAACGCTCCGGTTGAAGTGAAACTTCCCGATGAGGTGACAATCGGTAATCAACTGCAGATGACAATAGAATATGATGACGCGACAAAGAAAAGCGGTCGCGTCGGGTTCAGACGTGGAAATTGGAATACTGGTAATGATATCATATATGTAACTACATTAAAATCGGGTACCGCATCTGTTGAACTTAATCTGCAACTTTATAGATCTGAAACAATTCGTGTCGGAAATAACCTTGTTACTTGGGCTGAAGCCATGGGATATTGGGAAGAGGCTAACTGGATACGTACGGGAATTTATAATGATGAGTTTTATAAAAGAGCCACCCGGGAAACTGGATGTAGAGCATATTATCCTGAAGGGATAAATGAGAATGATGCAACAAGAGGGAAAGGATGCTGGAGATTAGCTACCATACGTGAAAACTGGGCGATTAATTCTGCTGAAGCATGGTGCATAGAGGAACATGATACAAATGATAGAAAGGCATATGTAAGTTACGGATCAGGAAATCTCATAGACAATTATAAAGAGAATAAACAATATCGCTATAACTGTACCCTTGATGTCCGTCCCCCTGAACTTTCAGATTTTATAGTCTCAAGTTCAGATGTAACGAATGTCACGAAGGAAAATGCGTCTTCTATATGTGCAAATTTAGGTAGTGGATGGAGATTGCCTACAGGAAAAGAAATGAATTATGTTTTCCTGAATGCCGGAACCAACGGGCTTCCCAATAATTTCTTTTCGGACAGTTATTGGGGAAAGAATGAGGACGGTACTTTCATTGTAGCAACAATGAGCGATCCGAACGGAAATGTCACGACGGATGAATTGCGAAATGGGAGACATACGGTACGTTGTGTGAAATTACGTTATCCCCCTATTGGATAAGGAAAATGATAGATATGATAGTGAAAAAGAAATATATTCAATTAGTCCTGTTTGTATTGCTTTTCTCTTTGGGGGCTTGCAATAGTGATGAAATGTCGGATATCAACGATACAACAGAAGTACAGGAGCAAATGGTTTTGAAACTAAGTGTGCAACAAGAGTCTGTTGTGTATACGCGGGGAACAGGTACCCCTGCCGATGAAGCAAAGGTTGAAAGTATGGATTTTCTGATATTCAATCATGACGGAAATATTGTTTATCATCAGCATCCTATATTGGAATGGACTGGAAATGAATATAAGACGACAGTAAACATTCCTTCGGCGACAGGAGAGCATACATTGTATCTGATAGCTAATTATCCGATGGAAGCAGGGACAATACATACTTTACAGGACTTGGAAAGCAGGATATGCACAAGTACGAAAGCACTTGTAAAACCACCCTTTGTAATGGCTACCAGGCGCATAACTCTTTCATCACTCAACATGATAGCTATTCGTAATGCGATGGAAAGTGACGGTAGCAATGGTTTCAGTTTAAAACGGAATGTTGCGAAATTCAGTGTGGGAGTGGCAGACAACAATTTTGAATTGATTTCAATAAATTGGTTGGGTTGTCCTGTGTCAGCCTCTGTATTGGCAGACGTGGATTATACCAGTCCGTCCACTTTGTCCGTCAGTAGCCTTGCTCCTTCGTCAAATCCTATTTATCTGTATCAGATTCGGAAAATGGGGTTGGATGCGCATAAAGGATTTCACATCGTTGTACATGGAAAATATACGGCAGCGGATGGGACAGAAAGGGAAGGATACTATAAACTCCGTCTATGTACAATAGATGATGCTACAGGAGAAAAAGTTCCGTTGACTTCAATTGTAGGCAATGATTACTATAAACTGAATATCCGGAGTGTTACGGGATTTGGCGCTAATTCATTCGAGAATGCAGAAAAGAATGGATTTACTAATGATATGGAAGCATTCATGTTATTAGAGTATAATGGTACACATGATTATCAAGAGAATTATTTGCAGAATGGTTATCAGATGGGATTTGAAAATTCCCGTTGGATTATATACAGTAATGAAATCTTGAATTCTTTTGTGTTAGGTCATTTCTACCGGTGCATCCGGGATGAATCATTGGAAGGTTACACCATGTTTGATCCGGATTATCCTAATCTTCAGCGTGGATTGATAACGGTGAAAGCAAATGGGACAGAAATAACGGGGGAAACAGTTTGTAATGATACTCCTGATAATCCCGTCGAGATGGACTTGTGTTTCACGGAATCGAGTGAAGTCGCAGGTACGGAATACTCTTTTACGAGTATTATCCAATATGGTGTTCTACAAAAAACGGTAACTGTTGAACGTCATTCCTCTATCGGTCGGTCATATACAGTGCTTCCTATGTTATATACGAATTACGGGGAAGTGTTCGATTCATGTGATTGGATCGGGATAGCTGAACAACGGCACGAAGGTGCTATTATTTATCCGCAGTTAGACTCTGCTAATGATTACATTTTTGTCCATGTAAAGGAAAATGGCACAGGCAATGCACGTGAAGGAAAGGTGCGTCTGTTTGGTAGGAATGGATATTTTGAACTTCGGATACGTCAGGAAGGATAATTCAAATAGTGTTAAGAGTGAAAGGAGATATGAGGATGAATATATTAAACGATATTTTGGAAAAAGAAGGTGATAATCGAGGCTCTGTTTATTTGTATTGTCTAGAGGATTCATGGAAAGCATTCGGATATTCTGCTTTTTATCTGTCTTTACTTTATCCGGGGATGAAAATCGTGAAATATGATAATCCGGATATTATATGCTTTTTTGTGTGTATATCGGATGACTGTCTGATGGAAATATTCGAGATGAGCCGGATATATGTCGGGAATGAATGTATAGAGATGAAAGTGCCGGAAAGGATTTGCGGTGGAGAAAACGAGTATGTCAAATGGTGTAATGAATTGTGCTTGAACTTGTAGAATTATGAATAAACGAAGATTAAGATTATTACACCTTTTAAGATTGGTAATCCATCAGAAATATATAAGACTTCTTTATATTACTTTAGGCGTGTTTTTACTTTTATGTACTTGTTCTGCCAATTCTGGTAAATCAAATGCTATGGCAAAGCAACAAAAAGACAGCATACTGATAGAGCGCTTTTGGGATACGTATGATTTTACAGATACTATCCGGTTAAGCAGCTCTGCCACTACCGAAAAGATGCTGGTGGATTATCTTTCTCAATTGTCGGAACTGACAGAGGAAAGGGCTTGTGAAAATATCAGGAGATTGGTGTTGAAGACTAAAGTTAATAAGGTGGTAAACCGTTGGTTTCTACAACGGTTGGAGCATCATCTATATGAACCTGATTCGTCACTACGGAATGATAGTTATTATATTTCAGTATTGGAGGAAGCATTAACATCCGGACATTTAGATGGAATGATGCGTATACGTCCCTTGTATCAATTGAAAATGCTTAAAAAGAACCGGATAGGGATAAAAGCTGCTGATTTTACTTTCATTCTTTCTACGGGAGAATTTCAAAAACTATGGGATGTTTCCGCTAAATATACGTTATTACTGTTTTATGATCCGGATTGTATTTATTGTCGGCAATCAATGATGGAACTGTCTGAATCATCGGTAATAAATTCCTTCTTGCAACATAGTGGACTATCCCTATCGCAACTTGCTCTTGTTACGATTTGTACAGAAGGTGAAATGGATGCGTGGAAAGAATATCAGCAGTCTCTTCCTTCTGTGTGGATAAACGGTTATGATGTCAGGAAGGTGTTGACTGAAAAAGAACTATATTTTTTGCGTTCTCTTCCTTCGATATATTTGTTGGGAGAGGACAAGCAAGTATTATTGAAAGAGCCCTCTTCTATAGGTGAAGTTACCAGTTATTTATTAAATAAGTATGATGATATATAATAGTGGCATAGGAAAAATGGAATCATGACTTTTCCGCTGCCTGTGAAGGTAGCCTATTGTTTGTTTTGTTTGTGTGTGCATCTTTTTCCCGGTGGGGAAGAAGGTGCACTTTTTTATTATGATATTTATTAGTTTGAATATATTTGTTTATTTATTATTCTCCCCCAGGTATTGATTTTGTCGCTTTTTTCTGCTTTTCGTCGTTTTCTTGTCGTTTATTTAGTTCCTCTATGTGTGGCTGTATGTGTCTGAAATGCTTTTTAGTACTTTTCTGATGAGGCTGTTTGGTGTCGTTTCATCTCCGTGGAAGATGCTGCATCTTTGCATCGTTAACGTTAGCGAAGTGATAATTAAAACAGTATTCATTAAAAAAAGAAAAGTAGTATGGCTATTAGATTTAGAAGGGTGTCTCGCCTGTGTGACCCTACAAATAAAGAAGCAGGAAAGAAAGTGTATCCGGTGATTTCTTATCAGTATGATACAAGTGCGACGCTGGATGAGTTTGCAAAGGAGATTGCGTCTGCTTCTGGTGTTAGCGAGGGTGAAACGATTAGTGTATTGAAGGATTTCTGTACGTTATTGAGAAAGACATTGCTGGGTGGTCGTTCGGTAAATATCGCCGGTCTGGGATATTTTTACCTTTCCGCTCAAAGCAAAGGGACGGAGAAGGCGGAAGATTTTACAATCGCTAATATTTCAGGGCTTCGTATCTGTTTTCGTGCCAACTCGGACATTCGTCTGTTTACCGGGACGACTACCCGTTCGGATGGATTGAAGTTCAAGGATTTGGATCATATTAATGATTCGGGTAGCATTGGTGACGGTTCTGATGATGGAGGTGAAACTCCGGATCCGGATGGTGGTTCGGGTGGTAATGGTGAAGCACCGGATCCGGCAGCTTGATTCATAGATCGTTGAGAACTGTATGGTTTGTATGGAATGGGGCTTCGGCCTCATTCTTTCTTTATAACTACGTAAAAATATAAATATGCAAATAACTACAATCCTTGCTTTTATTACCGCTATGGGTGGTTTGGAAGCTGTGAAATGGTTAGTGAGGTATATCACTTGCCGTAAGACGGATGCACGGAAAGAGGAAGCGTCCGTGAACAGTATGGAAGAAGAAAATCGCCGTAAAAAGGTGGACTGGCTGGAAGAACGGCTGACTCAACGTGACGAGAAGATAGACGGGCTTTATATTGAACTTCGCAAGGAGCAGGAAGAGAAGATTGACTGGATACATAAATGTCATGAAGTGGAGTTGATACAGAAGGAGTCGGAAGTGAAGAAGTGTGAGATTAGAGGGTGCGTGAAGCGTATGCCACCTTCGGATTATTAACTGGTGTGTTTGAACTAATAATGAATTATCATGAGAAATATAGATTCTATCATAGTACATTGTTCGGCTACGAAAGCCGGGCAGGATTTTACAGCTGCGGATATTGACTGTTGGCACCGGGAACGTGGGTTCAACGGTATCGGGTATCACTATGTGGTCCGTTTGGATGGGAAATTGGAAAAGGGGCGGGATGTTTCTCTGGCCGGTGCTCATTGTAGAGGTTGGAATGAGCGGAGTGTCGGGATATGTTATATCGGTGGATTGGATGCGAACGGGCGTCCGGCAGATACCCGGACGAATGCTCAAAAACGGGTGCTTTATCAGATTATTATGGATTTGCAGCGGGAATATAATATTCTCCAAGTGTTGGGACATCGGGATACTTCACCGGATTTGAATGGTGACGGAGTGATTGAACCTTATGAATATGTGAAGGTTTGTCCCTGTTTTGATGTGAAGGAGTTTTTGAGGAGTGGGAGGGAGTTACTGTTTGTGTTGTTGGTGGCTTTGGTTGTGCCTGTATTGCTGTCGGGATGTAGGAGTAAGAAAGAGGTGATAAATAGGGAGAGTGAAGTTAGGGTTGATTCAAGTTTAAATAGTAGCTCCGGGAAAAGTCTTGTTAAAAATAAGGTTGCTTCAGAAAAGGATTCGGAGGTGGTAGAAGAGCATATCGAACAGGTGGTGTTTGTGTTTCCTGTTGATACGCTTGGGTTGAAGGCTGGGATGGTGGTGAAGACTGTGGTGGATAGGAAAAACGTTAATGAGAAACAACTTCTTCAAGAAGTGAATTCACTGTCTGTGAGCTTATCGGATATGAGTGCTAAGACAGAGATTCATAAAACGGGAGTTGAGAAAACTACTAATAGGACAACCGGAGGTTGGTATTGGTACGGAATTATTTTGCTGGTCTTGGTTATTGTGTGTTGGATTTGCAAAGTGAAGAGGAAGTGAGATGTTGTTTGTCTGGTACAAAGTTAGTTTTGATGAAAAATGGAGTCATGGTAGTGCTGTCTGTGAAACTGTGTACTTTTTTGTGGAGTTTGTATGTGTATTCCCATGGAAATGCGTATCTTTGAATAATCAAAATAGAGGAAAAATCATGGACGGGATATTACGTAAACTTCCTATTGGAATACAGACTTTTGAGAAACTTCGTGAAGGAGATTATCTTTATGTGGATAAGACTGCTCTTGTATGGAGAATTGCTTCAACGGAGACTCCTTACTTTTTAAGTCGTCCTCGTCGTTTTGGCAAGAGTCTTCTTCTTTCTACTTTCGAAGCTTATTTCGAAGGTAAGAAAGAATTATTTGAAGGGTTAGCCATAGCCGATATGGAAAAGGAATGGAAGAAATATCCGGTACTACATTTGGATTTGAACGCGGAAAAATATGATTCTCCCCAAGCTTTAGTCGAAATTCTTAGCAGGCAGTTGACGCAATGGGAACTGAAATATGGTAAAGGAGAGGATGAGGAAACTCTTTCGGGACGTTTTGCAGGTGTAATTCGTCGTGCCAGTGAACAGGCTGATCGTGGAGTCGTAGTCTTGGTTGATGAATATGATAAGCCTTTGTTACAGGCGTTGGATGATGGTGCTTTACTTGATGATTATCGTAAGACATTGAAGGCGTTCTATGGTGTGCTGAAAAGTTCAGACCGTTATCTTCGTTTTGTTTTCCTTACCGGTGTGACTAAGTTTGCGCAAGTCAGTGTGTTCAGTGATTTGAACCAGTTGAATGATATCAGTCTGAAACCTCAATATGCCACAATTTGTGGTATTACACGACAAGAATTGGAGGATACTTTTATTCCTGAACTGAATCGATTGGCAGAAACAAATGAACTGACTTATGAAGAAACATTGAACAAGATGACGGCTTTATATGACGGTTATCATTTTTGTGAGTTTGCGGAAGGAGTATTCAATCCATTCAGTGTGCTTAACGTTTTTGACGGGTATAAGTTTAGTAACTATTGGTTCCAAACCGGTACTCCTACTTTTTTAGTCGAACTGCTTAAAAAGAGTGAGTATGATTTGCGTACGTTGATTGATGGGGTAGAAGCCAATGCTTCTTCGTTTATGGAATATAGGGTAGATGCTAATAATCCGATTCCGTTGATTTATCAGAGTGGCTATTTGACTATAAAGGGGTATGACAAGCGTTTTGGAAACTACCTGCTGAAATTTCCCAATGATGAAGTACGATATGGATTTATGGATTTTTTGGTTCCTTATTACACATCAGTGGTAGATGATGAACGGGGCTTTTATCTAGGTAAATTTGTACGTGAATTGGAGAGTGGTGATGTTGACGCTTTTCTTACCCGCTTACAGGCTTTCTTCGCAGATTTCCCTTATGAACTGAATGAAAAGACCGAACGACATTATCAAGTTGTATTTTACTTAGTTTTCAAACTGATGGGGCAATTTACCGGGGCAGAGGTTCGTAGTGCCCGCGGACGGGCGGATGCAGTGGTGAAAACTCCGAAGTATATTTATGTATTTGAATTTAAACTGAATGGTACTGCCGAACAGGCTTTGCAGCAGATTGATGAAAAAGGCTATCTGATACCTTATCAGGTAGACGGGCGTGAGTTGGTTAAAGTTGGAGTGGAGTTCAGTGCAGAAAAAAGGAATATAGACCGGTGGTTATATTAGCTCGATAACCATGTTGTTAAAGGAGTTACGGAGCCGTTTGAGATTGTTCAAGCGGCTCTTGTTTTGCGGGTAGTTCTTCTTATCACTTGTTTTAAATCCAAATCATAATCTCTATTTCTTTATCAGTTGTGATCTTTTCCTTTTTTCTGATTTCCGCTTTGAGAGGAAGTAAATAAGTATCAAGTTTGGTGTCAAACCAGATTGCGGTTTCCCATTGGGTATTGCCGATTTTGGCCGTCATCTTCAACCGTCCCCAGCCTTCCTCTAAGAATCCGAGATTCTCTCTTATTTCTTTGGACATCTCTTTCGGCAGGCAGGCTATGTGCCAACCGCCCGTTCCGACGGTCGATGAGTAGTTCCAAACTTTTGCGGTAAACTCGTATTTCATTCCTTTATTTTCCATTGTACAAAAATAGGTAATAATAGAAGATTAGCTATAATTTTTTCTTTTAATTAATTTTCGATGTTTGTTTGAATACACATCTATTATAGGAATTGGCAACTGGGCAAAGTGGTAGAATAAGTCAAAGTTAACTTGTGCATAGCCCTTGTGGTTGCCACATAAAGCATACTTTTATCAATATTGGAATGATAGTTCTTGTCATTTGTTTGCGGAATGATTACTTCGTCAAATTCCAGTCCTTTCGCCATATGGGCGGAAGTGATGATAATCCCTTTCACATAAGCAGAACTTTGATTTGATAAAAGTGAGATGTCGTTTGCATATATCTGGAGCTTTTGAATAAGTTTTTTTGCTTGGGATTCTGTTTTGCAGATGATCCCTAATGAGGTATAATGGGAGTTCCTGAAGGAGTTTACTAAATCCGCAATACCTTGGATCTCTTCTTCTGTACTTTTGAATGGAAGAATCTTGGGGTGTTCTCCATGTCTCATAATCGGTTCTAATTCATTGTTCGATTGAATTTTTTGTGCAAAACTGGTGATCTCAAAAGTAGAACGATAGCTTTTGCAAAGTTTCATTATTTCTCCTGTTGCAAATGCTTTCTGAATCATACCGGCAGTGGAAGATCCATAAGGATTGACGGATTGGGAAGCGTCTCCAAGAATTGTTTTTCGACACGGATAAAGTTTTTGAATCACTTTGTATTGTATGGGAGAATAGTCTTGCATTTCGTCTATCAGAAGGTGTTTGACATAAGATTGGGTGTTGTTCCCATCCAATGCGATATGCAGATAAACCAAAGGAGCTAAGTCTGCATACTCTAGTATGCGGTTTTTGCGTGTCTTGAACATCTCCGGTTTTCCGATCCACTTAAAAAAGTCTTTATAGATTTGGAGATCGTTATTTCCCGCGAACATCTTTTTTATCTCTTTCTTTAGTTGGTTTTTCTCCGGAGTGCTAACTGTGAGATTATATTGTAGTTGCATCATCTCCAGAATGTAATCTGCCATAGTCTCAAATCGTTGACGTATGGGATAGCGGTGGAATCGTTTGAACTGTTCGTTAATAAATTCGGCAGGAACGGTGATGTATTTGGTGAGTTTTACGTCTGTTGCTTTGAAATAGTTGTTTTCCATGTAAAGGATGAATTTGTCAAGTAGTGATATAAACTCGAAGGAGGCTTTGTATTGAATCCGTTCGATAAAGTCGGGTGTCGGGTTTTCTAATAGTTCCGTCACTTGGTCGAAGAAATTCTGGTGTTTATATTTGTTGTCAATTACATCCGACAGAATTTGCTCCATGCTGGTTTCGGGAACGGTCTCTTCGCCAAGTTCCGGAAGTACATTAGAAATGTAATCGGCAAATACTTTATTGGGGGAGATGATTAATATGTCTTTGGAAGAAATCTGTCCTTTCTGTGCATAAAGCAGGTAGGCAATACGATGGAGCGCGATAGAGGTTTTTCCTGAACCGGCAATACCTTGTATAATAAGTACAGAAGCGTTTTCATTACGGATGATCTGATTTTGTTCCCTCTGAATTGTCGTGACGATATTTTTCATTTTGTTGTCGGCATTGGAACATAGTTCTTTTTGCAGAATATCGTCATGAACAGTTACGGAACTTTCAATCATGTACTCCATTTTTCCTTTGCGAATACGATATTGGCGTTTGAGTGAGATCGCCCCGTTAATTTTGCCTGCCGGGGAAGAGTAGAACGCCTCGCCTAATTCATGATCGTAGAACATGCTTGAAATAGGAGCTCGCCAATCGTAAATCAGATTCTTTTTTTGATTGAGGTCATAGAAAGTATGTATTCCTATATAGATTGGACTAACTTGGCTTTTGTCTTTCTTTTCCTGAAAGTCGATTCGTCCGAAATAGGGGATATCCAGTATTTTGCTTAGTCGCCTGCGTTTGTCAATTACATTTTCACCTAATGCAAAATGATTTAATATGCTTTCGCGCATGGAACGGATTTCGTGGGGATCGATATCTTTGTTCGACCATAGATAATCCTTGTACTCCTGCAGGGTGTCTATATGCTCTTTGACGGAAGTACTGGTAGTGTTAATCGTATCATGGATAGTGGTTATGACTTGCTGTAAATACTCTTTTTCCTGTTTCTCTGTTTGATTGAATATCATAATCTCTTTTTAGTTGTATGATGAAGAATTGAAATTGCAGGCAAAGTTAGCTCAACCCATTAAGGGATTAAATAGTTATTTATAGCTATATATGTATCCTTTTTCCTATTTTTGCATACTTACTTAATAAGGAAAAGATGAATATTCTTGAATTGGCAAAACGTAACCAGCAGAAAGCTTGGGAGATTATAGAGGATACCCGTATTGTTCGGATATGGGAGGGGATTGGTGCCAAAGTGAATCTGGTAGGTTCGTTGCGTACGGGATTATTGATGAAACATCGGGATATTGATTTTCATATTTATACTTCCCCTTTGGATTTGTCTGCCAGCTTTCGGGTGATGGCTGAATTGGCGGAAAATATGTCCATAAAGAAGATTGAATATACGAATTTATTACATACAGCAGAAGCGTGTATAGAGTGGCATGCATGGTATAAGGATATGGAAGGAGAACTCTGGCAAATGGATATGATTCATATCCAAGAAGGCTCTCGTTATGATGGCTATTTTGAAAGGGTGGCCGAACGCATTTCTGCGGTATTGACAGATGAAATGAGACTGGCTATCCTGAAATTAAAATACGAAACGCCTGATACGGAAAAGATTATGGGAGTGGAGTATTATCAAGCTGTGATTCAGGATGGTGTACGTAGTTATCCGGAATTTGAGGAATGGAGAAGATTGCATCCGGTGGTGGGTGTGGTGGAATGGATGCCCTAGCCAGATTGGATCACAGTGCGGGGAGAAAGATTGCATGTATTAACTTAGCAATCCACTCTCTTGTCCTAAACGAATGGCTTCAATGGAATTCTGTACACCTAACTTCCGTAACAAATTTTGTCGATGAATATTAACTGTATGAATGCTGATGCATAATTTGTCTGCGATTTCTTTACTTAACAGGCCTTTTTGAATAAGACGTAATACTTCTATTTCCCGATTAGTAAGATTGGTAGAAGGCATTAACGATAGGGAAGGAGAAAATATTTCTCCATTCTTTAGATTCAGGACGGTACAATCTACGGTTTCAGAGGCTTTTTGGTCGGGTGATATGTCCATGTTTCCTATGATAAGCCATGCTTTACCGTTGCGGTCCTGTTCCAATACCTGATGTCTGCTGGCGACACGTATGTACTGTTGTTTCGCATTAAGCATACGAAAACTGTAAATGTTAGAATAGCTATTCCGTTGCTCAAAAGGCAGGCTATAGATGAATTGGCTTAGTGTGACCTGTAATGCCGCCAGTTGTGCGCGATCATCGGGATGGATGCGCGATTCCAGATAATCACCCTGTCTTTCTAATGTTTCTATCTTGTGGCTGTCGTATCCCAGTAAATCAACAAAATTCGGAGAGGCGTAAGCATATTTGCATTTATAAACATCGACAACAAATGTACAGTTACGGCCCATTTTCGAGAGTTGATGAAGCATGGATTTATCCCGCTCCCATACAGCATAGTCAATGTCGGTAGCAGATAGATGCTGCTTTGCCCACATTTCTTCTCTAGTTGTAGTGTTTAGTTTCATTCTCGGATATATTTGTTGGGTGTATCTTAATAATTGTTCTGGAACAAAAATAGATATATTATGGGAAATGGTCAAGAATGAATGAGAGAATTGCTAATTGTGACTGTTTTGTGTGATTGACATGCTAACAAATGATAATAATTGAGCTTCTATTGAAAAATATAGAATAAAAACATAGTTATCTAATTTATTGTGTTACCTTTGTTCCCAGAGTTTGAGTTACGAATCATTATTGTGTAGTTCTTCTTTTTAATATATTATTAGTAAGTAGTCCTCTTCTGTAATTATCCTCCTCACTCCAAAATAGTATTTATTTTAATAAAATTTTTAGATGAACATTTACATTTCAGGTTTAAGCTATGGCACAACTGATGCCGACTTAACAAATTTATTTGCAGAGTTTGGAGAAGTTTCTTCAGCCAAAGTTATTTTTGATAGAGAAACTGGTAGATCCAGAGGATTTGCTTTCGTAGAAATGACGAACGATGGAGAAGGACAAAAAGCAATTGATGAACTGAATGGAGTTGAATACGACCAGAAGGTTATTTCAGTAAGCGTTGCACGCCCTCGTACTGAAAGACCGTCAAACGGTGGAGGCCGTGGTGGTTATAATAACTCTAGAAGATATTAATATCCGAATGAAAGCAGAAGATTCTGTCTTCTGCTTTCATTTAAAAGCTGTTTCCGTTTCATGATTCAACGGGGAATCTCTACTGAATAGAGAAGACGAAAAATCATTTTACATTTAAGTTCTGCTAATTCTGGCTCTTCTATGCAAAATTAGGAATTTCTAATCCTGTACTTTCCATTCTGAAAATAGATTTATTAGGCTTTTTTGTAATACAATACTCTTGAAATAGCCAAGGGCATATAGTTTAATAAATTATCCAACAAGGTAAATCATTCGTGACAGAACCAAATATTGAGCACTTGAATAAAGTATGCTCACTTCTATCTGTCTGTTTTGCCAATACAAAATAAAACATATGAAATCGTTCTTTATAGGAAATATTGAAATTAAAACACCTGTTATACAAGGTGGAATGGGAGTAGGAATCTCACTGTCCGGTCTGGCATCAGCAGTTGCAAATGAAGGCGGAGTAGGCGTTATATCATGTGCGGGTTTAGGATTGTTATATCCCAAGGGAAAAGGCTCTTATTCGGAGAAATGTATAAGTGGACTGAGAGAAGAAATTCACAAGGCACGTACAAAAACAGAAGGTATTATTGGCGTAAACGTCATGGTTGCTTTATCTAATTATGCCGATATGGTGCGTACTGCGATTGAGGAAAAGATAGATGTGGTATTTTCAGGTGCGGGACTTCCGCTTGATCTGCCGTCATATTTGACCCCGGAAAGTGTAACCAAGTTAGCTCCTATTGTATCTTCTTCAAGAGCTGCCAAGATTATTTGTGACAAGTGGCAAAAAAACTATAACTATCTGCCCGATGCAATTGTGGTGGAAGGGCCTAAAGCTGGTGGGCATTTAGGATTTAAAAAAGAACAAATACAGGATCAGCATTATGCTCTGGAAGCATTGATTCCGGAAGTGGTGATGATTGCATCCAGTTATAAAGAACAAAAGCAAATTCCGGTGATTGCTGCCGGTGGAATTTCGAGAGGTGAGGATATAGCACATTTTATGGAATTGGGAGCTTCCGGTGTGCAAATGGGTAGTATTTTTGTTACCACCCTTGAATGTGATGCTTCAGAAACATTCAAAGAAGTATATATTCATTCCAAGTCCGAAGATGTTCTTATTATAGAAAGTCCTGTCGGGATGCCGGGAAGGGCTATTGATGGAGAATTTATTCACAATGTGAATAATGGTTTGGAGAGACCTAAAAATTGCTCATTCCATTGTATAAAGACATGTGATTATACAAAAAGTCCTTATTGCATTATTAAAG
Source organism: Bacteroides sp. AM16-13 (assembly GCF_003602705.1). NCBI lineage: Bacteria > Pseudomonadati > Bacteroidota > Bacteroidia > Bacteroidales > Bacteroidaceae > Bacteroides > Bacteroides sp. AM16-13. The sequence continues at coordinate 112,369 of NZ_QTLK01000016.1, forward strand.
CTCTATATAATGCAGCCAGAGGAAATATGAAAAAAGGCTATGCATTTGCTGGTAGCAATGCCTTTCTCGCAGAAAAAATCAGTAGCGTAAAAGAAGTAATGGCTACACTGGAACGCGAGTTTTTTTTAGCAACCCACAGACTGGCTTAATGATTGAAACTCTGCTTTTTCATGATTGAAATTGTCCGGGTTTCCCACTATATATAAAACTAATCGCTGTTTGAGTACAGCAAAAATAACATTTATGACATTTAAAGAATTAAATATAACCGAACCGATTTTAAAAGCAATTGAAGAAAAAGGATATACAGTACCAACTCCCATTCAGGAAAAAGCGATTCCGCTTGCACTGGCAAAAAGAGATATATTAGGCTGTGCGCAAACCGGTACCGGAAAGACAGCTTCATTTGCTATTCCTATCATACAGCATTTGCAACTGGATAAAGAGGCTGCCAGACGTCAGGGAATTAAAGCCTTGATATTGACGCCCACACGTGAGCTTGCCTTGCAAATCAGTGAGTGTATTGACGATTATTCAAAACATACTCGTATTCGCCATGGAGTAATCTTTGGTGGTGTAAATCAACGCCCGCAGGTTGATCTGTTGCGTAAAGGTATTGATATTCTGGTCGCTACTCCGGGACGTTTGCTTGACCTGATGACTCAGGGACATATACATTTGGACACTATCCAATATTTTGTATTGGATGAGGCTGACCGTATGCTTGATATGGGATTTATCCATGATATTAAGCGGATATTGCCGAAACTTCCAAAAGAAAAGCAGACTTTGTTTTTCTCGGCAACAATGCCTGATTCTATTATCTCCTTGACTAAGTCTCTGCTGAAGAATCCGGTGAAGATTTACATAACACCGAAATCATCTACTGTAGATTCTATCAAGCAGGTGGTGTATTTTGTTGAAAAGAAGGAGAAAAGCCAGTTGCTTATTTCGATATTGTCGAAGGCAGAAGATCAGTCAGTACTTATCTTCTCACGTACGAAACACAATGCTGATAAGATTGTGAAGATTCTGGGCAAGGCTGGAATTGGCAGCCAGGCTATTCATGGAAATAAGAGCCAGGCGGCAAGACAGTCTGCATTGGGCAACTTTAAATCGGGAAAAACTCGGGTGATGGTTGCCACTGATATTGCTTCCAGGGGGATTGATATTAACGAATTACCTTTGGTTATCAACTATGATCTTCCGGATGTTCCCGAAACCTATGTGCACCGTATTGGGCGTACAGGAAGAGCTGGGAATATGGGAACTGCCCTTACATTCTGTTCGCAGGAAGAACGTAAACTGGTGAATGATATTCAAAAGTTAACCGGTAAGAAACTCAATAAGGCTGATTTCACTATTTGAAAGTAAGCATTTACATTATTTATTCATTAAAAATATAGTATAAACTAAATATTATTTCTATGGCAAAATCCATGACAGTAGGTAAACGTGAAAATGAAAAGAAAAGAATCGCTAAGCGCGAAGAAAAATTAAAGAAGAAAGAAAATAAGAAACTATCGGGCAGCTCAAACAGCTTTGAAGATATGATTGCTTATGTTGATGAGAACGGGAGAATAACCTCAACTCCTCCGACAGAGAATGTCAGAAAAGAAGAGATCAACCCGGATGAAATAGTTATAGCAACTCCTAAAAAAGAGGATGAAGAGCCAACTATTTTGAGAGGACGGGTTGAGTTTTTTAATGAGTCTAGAGGATTTGGTTTTATTAAAGATCTTTCCGGCGTTGAGAAGTACTTTTTTCATGTAAACAATGTCGTTGGTAATATTGCAGAAAATAATATCGTAACATTTGATCTTGAACGTGGAGTGAAAGGGATGAATGCGGTCAATATCTCGTTGGAAAACAAATCTAAGCCGGAAAATTTAGCTCAAACAGAATCTGTATAAGAAGATCTGTATTCTGCTTGTGTATAACAAAAAACAAAAAATAATAATTTGAGATATGAAAAAAGGTAATATAATGCGTGATGTTATTTCATCCAGTCAGTTTACTGCAAACGTGATCAAGGAGTACAAAAAAGGTCTGGGAGATGTAGTGCTGGTAGCAATAACTCCGCGGACTACCATTGAACTTCCTGCACATTTGACTCAAGCAGAAATAGATGCTCGTATAGAGACTTATAAAAAACTACATAGCTCCAAAATATAGGTGTTTGTAGATGCAAAAAGTAAGGTAATAAAAAATCCCTTGAACTTCAAAAGTTCAAGGGATTTTTTATTACCGAATCGATTGTGGTGCCACCAGGAATCGAACATTTAAAGTTCTTTGTTCTTAAAGTCCTGATAAACAGCACTAAATCTTATATCGTTAAAATCAAAACCATTGAATTAGCCATATTCCTAATTTCAATTATTTCAATCTTTATCGCTGTCATTTTTTTGACGGTGCAAAGATATGGAAAAGGTTCGATTCCTCCAAATAGTATTGGCATAAAATTACAGAAAACTTTATAATGTATTCATTTATGCTGGAATGAATGGCATATATATGAAGAGAACGTCTTTAGGAAAATTTCCGAAGACGTTCTCTTCTATATTGCCGGCTTTTAAAAAGCTTCCAGCCTGTTTTCATCCAGCAGTTTTATAATATCCTTCTCTTTATAAAGTATCCTGCCTCCCAGCCGGTAATAGGGGATAAGCCCGGTTGTCCTGTGTTCAACCAGTGTCCGGCGTGTTATCTTCAGTGATTCGGACAGTTCAGCTTCGGTGATGTACCTGTCACCGTTCAGGACAGGTCTGTATCTGTCCGGTTCGCTTCTTAAGAGTTCAGTGATGTGTCCAATGTCCTGAAAGAACCGGATAATTTCCGGACTTTCCCTTGTCAGTAAGTCATGTGCCATATTTCTTTGCTTAATTGTTTCCTTTTTGTAACAGTCCTTCCATGTATGTGACGATGTCTTTTTTCCGGTAATAGATTTTCCTGTCTATCCTGCTGTACGGGATTTTTCCCGTGCTGCGTAAAGTAAGCAACTTTCTTGGAGAGATATCCATCATAATACATGCTTCCTGATTGTCCATCCATTCCGTCAGTCTTTCCTCCTGCCGTATTCCTCTTCCTGTCCGGATATCCCGGATGATTGAGCTTAACGCCTGCTTCATTTCTTCAAATGTTGCGGCTTCGATACTGATCACTTCCATAAGCTTTTGATTTTTTGTCCGATGCAAAGGTATGCTGCCGGTAAGTTTGTCTCCAAGTCTCTGACTACAGGTGTCAGCAGATGTCGTCAGATTTCACGGATAGATGGCCAAATTGTAAATCGTATTTACAATTTGTACCCGAACTTTACAATATCCGGGATTACATTTTACAGTGCTTTTTGTAATTTTCTATTTTATATTTCTCTGTGAACTAGAATGTTATGTGTAATGATGAGTTTGTTTTTTTGAATCCGGCATATAATTTTCATTATAGTGTATTATACTCTTGTAGTGCGCACAGGAAGAGTATCCGGATAATCACTTTTTAAAACAATGGAGGATATGCCATGATGTATATAGATAATGAAGTACTTGAAAAAATGATAATGACTATGGTGGAAGGTTTTGACCGCCTTGAAAAGAAACTTGACCGTATGAACCGCCTGAAAGACTGCCTGGATGGTGATACCTTGTTGGATAACTGTGACCTTGCGCAACTTCTGGGCGTGACGCAACGGACTATCGCCCGTTATCGTGAAAAGGGGCTCATCCGTTACTATCAGACGGATGAGAATGGGAAGAACTTTTATCGTAGTTCGGAAATACAGGAATTTCTGCGACAGAGGGGAAAGAAAAAATCAGCTCAGTGATTTATCAGGCTAAGGGTCTGTGATATTCTTTGTATTTGAAGAAACTGGTATGAAAAATATCTATTTTTTTGTAATTGTGATTGACATAGAAAATGCTTTTCAAGATGAAATGTAACCTGGTTCGTATCCCTGTTATGAGACTACTATTGTGGGAGTATTATAGGCTTATTTTCTGTTGTTACAAATGGAAACTGGTTAAAATAGGAAAGGGGGTTGCCGGATTAGTGCGGATTAAATCCTGAATCCGGTTCCGGTATTATACGGATTGGAAGAAAATTACGGATGCTTCCCTTGCCGACAGCTGTAGCTTCGGCAAGGAAAACTGTCTGTTTCACATGGTCTATACCGGTATCGGATTAACCCGGAGTGTGTCCAGATTGATATATGCTCCCCGGTACAGGGTTCTTCCTTCCTTGAACATCCTCCATAGGATGTCACAGCCGACTTGTGCCAGTATGGAGTTGATGTACAGGTCCTGTCTTTCCAGTGCTTCCGCCAGTGAGCAGCTCGGTCCGGAGTCCTTCTCTTCTATTGTGGAATAGTTCACCTCCTCGGTGATGACATTCATTCCGGGTACCGGCATGAATTCTTTTGATGCCGGCTGCCGTATCTTGTTGCGGACAGTACCTATGAAGACTTGCCCGGTGGTTTGCGCATTCCCGAAATCCATCCAGTAATAAACCGCCCTTTCATTGTTTACGGAGGCCTCCCTGTATTTTTTCAGGAATCTCCACAGTTCCAGTCGTGAGCGGGTATTGTCCGTGCAGGTGATGATGATATTCGCCGGCTTTGTCCTGTCATCCCCGTTTTCCTGTGTTTTCCGTACGGGATAGCGGCAGTTTTCCGCCGTCCATGTTGTTCCGAAAAAACGGTTGACGCGTGTGACGGCCGCCGTCGCCTTGCATTGCCCCAGTTCCGTCTCACTGAAGAGCTGGCGTCCTATGTTGGCTTCTGTGATAATGTCGGGATCGAATACGGTGACGTGTAGTCCCGGATGTCCCAGTGCCTGCAACGCGACGTTCATGCGTGCCAGATTGGTTATGACCTGTGATCCCGTGCCCCCTGCACCCGCAACATGGATGGTGACGGGATGGTAGGGTTTCAGCAGGTAGCTATCCGTGTAATGAATCTTTTTCATGTCAGTATGTCTTTAAGTTTCTTCCCGGATTGTTGTAACTCGCTGTAATCAAACGGATTGTTCCGCGCATGTTCCGTTACGGAAACCAGATTGCTGCGGGTCGGGTTTCTGTCACCTCCCAAATGTGAGAACTCGCTCATCCAGAAACGCTTTTCCCAGTATTCCTGAAATTCATGAAAATCCATGTCCTGCGGTTTTTTTAGCGATGAGTTGCCCAGGCAGACGTCCGCCCCGGTTACATTGAAGAACGGCGCCAGATACAGTTCTGTCCGCTCTTCGGGGATTGCTCCCTTGAAGGCGTGTATGTCCATGCATTCCCGTTCCACCACGTAGATGACGCCCGGTACGTTGAATGTCCCGTCTGTAATGTGCAGCCCGTCCTGGAAGTACATTTTTCTCTTCTGCGGCGGATTGTACCATATGTACCTTTCGCGGCCTTTTCTGGAGTCGCACAGGAGCATGTTCCTGGGGATGCGTCCGTGCGGGATTCCGCTCATGCTTTCCGTGTATGATTCCACCAGTGAGTTCATGAACTCATAGGTTACCGGAATGCCGGCCCCCATCCGTCCTTTCTCGTTGACAGGCCTGAGTTCGAGATAACTTCGCGGGGTCGAGTAATCTGTCGTTTCGCATTCATAGGCGACAAGTACCGCTCTGGGATGCATGATTTGCTGCATCTGTTTTGTCAGTTCATTCATTTTCCTGTTTTATTAGAAGTTATTTGTAATGAGTTTGATGAAGCATGTGAGCCATTGGGAAAACCGCTCCGGAAAGTTATCCATGGAGAAAGGCTTTTCCGTGTCCGGTGTCAGGTGGAATGTCGTGACAGGTGTGATCACATATGATTCCTGATAATCCGAGTTGAAATAGCTTTCCATTTCGTCGTTCATGGCGTCCTTTACCGACCAGGTGACCATGATCTGTGTATTCAGTCCTACCGGCCTGAAATCAGGTGCCTCCTCGTATGCCCAGTCGTAGGAGTATTGCATGATGCTCGGGCTGCCGTGTGAAATGTATGCCGTACCTTCCGTGAGCAGTTCCAGCAATGCCCGCTCATAGTTCTTCTTTGTATGGTATTTCCGTATTTCCCCCTCCAGGTCCGCAAGAAATCCCTTTGGATTGTCCATTCTCTTCAGTATACGGTGCGCCTTCCCTTTTTCATACAGTCTGGCAAGTGCGGCCTTGCGTCTGATCTCTCCTGCCGTCGCCTCTTCGTCGTAGAGCCTGTAGTCTTCCAGGTAATCGTGTGCCATTTCGTAGTAGCTGGTATCCGTGCTTTTGGGTATGCCATGGTGCCGGGCGAGCTGCCGGATAAATTCCAGTGCTATCCTTCCGAGTTTTTCCGGCAGTCTCTCCGTGAATTCCAGCGGTATCCAGAACAGTTTATATTCCGGCCACTCATGGAACCGGTAGAGGCAGAAGTACAGCCTTCCGTTCTCCTCTTCCAGGTTGACATGCTCCGGGAGTATGGTGTCCATTGCCCGGTACAGTTTGATGATGTTCATCCTCGGTGATTTCCCGGTCGGTCGGAAAGGAAGCCTGAGGCCGACAAGCCCGCTGTATCTGAGTGCCGATCGGTACAGGAAATCAAAATTCTCCCTTGTTGTAAGGTTGATTTTCTCTCCCGCGCGGCTCTCCATACAGTAATCGGGGGTAACGGGGAGAATTCTCCCCGTTAGAAAATCATTACGGTTCCTGCCGGCGGCAGCCTTCTTTTCTTTCTGCTGCCGGTTCCCCGGCTGATGTCTGTGTATCCGGTCTCGCTGATAATAAGTCGTGCCAGGTCTTCCGTTTGTAGTTCCGATAACTGTCTGCATGTTGTCTCCTCCTTTTTCTTAGGGTTTGTTTTCTTTGCCATGGCTTATCCTTTCGTTCCTATGGTGGTTTTGAACCGGTATACCGCGCGGTCCTCTTCGAGTTCCGGCCCTTGCAGGGTTGCCGTGGTCAGTTCCGGATAGTTCATGGAATAGAAGTCCGTTACTTCGGAAAGGGACATTCTGCTGTCCGGGTCTTCCAGTGTCAGGGTGTCATTTCCTTTTTTCAGGATGAATACTCTTTTGAGTCCTTTGATATCAAGTGCCATATTATTTAAAGTTTTAAGGGTTTAATAACATATAAGCTCCGCCTGTGTCTCGTCCTTCATGCGGCATTCCTGCGGGAAGTCTATGTATTCCGCATACGGGTCTTCACGCAACAGTTCCCTGTCACTTTCATCGTCCTTGTCAAAAGTGATCGCTTCTGTGGCCGGTTGTGGCGGTGACTGGTATTCCCTGCCCGTATTTTCCCGGGCTGTCTGTATGACGGTTGCCTGCGGCTGCAGAGGAACGGGTTGCGGCTGTTGCCATGGTTGTGTCTGTGGGTACTGTCCGCCGGGCTGACGGAAGTACGTTTGGGGCTGTTCCGCTGTTTGTTGCGGACTGCCGTTTGCGGGATTCCGGCAGTATCCTTCGTACATTGGCTGTGGTTGCGGTGTTCCCGGATAATATTGTGGTACGGGCTGCGGCTGTACTATCTGCGGTCGGGGCACCGGTTGTTGTACCGGTTGCGGGATTGCTTGCTGTACAGGCTGTTGTGGAGGTTGTGACGTGAACATCCGCATTTGTCCGTCAGGCCGGTTTCCGTTCGCCGTACCGTTTGCGGGCGGCTGTTGTGGGAGCGGCTGTGTATCCGTTTCAGGAAACAGGCAGCCCTGTGACGACTCCTTCTGCACTTCCTGTATCCTTGCCTCTATCTGTTTCTGTCTGTCCGTATCTGCGAGTACCTTGGCCTGCCTGAAGCAGGTTGTCGCTTCCGAGTATCTTCCTGCAGTGAACGCCTCCTCCGCACGTTTGAGGAGTTTTTCCATCTTTTCCTGTTTTTCACGTGCCTCTTTTGTCTTCTTGTCCTTGGCGGTTCCGGTCGCCTTGCCTTGTGTTGCCGCGAGCCGTGCCTGTTGCTCGAAGGTTTCAAGGTTGGTGAGGATTCCCTGCGCTTTCTGCAGCGGTGTGGTGATGATTTGCAGGAATTGTCCGTCCAGTTCCATGGGGGTGCCGTTGAGTATGAGCGGCACGATGGTCTGTCCGGCTTCATCCTTGAGTGTTGTACGTCTGGGCATTACCGCTACGGACAGTTTTCCGTCCGTTCTCCTGATGTTGATGTTCAGGTCTGTGCCTGCCGACATCATCTGATAAATTGATTGGAAAAACATAATGGTTGTTTTTTTATTGTTATACATAGTTTTCCTTGAGATATGTCTTCAGAATTTCGTCTCTGTCCGGTCGCTTCGTGATGTCAAGCAGTGGCTTGAGATAATATCCGATGTTTCTGGGCTCATCGACCGTATTGGGAAATCTTCTCTTTGCAGGCCTGATGTTGCGCGTTGTCGGCCACAGTGCGGGTGCGACCGGTGCTGACGGGGTAAATTTTTTTGTTTCCATTTCATTTGTTGTTTAAGGGTTTATAATATCATTCCGATAAGGATCAGAATGGTGAGAATTGTTGCTAGGAACGGGAGGAGTCTTAGCAAAATACGGATTATGCCTTCCGCCATTGTCAGTAACAGGATGGTATATACCGGAATTATGTCTTTGCGGCATAGCAGGATTATTGCTGCGGCTGCCAGCAGTGTGACCGTCGGCTTGCAGATGCTTGTGATGGATTTCTGTTTCATGTCCTTGTTGTTTTTATGAGTGTATGATTATCCCTTCGGGATCTGTTTTCCCGATTTTACAGGCCTTTGTTTCCCGGATTGCCCTTTTGTGTCAAGGCTTGGCGAAAGAAAATACCGGAGCGTAGCGAGGATGATTTTCTTTCAGCCGACCGGCCCGCAGGGCTGCCTTGACACGAATACGGGGTAATCCGGTACCTTTGCCGCCTAAAAGCGGCATAACAGATGTCTGACAAATAAAAAATGCAGACCTTTCAGCCTGCATTTCCCGTTCCTATATATAATAATATTCTATCTTTCACATTTCCGGAAGATATCTTCCGTTACCTCTCCCGAGAGTTTGAGTACCTCCTTCATGAATTCTTCCTGTGTAAGCTTTCCCCTTTCCATTCGTGTCAGTTGCGCCTCCCAGCCCGAAGTCAGTGTGGCTCCCGCTATTTTCATGTTCCGTACCGTCTCATATATGTAAAGCCCTTTTCGTGTGGGGATGATGTATTTGCCTGAATAACGTACATATTTGCGGTCAATCAGGGTCTGCAGGATTCCTGTACGTGTGGCCGCCGTTCCCAGTCCGGCAGTGTCCATGTAGGTGATCAGTTCCGCGTCGGTATATGCGGATACGGGCAGGTCCTTCCTGTGTATCAGGCTGCATCCGGTAACAGCGGCCGTCTCCCCGTTTTCCAGTTGCGGGATGGGGGAGAAGCCGTATTCCCTTCCTGCAATGACGCTTTCCCTTTCGAATATGCCGAACCATCCCTTTTCAATGATGCGGCATGCATGGCACCGGAAATTTCGTGCGGCACATACGGCATCCACAGTGGTGTATTCCGCCCTGCATACGGGCATGAAGGCTTCCAGCATCCGTCCGATAATCATCATGTAAAGCTGCATCTCTTCCCGGTTTAATCCTTCCGGATATGTATCGGTAATGATGATGGCGTGGTGTTCCGCCGCTTGTCCTTCGTCGACTACCTTGTCCGGCAGGTCGAATATGTTGATCCCCATGCTTCTGACATACGGTCGGAATTCCTTCCTGTTCAGGATTTTCTCCATGATACGGGGCAGTTTGTCGTAAACGTCCCGTGGAAGGAAACGTCCGGCAGTTCGCGGATAGGAAATCAGTTTCTTCTCATAAAGTTTCTGTGCGATTTCAAGCGATTTTCCGGCAGTCATTCCGTAATAGTTGTTGGCGTCTTTTTGGAGTTCGGTCAGGTTGTAGAGGGCTGGAGGCTCTATCTCCCTGACCTGTCTGCTGACAGCGGTGACGCGTGCATGTCCGGCCAGTTTGCAGTCACTGTAAAGCCGTGCAGCCGCCTCCCGGTCCGTGAATTCTTCCGTACAGCGCATTTTGAGCAGGGTGTTATTTTTGCACAGGCTGATAAAAACCGGAAAGGTGTCCGTGGCAATGTGGTTCTCACGTTCACGGTAACGGCTGCTTATGGCTGCCAGTATGGGTGTCTGCACCCGTCCCAGTGAGTTGTTTCCCGTTCCGGTCGCCTGGCAGAGGGCATAGCTGGCGTTGAGTCCCAGTACCCAGTCCGCCTTGTTGCGGCTGTCCGCTGCCAGAAACATGCGGTCATACAGGCTGCCGGGCCTGAGGTTGTCCATTCCTTCCAGCACGGCTTCGTCCGTAAGTGACGAGATCCATAGACGGCGGTAGGGTTTCCTGCATTCCAGATACCGGTAAAGGTACCTGAACACCATTTCCCCCTCCCGGGAGGCGTCGGTGGCCGCAATGATACTTTCGCAGGCGTCGAATACTTTTTCGATCACTTTCAGCTGGAGGACCGCGTTGATGTCCGGTATCCATCCCGTATCGGTCCTGATGTGTTTTACCATCAGTCTGAAGGGGGCGGGATTTATCGGGAAGTCCCCGCGTTCCGGGCGGTCCATCCCGTAATCTTTCGGCATGGCCAGTGAAAGCATGTTGCCGAAGGTCCATGTCACCATGTACCCGTTCCCGCTCATGTATCCGTCCTCTCTGGTATGTGCTCCCAGAATTCTTGCTATCTCTTTTCCCACATTGGGCTTGTCTGTCAATATCGCAATCATGATCTTTTTCCATTTGATGTTCCCCGTACCTTCGCAATAAAACCGGTACGGGGAAATTGTGTATACTTTTGATTCTGTCTGTATGGGGCAGGGATTATCCGCCGGCTTCGCTTTCCGCTTCGGGACTGATCCCGTTGATTTCCATTACCGGCTTTCCGTCCGTCCCCACCGTGATCCTGAGGGTGGCGTCCATTGTTAAGCGGAGTGCGGAAGTGCGGATTTTCAATGGGACGGTTTCCGTTTCCTCCCCTTGCAGGAGCAGTTCCATGTCCCCGCTTTTTTCCAGTTCTTCTTTGTGGATACCGATGGTCTCCAGTGTTTTCCAGTCAAGGTCTTCCTTTCTGAATATCCGGTTGTCATTCTGATTCATGTCTTTTTTTCTGATGAATGGTTAATGATTCTTTTTTGTATTCTTTTTATACGGCCTGTCTGCTTCCTTTTTTCTGTTCCTGCTGCCGGTTTTGCGTGTCGTCCGCCTGTGCGGCACGCCGGGCTGTATTGCGGCGTATGTCCGGGTTTTCCTGGAAGTATTGCAGCTGTCCGGAATTTGCGTTCACTTTCAGGTAGGAACTGAATGTCTTGTTGTTGGCGCTTTTCAGGTCCGATACGAGTATGGCTTTTCCATCCTGCAGGTTGGCCCGTTCCTGTGCCGTGAATACATGCCCGTATACTTCCGCCGGAACGACCGGCACCTGGCGCTCGCTGAAACCGTCCGGTGTACGCGAGTATTGCGGCCTGCCCGTATTCATGTCCAGTTTGACGAAGGAGGAGAACTCTTCCCCCTTGCGGTTGATCATGTTTTCAAGGAAGACGGGTTGCCCCTTGCGTAGTGCCTCCTTGTCCTCGGGAGTCAGTAGCACGTTGCAGATTTCCTTCGGGATGTATATTTCCCCGTTCTCCGGATTATGTCGTGTATATTGCGGTCGGCCGGTCACCTTGTCCAGCGTGACGAAAGAGGAGAACAGCGCTCCGTCGGTGCGTTTCATATCCTCTACAAGGATGGTATGTCCTTCGCTGAGCATTTTGATCTGGTTGGGTGAAAGTTGTACGCCTCCCAGGCTCTGCTGGTTGAACCCCTTGCTTTCCGGATAGATGAATTCCAGTCCTCTGCGTTCCGCACTGTATTGGAGTGTGGCGTCGAACGGCTTTCCGTTTTTTGAGGTCATTCCGTCCACATATACCGGTTGTCCTTCCTTCAGCGCGTTTATTTCATCCGCTGTCAGTCTGATGCCTTTCACTTCACTTGGTATGTATACGTTTTCTTGCCGTACGGCAACTAGCTCGTTGGTATTCTTGTCAATGGAGATGAGACAGGGGGTATAGGAGCCCCCGTTCAGGTTCAGTTCCGCCACGCGTCCCATGTTTCCTGTCTCACGGAGGTTCTTCTTGTCCTCTTCCGTGAAGATGTGCCCGAAATAGGGCCTTTCCAACTCCGGTTCCTTGCGGATGCCGTGGATACCCAGACCGATCTGCCCGTCCGGCATGGTGATGAATGAGAGGCGTGCGTCCAGTTTGACCCTGGCACCTGTCAGCGTCAGTGTCAGGGGAACCAGTTTGTTGGTTTTGTATCCTTTCAGCATGGAATCCAGCAGTCCCTGTTGTTCGAGGGAAGTTTTGGAGACGCCCATCTTTTCCAGTGCGTCCCAGTTTACCATGTTCTCGTCATAACGGTAGCGTGGTGTCTGCTGTTCCTGCGGCTGTCCTGTTGAAACTGTCGGTTGTGGTGCCTGCTGTGGTACCTGTTCCTGCGGGTTTTGTTTTTGTTTCTTTGCCATTGTTTCTGTTTCTTTTTCGTTCTTACTCTGTTCCTTGTTTTCTCTTGGCCGGATTTCGTAGCGTTTGAGGAACTCTTTTACTGCGTCCGTTTCCTTGCCTTGTGACAAATCCCTGATTGCCTGTTTATTCTGCTTGTAATCATGGATGGTCATTCGTATGAGCCTGAAATGTGTAGGTTCCTTGAACTGGCTCCAGAAGTTCTTGATGAAGTTTTCGAGGATACTGGAATTTTTCTCGAATTTCAGAAAGGAATTTTCGTTCTTTTCTTCTGCTGGAACTGTTTTGGCCTTTCCTTCCCCGTCAATTTCGCTGACGGCTTGCACACCGGCTTTGGGGTCCTCCTTGTTGTGGACAAACAGTAGTTCGTTGATTTGTTCCACATAGGGCTTTTCTTTGGCGGATTTCTGCGTTTTGCGCGTCCGCTTCGGTTTTTCTTTCACTTCTTTTTCTTGTGCCATGATCCATCATTTTGAGATTAATGTTTTCGTTTGACAGCTCAAAAATAATGGCTGAAATTGAATAAAATGCTGATTCTCAAAACAGTGACATCACGTGTCGTTAGATGTCAGCAGATGTCAATCAAAGGGAAAGGAGGATGGTGGAAAAAGGGGAATAAGGAAGAACAGAAATACACAAGCCGGTTAATAAGGTGAGAGAAATTTATGTAGAACAGAGGGAGCCGGAGTCCCTGTCTTTATTGGGGACAGTTTTTCTTTAATTATGAATTTACTTTGGGAACTGTGTAGTTAGTTTGTGTAATATTGTAGAGATGTTGGTAAAAAGAAAGGGAATGGTGGAAATGTGATCTATGCGTCACGTCGGTCGCAGTTAGTCCCTATAATCCTTCCATTAAATCAAAAACGTGGTCGGAGCGTTTTTTTCAAAGGAATTTTCTCCGACGAAGTCGCGAAGAAAACTTCTTTGAAAAACGTAAGCCGGAACGTGGAGACAAGACGTTTTTGATTTATCTTTATTATAGGGAATAGCTGGCTTTTTAGGAGAGATTATAAGTATAAGATCCGATGTTTAATGGTGGAAAAATTTGAAATAGATAGAATAAAGTATTCACATGTAGTTGGTTATTTTGTCATAGTTTTATGAGGACAGCCTAAAAGAGGGGAGTGTAGGATGTGCCAAACACAGTAGAATAACTTGATTTTATGAAGGTTGTATTTAAACATATATCGGGAACTGAGTTGGTTTTAAAGAAAACTGATTGTTTTAATGGTAATCATATTACTTCCATATTCAAGTTCTGGAGACGTTACATTTGGGTATCGCACGAATTATTTATATACTTTTCTAAATAAATTGGTAGATAGATTCTATTAGGCTATTCAAGGGCACATATTATTGCTTGTTCTATAGAATATTTATGAGATCATATTTTTTTTATTTTTGTGTAATCTTTTGGTAATACACCGAATTTCTGTTTAAAACATTTGGCGAAGTAGGAAGAACTGGTAAAACCTAATTGTAAGTAAACTTCATTTATGCGCATTCCTTCGGATAGATATTGGGCAGCCATGTTCAGACGATAATTCAACACATAAGTATTGGGTGTCATACCAGTGACAGCCTTGACTTTTCTATGAAAATTACTACGGCTCATATTGATTTTTTCTGCCAGATTATTTACAGAATAATCAATGTCGTCCACTTGTTCTGCCAATATCTCATCCAGAATTTTAATAAAGTCCATATCCTTCGAAGAAAATGCATACTTTTCCGGATCGGACATGCTGTCGTTTGTTTTGGGAAAATCACTTAGTAATTGATGGAAAGCCAGTCGTAATGCCATCAGATTCTCAACTTGTTTATGTAGCTGTTTGATTGAGAATGGTTTTTCCATGTATACGTCTGCTCCGTTTTCCAATCCTTCTATCTTGGCAGACAATGCAGTCTTGGCTGTAAGCAGGATGACCGGTATGTGAGAATATTCAATGTTTGATTTTATCTGATGACATAATTCTATGCCGTCCATTTCCGGCATCATGACGTCACTGATAATAATGTCGATGTTCTCTTCCGTCAATAATTCCAAGGCTTTCCGACCATTTTCGGCACATCTTACATGATACCATTGTTGTAAGGAATTACGTGTTATACTCAGTAAATCCGGATTGTCTTCCACTAATAAGAGTGTAGTCTTTTCTTTTTCTGTATTTACTTCCTTGTTTGTTTCCATTTCGCAAATATCTTCTTTATGTGCTGAGTTTCCATTCACAGTATCGGTCATGTCTACTTTTGGAAGAGATAGGATAAAAGATGAACCACCGGAAGGAATGTCTCGTAGTGACAATGTTCCTTTATGGGCTTCAGCTAATATTTTGGAGAAAGCCAGCCCGATACCTGTTCCCTTGCTGGAAGGAGCATCCGGTACTTGATAGAACAATTGGAAGATTTTCTCCTGCTGGTCTTTGGGTACACCACATCCGTCATCGTTTACCTGAATCGTGATTGTATCCTCTGTAGTCTCTAATTTTAATTCTATGTGCGATTGGGCATATTTTATTGCATTGCCTAATAAATTGACTATGACAGTTCTTATTTTGTCAATATCAATGGAAATATATATATCTTCTGTAGGGAGAACGATTGACAGCTCGATATCCTTCAATGCCGCAATATTATGGAATTGCTCATAGATGGAAACAAGTTGGAGATTCAGATGGCAAGGTTTGGGATTTAATTGCACTCCATTACTTTCTATTTTTTGAAAGTCGAGGAGCTGGTTAGTGATATTCAACAGATAATTTACATTCTTATCGATCATCGACACATATTCGTCCTCTCTATTGTTTTCTCGTAACTTCTCCAATGGCAGGCAAATCAGACTAAGGGGTGTACGTATTTCATGTACAAGATTGACGAAAAAGTTGACTTTTAGTTTATAAGTCTCCTTTTCTTTGGCAAGGTTGAATTCTTCCATCCGCCGTTTGTATTTGCGTTTGACATATAGATTCCAGCGATATCCTACATAGATAATGATACCTATCAGGAGTAACGAATAGGCTATGTATGCCCAAGCGCTCCGCCACCATGGTGGTGTGATTATAATCTTCAGCATTGTAGTTTCCCGGTTCCACTCTCCATCGTTATTCGAACCGTTTAGCATAAATGTGTATTCACCGGGAGGTAGATGGTTATAAGATACAGAGTTGGTAGTTGTATTTCGAATCCATGTCGGGTCTATTCCTTTCAGCATATAGTTGTATTGGTTTCTTTGTGACTCTCCGTAACTCAGGGCTGCAAAGTCAAGGGTGAAACTATTCTTTTGGTAGGGCAATCTGATTTCTTTTTTTAGGTAGAGAAGTTCTTCACGGGTGTTTGCCGCTTCCTGAGATGTATTCTCGCCATTGGAATAGGGGAAATGGATGTCAGTCACATATACTTGCGGAACATACGTGTTTTTTATTATTTGTTCGGGGACAAAAGCATTGAAACCATTGCTGCCACCAAAATACAACCTGCCGTCTGATGTTAATAGAGAAGCGCCGGCAATGAATTGATTGCTCAGCAGACCGTCATTGATGGTAAATAAGCGTGCATCGTTTGTTTTCCGGTCGATTTTATACAATCCCTTGTCTGTCGAAATCCAAAAGTTACCATTCCGGTCTTCCTCGATGGAATAGATGGTCACATTTTGTAATTGCGTATTTTCGGGGCAGTTGTTGACAAAACGTTTCTGTTCGGGAGAGAAATAACATAGTCCGTTTCCATTGGTTCCCAGCCACATCACCCCTTTGCTGTCTTCAAACAAAGTAGTGATTGTATTGTCGGGAATTATCGAAGAGTTACTTCTTTGTCCATAGTGTTTCCATTGTCCGTTTGGATAATAGCAGAAAGCTCCTAGGTTGGAAGTGGCAATCCATAGATTTCTGTTGGAATCTTCATATATATCGGTGACGGGAGTCATTGCTCCTACGTATATATTCACAAAGAAATTGTCCTGTTCCTCATTGTAGGTACAAAGTCCCATACTGGTTCCTATGTAAATGTTCCCTTTGTGGTCTTTGCCGATTGACATAACATTGTTGCTTGACAATGTTTTAATCATACGGTCGGAATGGGTGTAATTTTTGCTAACTCCGGTTTTCAGGTCATATTTGAAAAGTCCGTTTTCATGTGTGCCAATCCAAAGTTGCTCACCATCCAAGTGTAAAGCACTGATATTGTATTTTCTTTCAGTATATGGAGATAACACACATTCCGTCATCCTTTGTGTCTGCGGCTGGTAGAGCCATAATCCGTGTTGGGTGCCTATATACACCTCTCCATTCTCTTTTTCGCAAAAAGTGTTGACGCCTTGGGCGATTTTCTGTACCATGGGAATGATATGATGTTCAAACCTTCGTAATTGCCTCGGCATGTAATTCACCCCTCCGTTTGTTGCCAGCCAAAGAGTTCCTTCGGCATCCAGCATCATTGCATTTACTACCGGATTACTCATGGCATATTCGCCTGTAGTTTCTACTTTCTTCCATTCTTTGTTTTGTCTACCGAAGAGGAAAAGTCCCGAATTCGTGCCTATTAATAGTTGCTCGCTGTCATATTCTATCATGCAGAGGATAGAGATGGAGGAAGGAAGCGGATAACTGTTCACCATTTTTTCTTTTTCGGAATAACACTCTAGTGTATTTTCAGTACTGAACCAGATACCTTCAGAGGTACTTAACAGACCATTTACTTTTTTCTTTTCTTCTGCTTCGTCCGTAAGTGTGGAAAGGGTAGATAGAAAATAGCCCATCCGGTCGAATACAAATATTCCTTTGTTGATAGAGGATATATAAATACGTCCATCTACCCCTTGACAGATATCTCTAGCAAATGAATTCTGTAGGATATTTTGCCGTAGAACGCCTGTTTGCGGGTTGTATACAAATATCCCTTGTCCCAAGGTGGTAATCCAAATCAGTCCGTTGTCCGCTTTCCATATTTCGGTTACTTCACAACTGACGAATACATCGTATCGTGTTTTCTTGTCGAAAAAAGAGAAATCATCTGTAGAACGGTGATAGATATATACACCATTATTGGTGCCTATCCATATATCCTGGTTATCTTCCATCAGAGAAGATACAAAGTTATTCCCCAATGAGCGGGAAACTCCTTCCACATGTCGATACACCCGGTTTGTATATCCGTCATAGCAATTCAGACCGTTGCTTGTCCCTGTCCAGATAAAACCGTAAGAATCCTGAAGAATAGACCATACCGTGTTGTGCGATAGGCCATCGGATACTTGGTACTTTTTGAAAGGAAAAGTGACGGAAGCTGACAGAGGTCCTGCAAAAAGAATGATATAAAAGAAAAAAATAAATATGCTTTTCATGATATTTCCAATTCTACATTGTTTCGGATATTCTCTGAAACGAAATCATCATGGAACAAAGATATATATTTTCCGGTAACATGCAATAATGTGGCTTTTAAAAATAAAGGCGGTGACAAGATGCACTTGTCACCTTCCTGCTATTTGTTATCCTTAATCTTGTTTTACCGAAAACTATTGTTCTAACACAGCTGTCATACTTTCTTTGCCCAAATAAAAAAGCTTGGCTTTGACCACTTCTGTCTGGCAATCTATGGGAGTTTCCCATAATGGAGAATCTTCCATTGGTTCCGTTCCGTCCGTAGTATACCGTATCTGTCCTTCACGAATGGAAGTGTTGGCATATAGCTTTCCGTCTTTCAGACACAGCCCCGGATATGGCAAACGGAAGTGAATACCGTTTTGAACCCAGTGGGGCATCTCTTTTCGACTGATTTTCCGATAGAATTGTAACAAATCCTGTTCGTATGCCTGTGCTTCTGTGCTTCCTGATAAGTTTTCCCAAACCGGATGTGCATTCCAGCCACGTTCTGCCAATCCCATTATTTTAGGAAATGTATAATATTCTACTTGTTGATAATTCCGGATGGTTTCTGCAAATAGTTGTGCTTGTACGCCTTTGATTCGTTGTTTTCCCAATGCAGTCAGGGCGGTTTTACCGATTTCCATGGAATCGGGCGACACCGGACGTCCTGCCATTGTAGTGCGTGAGGAACGGTATACCCGATATGGCAGCATGGAGAAAGATTTGGATTCGTCTACATATCCTGCCCAAAAGTGCCCCGGTTCGTCAGTATGCGCATCGTAAGCCAAATCCAGATAGAAGTTGTTCACGTTGCAAAGAATCACCGGATATCCGTTGTTGGCTATTTGATAAGAAATTTCGTCTGTTCCCCATTCGGCAACCGTGCTCCAGCAATAGATACCACCGGATCGTGGAGCAAGAGCGGCATGCGTTTCCGTGCGATGCCCTAACGCTGCTTCCTGCCAACCACCAAATGAAATGCCCTGTTGTTGCAGGCATTCAGATACACGGGTGATGAAATATTCTGCCAAGTCGTGCATCTGTGTCATTCCTTTCTCTTTCATCAGTTGCATGCACAGGGGAGAACCGCTCCAGGCTCCTTCTGCAACTTCGTCGCCACCGACATGAATCGTTGTCAGAGGGACACCTGCTTCGCGATACATTTCCTTTATTTCCCGTACCACCTTTTCTATAAAACGATAGGTGGAAGGCATTGCCACGTTCATAACATTGTCCGTATACCATTGTGCGGAGATATATCGGGAACTGTCCTGCGGGTCGTGTAGCATATATTCGGTAGCCTTTTCCGGATTCAAACCGATGTATTTCTCATACCGTGCTTTCATGGCTGTGATGGCCGCCCGTGCATGTCCTGGTGACTCTATTTCTGGAATCACTTGTACATGTCGTTCGGCAGCATAACGCAACAGATCGATGAATTCGGCACGGCTGTAGAAACCATTTCCCGATGTAGGGGCATTCGGGTCGTATCCGTTTTCATAAGCAGGATACAGGTATTCAGTTTCGTCCGTAGTGTGTCCGCGGCGTGCTCCTACCGAAGTAAGTTCTTCCAGCCCGGGTATCTCCAGACGCCAGCCTTCGTCGTCTGAGAAATGGAAATGAAATGTGTTAAGTTTATAAGATGCGGTGATGTCTATTAACTTTTTTAGATTCTCTGTTGTGGTGAAGCTCCGGACGATATCGAGCATTTGTCCGCGGTACAAGAGGTCGGGATAGTCGTGGACAGAGACTGCTTGCAGTCGCAATGTCTCTCCTTGTCCTTTCAGCATTGCCAGCAGGGTCTGTGTTCCATTGAAGATGCCATGCGATGTTTGGCTTTTCACGATTGCTTGGCGGTTGTTGATATCCAGTTCGTAGTACTCATCGTTTGGCACTTCTTTGTCTTCGGGAAGATATTCTAATAGGATGCTTTCCTTTGCTTCCGTTGTTACTTTTAGTCCGTATATATTTTCCAGTTTCTCTTTCAGCAATTTTCCTTCGCTGGCAAAGTCTTTGTGAAATGACAGGGCAATCTTATTTCCGATAATCATCTCACCTTCGGCAGGTATCGCTTGTTTCACTGTCGGCAAAATGTTGATAGAGTTTAATTTCTGTAAAGGATACTGTTGCAAACGTGCGTTGGTCTCATAAATCCGATGTATGAAGGCGGTTTGTGCTTCAGTTGGAGCCAGAGGTATGATACGTAACTCCACCGGTAGGGGCTGCCCTTTTCCAAATCCTGATTGGCTTACCCAATAAGGACCTTCGGGAGCATGTGAGTTTTTGGGCACTTCACCGTCACACTTGAATGTTACCCGCATCGAATCACCCGGAGCCAACGAAGTAAATTCTGTGCTCGGATATATCTTGTGATAAGTGCCGCTAATCCATTCTACTTTCACCTTCGGTGATGCTTCTTGTTGTATATGGTGGGGGAGTTGTGCATAATAAATCACCCAGTCTTTGCCGACCGGGGCGTCCGAAATATTTTTCAATATAAAGGAGTTTGCATACGTTCTTTCTTCGGGATGGATTTCGCCCATTTCCCAAGTCAGCGATAAAGGAGCATGTACTTCCTTGGTAGGTTTGCATCCGTTTGTCCATATGAGCAAAAGGAGTAAGAATCCTGTTACATAAGTTTTTTGTTTCTTCATATATCTTTGCATGTTTATATACTTCATGTTTGAAAGTTGATTGCAAATAACCGAACTTTTATGAGGAATTCAGGCTAATATTTTGCATAAAAAAGACAAAATCCTGCCAAATTGTGAGGTTGACAGGATAATTGGATTAGACTAGGTACTAATAATTGTGTTTTATTTATCTGTAGGAGTATATCGAGACAATTTTTTACGATAATATTCCGAAACATCATGCCAATGATAGAAAGGAGCACAGTTAGTCTTTATGGGCAATGATATCTCTTTTTCGTTCAACAGTACACGTACTAAGATATCTTTGTTGGCCGATTTACGGTAAAAAATTAGTTGGATATTGGATGCCATTGGAAAGTATTGATAGCACTGCCAATGTTCAGCTAATGTTTCCATATCCTCCGTGACATATCCGCAATCTCCCAGTTCCATTAGTACAGCTAATGGTAACAGGCAACTTTCATGTCCGAAACGCAAGGTGGCACTTGGCTCTTTCTTCACAATACAACTGTCAGCCGTGTCCAATATGTTCCGAAGCAAATTGGTTGCTTTATATGGCATCATTCCTTCTGTCAATGGTGTATTGCCTGCTTCTAGATACCATAATACATTCCAGCAACTCCATAATTCATAGCACTCTTCCGAGGTAAATAAATCATAAAATTCCAATTCTTTTTCATCAACACTCTGCATATTCATCGCAACAAAAAAGAGGTGCTGCATCAGATCATGCGGTCGGATATTAGCCTTTACATAAGTACTGTCCGTAAACAACACCTTCATTAGTCGTTCCGGATGAATATGGCGTTGTTTGAATGCTTTGATCAGCTCCTGTTTCTCCCGATAACGCAAGCCGCCCAAATACCTGTCATCATAATTCATATAATACATATCATGACGACTGGCATCGTTGGATATACGCAATTTCGGATTTAAAGCCTGCAACTGAAGACACTCGGAAGTCATAGAAAGAATACACCGCACAACATCCGTAGAACGCGCATCGATTGCAATGCTTTTGGCAAATATTTCCGGAAAGTTATGGTACATACGCTCAGCTATGCCCCGGTGCTGACGAGCACCCAAGGGAGTAAGTTCTCCCAAACGCCCATCAGAAAGTTGGAGTACACGGGCTATCTTCCGCAGTACATCCTTTCCCACACTACTCAACACTTTTGCCGAGTCTGCCTTTTCCAACGGAGTCAGCGCATAAGTGTAGTCATGTTTGTTGATATGAAAGCGGGAACCATGCCGGACATACGTGCTGATATAAAACGGTTTGTATCCCTTTGGAGCAGAAGAATATGTAGTTTGCTCCGGTGCCGGATAAGCCAAGAAATTGGCTCCCGAAAGTTTTTTATCCTGTTGAATCTCCGTGCGAGGGTCCTGTTGTGCATAACCTGAATGCAACAACACAAACAGCCCACAAAATAGAAGTTTTATCAATTTCATATAATCACAATTTATTGTTATAGTAGACAGTTACTTAAGGGCTCCATATATCATTTCCGCTATCTTTCTCATGCCTTCATCATTTGGATGGGCGATAATGAAATCTTTGGTTACGATATATGGATCTCCTTGCAAATTATAAAGGGTATCTCCGACTTTCGGACGTGAATCATACAGACGGTCTATCCAGTCAATCGGAATAAAAGTGATCCCATACATACGCGCAGCATTGATGATAGCACGTTCTTTCTCATCATCCTTCCAGAAGCAACCAGTAATGACTACTTTCCTTGCTTTTTGCTTACAATATTCCACCAATCGGAGGATACCGGTTTTGAATGCTTCCTTATCTTGTACATTCTCTCCCAAACGGATAACAATCACATCCTTGTCCGTTGCATAAGTGCCAATCAATGAATCAATGCTACAATTCAAGTTACGTTCCCAATAAGCAATATTCAGTGGGGTAACCACTGTGCCGGGACGGTTTTGCGAGAGCATCTTCTCCAATTGATGGCAATAGTCATATTCCTCCTTAGATGCTGCCATTCCCCATTCGGAAAACCATTCAATATCTGCTTTATACTCATGACGAGTGATAGAGTTGCCCAAGCAAAGAACACGCAACGGAAGGTGCTGTGGCGTCTGATTGTCAGAAAACGAAGAAGCAACTTCTTCCAAATAAAGTACACGACTGGAGTATTCGTTTTGTTTCGAGATTTCCACTTTGTGGTTAGCAGGTATTTCCAAGCCGTTGGCATTCAAATAAGTGCCGCTGAAACTTTTACCTTCAAAACTCAAAGGTTCTCTATCAATGCGGTTCAGTTCATGTACCTTATAATATTTATCAGGAGCAAGACCTGCCATCTTTACTCGTAGAAGGTGCTGATTACAAAAGTGTTCTGTTTTCCACCAATAGAATACCGCTTTGTCCTTTTCCGGTGATACATACATCAATGAAGCTGCGCCCAATTTATCGTATGGAGAAAGCAAACGATAAATATCTCCGAATTGCACTACAGGACGTATCATCATATACTCAGCAATGGCATTTTTACAGAAAGCCTTTTCCTCCTCCGTCATACTTTCAGGTTGCATTTCCATCCCCAAACGGCCGCTCATCGCAACATCAATACGAAATTTCAACGGGACAGAACGTGAAGTCTGATGATTGGGGCTTGCACTTATGTGTGCCCCCATTCCAATAGCCGGAAAGAAATAGGATGTACCCCATTGGATATAAATGCGTTGAAGAGCATCTGTATTGTCGCTTGTCCAAAATTCATCGAAATAAGGCAATAGCCCGTAATTTACACGTCCGCCACCACTTGCACAAGCCTGCATCGTCAGTTTCGGATAACGTGCGCGAATGCGCCTGCACACATTCTCAAGCCCTCGGTGATACTCTATATTCAAGTGACTCTGATTATCTTTAGTCAAGTATTGTGACCCCTGATTGACTATTGACGTATTAGCATCCCACTTAATGTAATCAATATCGGGATAGGAAGTCATCAGTTTATCCACTGTCTGAACAATAAAATCCTGTACTTTTGGATTGGAGAGGTCAAGCACAACCTGTGTACCACCACGATCACATATTAATTCCCTTTCCGGAGCTTTAATAACCCAATCGGGATGCTGCTCGTACAATTCACTCTTAGTATTTGTCATTTCCGGTTCTAACCAAATGCCAAACCGTATGCCATGTTTCCGAGCATCATTAAGCAACGATTGCAAACCTCCCGGAAGTTTTGTCCTGTCCACCGTCCAATCCCCCAAGCCATACGAGTCATTCTTACGTGGATATTTATCTCCAAACCACCCGTCATCCATCACAAATAATTCACCACCCATAGATGCTATGTCATTCATCATTTGTTCCATTCTCTGCTCGTTGATATCGAAATAGACACCTTCCCAACTATTCAGAAGTACTTTGCGAAGTGTATTCCCGTTAGCAATTTTATGCAAGCGCGCCCATTTATGAAACTTCCGGCTACATCCGCTCAAGCCTTCATTACTGTAGGTCAGCGCTAATGATGGAGTACGAAACACTTCTGCCTTCTCCAGATTATACCAAGAGTTCTCTTCGTTGATTCCTGCAAAAAAATGATGATAGTCATCTCCCTGCGTATCAATACGCAGCTTATAGTTACCACTATAACAGAGTGCCGCACCAACAATGCGTCCGGCATTTTCCTGTGGCCTACCGTCGATTGAGAACATTACTTCTGCATGTGATGAGTGCGAATTTCGTACTCCATCCGTATTCTTAATCACTTTCATTCCCGGTTGCAACATTTCTTGAGAGAGACGTCCTTCATTTGCCCAAGCACCGGAAAGATGTGACAACCAGACATTACCACGACGGATAGGCAGATAAGCAGAAGCAAACTGATGAAGCTGAACATACTTCTTTTCTTCGTGACGGATTTCCGCCCATGTTTCTATTACATCCGCATCCAGCCATGCCTTATAGCAGACATTAACATAAAAAGGATATACTTTATCTTTCAATTCAATAACCGTCAAAGTTGCATTCTCTTCCTGAAGATGCGTTTCCTTCACGCTTTCCACTACCATTTGCAGTGTCAGATTGCCGTCTGCATGGCAAACGGACAAAGCCGTTTCACCCGGATACTTCATTCCATAGGCAGGATAAGCATCTACTCCGTGTGTCGTTTCGTAAATACCATGGATATCTGTATCCGAAGTACGTGATCCATAATACAAATGTTCCAAACTGCCGCCCTTCGGTGCAGAAAGAAGCAACTGTGTACAAGGGGTGGATATAACAATATTTTGCCCCTGTAGAAATAGTGACAACAAGGCAAAAACGCCAACAAATAGATTTCTTTTATTCATAATCATCACAGATTGCACAAATTTCAGTCTACAATTTATTTCCCTTGTTCCGGAAGTGAATTGTCCAAGCAATGACAAACCTCCCTGTTAACCTTCCGCAATGCATCTGCATCCATTTTCACGATTTTGCGATCGTAGGTCATCAATCCATTGATTTCCGATTCCACATCAGTTGTTTGAGTATATACAGCACCACACAGTCCCAATACAGACAATTCCTTGAGGCGATTGGCATATTTCACATACTGCTCCGTAGCCTCTTCCTTGCCTTTCAAGTCGCCATACCCCCAGTTACGGTCTTCGTTCCACAGATGCCCTTTCAGTGCCATGCCGATGCCACCAAACTCACCGACCACATTCACACGATCAGCATCAAAAAGAAACATGACAGGTTCCGGATAACTATGCAGGTCAAGAATGTCTCCACAAGGGAAATAGTTGCCACCACTGGCTGGATTCACCGGCCGCGTCGGGTCATATTCCTTGGTCCATCCGACTATTTCCACCGGTTTGAATTGCCCCATCGCCTCATTAAACGGTGTCCACACGCCAATGCAAGGATAAGAATAGAGACAATCCATTATCTCTTTCCACTCTTTCCGATAGACAGCTTCCGACTCTGAAGTGCGCAACATTTCCGGTCCATAGTAGAATTGTTTATATTGCCAATCTTGATTCTTGTCACCATTGGGCATGTCTTGCCATACAATTATCCCCAAGCGGTCGCAATGTGCATACCAGCGTACAGGTTCTACTTTCAGATGCTTACGTATCATATTGAATCCAAGCTCTTTGGTCTTTTGAATGTCATAGCGCAAAGCCTCATCTGTCGGTGCGGTATACAATCCATCAGGCCACCATCCTTGGTCAAGCGGACCAAAATGGAAAATATCTTTATTATTCAGTTGCAAGCGCATATATCCTTTCTCATCTCTCCGAGTAGAGAATTTACGCATTGCAGTATAACTTTTCACTTTATCCGATAGCTTTCCATTGACGTAGAACGAAACTTCCAAGTCGTAAAGAGCCGGAGAGTCCGGAGTCCAGAGTTTGCAATCGGCAGGCATCGGTATTTCCACTGAAGCATGATTCAATGCACTGCCGGATGCAATCACCTTGTTGCCATCGAGCACTTTCACCTCTATCCGGTCAGTAACATTATGACTGTTCACAGTGGTTTCCACCGTCAGCTTGCCACCGTCTATGTCAGGAGTCGTCCGAATGTTTTCTATGGCATATTCCGGCACAGGTTCCAGCCATACCGTCTGCCAGATGCCACTCACCGGCGTATACCAGATATGCCCCGGGTTACTCACTTGCTTTCCACGAGGCTGACAACCCTTGTCCGTCGGATCCCATACCCGCACTACAACCTCATTATCACCTTTCTTCAGTGCCTGTGTGATGTCGAATGCAAAAGGAGTGTATCCCCCGCAATGCTCGCCAAGTTTGATGCCGTTTATCCATACAGTGGTTTTCCAGTCTACAGCACCAAAATGCAACAACAACCGTTGTCCTTTCCAGCGAGAAGGTACGGAAAAACGGCGTTGATACCACAACTCATTATTCTCTCCCAATTCCTTTCCTACCCCGGATAGAGCGGACTCTACGGCAAAAGGGACCAAGATATCACCATCATACACTTGTGGCATCGCCTTACCCGATGGAAGAATGGCATATTTCCAAAGCCCGTTCAAATTCATCCACTCCGGCCGTTCCATCAAAGGACGCGGATATTCGGATAATACATTATTTATATCTATCTGCGTTGCCCAGTCGGAAACAATTCTGTTTCCGACCGGTTTCCATTGGGCGTAAGAGTTAGTGCAATACACCAACAAGATTAACACCCCATAAATATATGAGTACTTCGATCTTTCTTTCATTATCTTTTCTATAAGGACCTGTTCTTAAAAACTATTTGTATTTCTTCACCCGTTCATCATCTATCACTCCCTTCCAATTCAACCCATACGCATAATCATAAACATGATTGTCTGCGTCTTGATAACAACGCATATCGCGTGGAGTGTCTTCAGCCTGTTCTTCTACGGTTCTCATATCTGCCGGCATCTGGAAAGGTAACAAAGCGGAAGGCTCCTCTTTCCCTGCCATCATATCCAGAATCGTCTGACGCTGTACGTCGAACAACAAGAACAATGCATCGGCATAAGG
>NZ_QTLK01000017.1:0-138974 GCF_003602705.1 Bacteroides sp. AM16-13
ACCTATGATGACTTGGGTCGAATCAAGAGCAGTAAACGCCATGGCAACTCTGCCCTTGCAACAGACTATACTTATAATGTCCGCTCATGGATGAAGACACTGACTACCGATACGCTGTTCAACCAGACCTTGCATTACAACGACTCATACGGCGGAAGCAGAGCTTGCTACAACGGCAACATATCCGGCATGAGCTGGAAAGCCGCAGGCGACACAGGAGTGCATGGATACCGCTTCAGCTACGACGGAATGTCACGGTTGACTGCTGCGGGGTATTTGTGGAACGGATCTCCCAGCGCAAACTATGACACCTCCTACACGTATAACAGGCAGAGTAACCTCACTTCACTCCGTCGTAACGGACGCACAGGTGCTTCATCCTATGGCTTGATTGACGACCTGACGCTCACCCTGGATGGCAACTGGCTGACACGTGTAGATGATGCCGCTACAGCGTCGGCTTATAACAACGGGTTCGAATTCAAGGATGCTGTGAAGCAGGACAATGAATACACCTATGACAAGAATGGCAACATGACCAAAGATTTAAACAAGAATATTATTGATATTCAATATAATTGTTTAAATTCGCCAAGTAAAGTCACGTTCAAGGACGGCAGTACCATTACTTATACGTATGCAGTGAACGGCACGAAGCTGCGCACTGTGCACACGATAGGCAACACTACCAGTACAACGGATTATTGCGGAAATGTGATCTATGAAAATGGTGTACAGAAATTGTTGCTCACTGATGCCGGACATGTTACGTTGTCCGATAAGAAGTATCACTACTACTTGCAGGATCATCAGGGAAACAATCGCGTAGTTGTAGATCAGACGGGGCAAAAGGAAGAGGTAAACCATTACTATCCGTTCGGAGGCACGTTTGCTTCAGCAGATAATAGTATTCAGCCTTATAAGTATAATGGTAAAGAGCTTGATACAAAGAATGGATTGAATTGGTACGATTATGGGGCAAGACAGTATGATGTAGCGATTGGAAGGTGGAATGCGGTGGATCCGATGGCAGAAAAATACTATAATTGGAGTCCCTATAGTTATTGCATGAGTAATCCTATAAAATATATTGATCCAAGTGGACAGACCGTTGTTATCTGGTATAAGAATGATAGTGGACAGACTGTATCATATTCATATAGTGGTGGTAATGTAGCCCATCCCAACCCTTTTGTACAGTCTGTTATTACAGCGTACCAATATAATAAAGCGAATGGTGTTAAAGTAGGTAATGGTGGCGGAGCTTCCACAGTGAAAATTGTGGAGAATGCTGATATAAAAGTGAATGTAATGGAAACTCCATTGGAAGTTACGTATAATCCATATGCCGCCCGTGGAGCCGGATGTATCTATTGGAAAAGTGACTGGGGATTGCAAAATGAAAATGGAACAGTAACTTCTCCCGCTACTGATTTCGACCATGAAGCAGCCCATGCTTTAGAACATAAAACAAATGCTCAAGAGTATGAAGTAAACAGGGTACGAGGCAACGATTCGCAATACGATTCTAAAGAAGAAAGAAGGGTGATAACCGGCCCTGAACAGAGAACTGCACGAGCTAATGGAGAAACGCGTCCGGGACAAATGACAAGGAGAAATCACAAAGGAAGAACTGTAGTAACAAAAGGAGTTACTTCAAATGTAATTGATATACAAAAAACAAAGGAATATGAGAAAAGAAAGAAACCTGTATGGACTTCGGAACCATAAGAAACATTGTTATTGCGGGCTATTGTTTTTGTTGCTGTTTTTTATGACATCATGTAAAACCAATCAATTCTTGATTGACAGCAACGAGGTGGAGTATGTCCACTTTTGGTTCGTTGGAGATATAGATACGAATCATGCTCTCGAAAATTGTGAAGATGTTGTATTTATGCAAGAGAGTCATGATACGATTATGCGTGATAGAAGAATTATCGAACGTTTTGTATCTGTAATTAATCGTTCAAAACCGATTAACCCTAAATCAAATTATGATCTGAGAGTGAGTTCGCTAGTGAGACTAAAGCCAATCAATGGTGAAAAGAGGCCTGATATAAAAGTTTGCATTGGAAACTATGGTCGGCGAGTTCTACTAAATGATGTCTTGATGAAAGGCGATCATGAAGAGCTTCAGAAGTTCATTCAGGAAGAATTATATGATGCTCTTACCCCGTACCAATGGTTGCCTGAAGTTATAAAAGACTATCTTAAAGATCATCCGGAAGAAAGGAACAACTATTTGCCTGACGAGTAAAAAGGTTTTGTTCGGGTGTAAGTTATAAACTTTGTGCCTTACCCTGATATATATTGATTAAAAAAACAATATATATCAGGGTTTTTGTTTTATGAAGACAACCAGATTTAAATATTCCAACGGGATAGGAAGAATACGTAGCTTACAGCTTTACGGGAGAACCCCTGAAGCGGCAACATGTCCATATCGCCACAGGAAAGAGCACACAAACGGAAGTATGTACGTACGAGTATGACCACGCAGGACGTCTTTTAACGACAAAGCATAAGCTGAATACGAATGAGGAAGTGACTCTCGTTGAAAACACCTATGATGACTTGGGTCGAATCAAGAGCAGTAAACGCCATGGCAACTCTGCTCTTACAACAGACTATACCTATAATGTCCGCTCATGGATGAAGACACTGACTACCGATACGCTGTTTAACCAGACCTTGCATTACAACGACTCATACGGCGGAAGCAGAGCTTGCTATAACGGAAACGTATCCGCCATGAGTTGGAAAGCCGCAGGCGATACAGGAGTGCATGGATACCGCTTCAGCTACGACGAAATGTCACGGTTGACCGCTGCGGGGTATTTGTGGAACGGATCTCCCAGCGCAAACTATGACACCTCCTACACGTATAACAGGCAGAGTAACCTCACTTCACTCCGTCGTAACGGACGCACAGGCGCTTCATCCTACGGCTTGATTGACGACCTGACGCGAATTGCGAGGAAAAAAATCGTGGAGCAGAGATTGGTATGGTTATGAGTCTTTATGATATACTAGACCGAATAAAGACTGGTAAGTATAATTTCTATTATCCAGGCTTTGAGTAATTGAACTTGTATCTGTTGTGATAATTGTTGTTGGTGGAATATAAAAATGATGTTTGTGTTAGACGACCCATTTATTCAAGACATGGAATACCTTTTTAATCAGCACAATGCTGTTCCACCACCTTCACATCCTTTCCTTGACGAATCATTTCAACATAGGTAACACCTCCTCCATAAAACAGTTCGATTCTCAGATGATTCTTGGTTTTGTATGTATAAGTCACTTCTAACAGCCCGACGCTGTCAGTTTCAATTTTATAATGTGAGTTGTTTTCGGGCAGTTTTTTCCGTAGAAGTTTCTCAATGTTGCGCACTTTCTGGTTATAGACTTGTTGCATGTCCATATTAGGACATGTATATTCGAAGATATTTGTATAACCTTCGTCTTCTGTATAGTGACTAATGACGATTCCGTCTTCTGAAGTAGTTTTATCAATGAATGTACGTTCGGTAGGGTGTGTAGTTCCTGCGTCTTCGTCAATGTTGTCGTTTTCTTTGATTTCGGTCTGCGTTGTATCCGCCTTATTCTTTTCAATGCTTACTTGTACTACTGGACTCTGTTGTTTGGATGCACCGGTACACTGAGTAAAGAAAGATATAAAACAACTTCCCGATAATATGATTGCTATGATAAGTCGTAAGTTTTTCTTCATATATGTTGGTTTGTAAGTGTGCAAATATACTACATTATTGTTTTTCTTCATTGTACATCGGGCAGAATATAGTTGAAGTAAATGATAAGATAATTACTTCGTTTCTCAAAAAGTAAGTATAGTTCACCAGATCTTCTGCTCTTTTCACTTTGATAGTCTGTTTCCGCATACAATTCTCCTCTTTTTCTTTCTTTTTTCTCATAAGAAAGAATATATTTGTACCTAAGTTAAACGAAAACCAAAGCATGATATGATAACAACCCAGTTGCTTCGTCCTGAAAGCATTGTCGTAGTAGGGGCATCGAATAATGTGCATAAGCCGGGTGGCGCAATATTAAAGAATTTGATAAACGGAGGTTATCAGGGAGAACTTCGGGCGGTGAATCCGAAGGAAAAGGAAGTGCAGGGAGTTCCCGCCTTTGCGGATGTGAATGATCTGCCGGACACAGATCTGGCGGTGTTGGCTGTGCCTGCTTCGATGTGTCCTGATATGGTGGAAACATTGGCTAGCAAGAAACAAACCAGGGCATTTATCATACTCTCGGCTGGTTTTGGTGAAGAAACCCACGAAGGGGCGCTGTTGGAAGAACGTATTTTGGAAACTGTCAATAAATACGGGGCTTCACTGATTGGTCCTAATTGCATTGGATTGATGAATACATGGCATCATAGTGTATTCAGCCAGCCGATCCCTAATTTAAATTCGAAAGGGGTGGACTTGATTTCCAGCTCTGGTGCTACGGCGGTGTTTATTCTCGAAAGTGCCGTAACAAAAGGTTTGCAGTTCAATTCAGTCTGGTCGGTGGGAAATGCCAAGCAGATCGGCGTGGAAGATGTATTGCAATTTATGGATGAGAACTTCGATCCCGAAAAAGATTCTCATCTGAAACTACTCTATATTGAAAGTATTCAGAATCCGGACAGGTTGTTATTCCATGCTTCGTCTTTGATTAGAAAAGGATGTAAGATTGCGGCAATCAAAGCCGGAAGTTCGGAGAGCGGAAGCCGGGCGGCATCTTCCCATACAGGTGCAATTGCCAGTTCTGATTCGGCGGTGGAGGCGTTGTTCCGTAAAGCAGGGATTGTGCGTTGCTTCTCTCGTGAAGAATTGACTACTGTAGGTTGCGTGTTTACTTTACCCGAATTGAAAGGAAAGAATTTTGCCATTATCACTCATGCCGGAGGGCCGGGAGTGATGTTGACAGATGCGTTGAGTAAAGGCGGATTGAATGTACCTAAGCTGGAGGGAGAAGTAGCCGAGGAACTAAAAGCCCAACTATTCCCCGGTGCTGCCGTCGGAAATCCTATTGATATTCTGGCTACCGGAACACCTGAACATCTGCGCCTTTGCATTGACTACTGCGAGGAAAAGCTTGACAATATAGACGCCATGATGGCCATCTTCGGAACTCCGGGATTGGTTACTATGTTTGAAATGTATGATGTGCTTCACGAAAAGATGCAGACTTGCAAGAAACCGATTTTTCCCATTCTTCCTTCCATTAATACAGCCGGAGCAGAGGTTTCCGCCTTCCTGGCAAAAGGGCATGTGAATTTTGCAGACGAAGTGACCCTGGGTACTGCTCTTTCACGTATCGTCAATGCTCCTAAACCGGCAGTTCCTGAAATAGAATTGTTCGGAGTGGACGTTCCGAGGATTCGTCGTATTATTGATTCGATTCCGGAGGATGGTTATATCGCTCCCAATTATGTACAGGCATTGTTGCATGCTGCCGGTATTCCGTTGGTAGATGAATTTGTTTCCGATAATAAAGAGGAGATAGTAGCTTTTGCCCGTCGGTGCGGATTTCCGGTAGTTGCTAAGGTTGTTGGTCCTGTGCACAAATCAGATGTCGGTGGTGTCGTTCTGAACATTAAAAGTGAGCAACATCTGGCACTGGAATTCGATCGTATGATGCAGATACCTGATGCAAGAGCAATTATGGTACAGCCGATGCTGAAAGGTACGGAACTGTTTGTTGGCGCAAAATATGAAGAGAAGTTCGGTCACGTGGTACTTTGTGGTTTGGGAGGTATTTTTGTGGAGGTGCTGAAAGATGTATCTTCCGGTTTGGCTCCGCTTTCTTACGAAGAAGCTTATTCAATGATTCATTCTTTGCGTGCTTATAAAATCATTCAGGGAACACGTGGGCAAAAGGGAGTCAACGAAGATAAATTTGCTGAAATTATTGTCCGTTTGTCCACTTTACTACGTTTCGCTACAGAGATCAAAGAAATGGATATAAATCCGCTCTTAGCAACACAAAAGGCCGTTGTGGCAGTTGACGCGCGTATCAGAATAGAAAAATAGGACTATTCTTTCATTCATTGAGACATATTTACTATCTTTCCGCTGTGATTTTGCCTACATTTGGTAACTCAAACGGAAGGATAGAAAATACGTATATTTATGAAGAAAGTTCTCATATTTTTAATCTGTTTAATCGGCTATCAGATTGGCTGCCATGCACAAATGGCGGACGAACATTATTATTTCAAAAATCTTAGCGTACAGAACGGATTATCTCAAAATACGGTCAATGCGATTTTGCAGGATAAGCAGGGCTTTATGTGGTTCGGCACGAAAGATGGTTTGAATAGATATGACGGTTTGTCATTCCGCAAATTCAAACACGATGACCGCACACGGCGGAGCATTGGTAATAATTTTATCACAGCTCTTTATGAGGATGCAAAAGGAAATATCTGGGTAGGTACGGATGTAGGACTTTATATCTATAATCCGGAAAAAGATTCTTTCCGGCATTTTGCTGAATTGAGCGCAGAAAACACGAAAATAGAGCATACCGTAACTGCAATCTCCGGAGACAACAAAGGATGTGTCTGGGTAGCGGTAGAGTCGCAGGGGCTATTTTGTTATGATCTGGAGGAAGGAATACTTCAGAACCACACATTGAAGAACTTTTCTTTTATCTCCACCAATGTCCAGTCTTTTGTTTTCGATAATAGCGGGACCCTTTGGATTGGCTGCTATGGTGATGGACTTTTCTATTCGAAAGACCGTCTGCAAACCCTTCATCCTTATGTATCACCTGTAGACGATCAAAAAACTTATGAGAATGATGTCGTGATAGGTCTGGTGAAAGGAGCATATAATTGTCTATATATAGGCTCTTTAAAAGGAGGAGTGAAAGAGCTGAACCTGACCTCTAACAAACTGCATGATTTACTCTCTAAAGATGAAAGTGGAGAGTCTGTTTTTTGTCGTGAACTGCTGGTAGCTTCTGACAACGAATTGTGGATTGGCGCAGAATCGGGACTTTATATTTATAATCTCCGAATGGGTAAGTATGTTCATTTGCGCAGTTCGATCAACGACCCTTATTCTTTATCCGACAATGCTATTTATTCATTGTGTAAGGATCGCGAGGGTGGTATCTGGATTGGCTCTTATTTTGGCGGTGTGAATTACTATCCTCGTTTTTATACGTATTTCGAGAAATATTATCCCAAAGGGACTGATAATGGTTTGCGTGGGAAACGAGTACGTGAGTTCTGTCAGGATAATCAAGGTATTCTGTGGATTGGTACGGAGGACGGTGGTCTGAACCGTTTCAACCCCAAGACCAAAACATTCTCCTTCTTTACGCCCAGTAGTGCTTTTACCAATGTGCATGGTTTATGTTTAATTGGAGATCATCTTTGGGTAGGAACCTTTTCAAAAGGAGTGAAAGTAGTAGATACGCGTACGGGAGCTATCGTGAAAACCTATCAGAAAACGGATTCTCCCCGTTCATTGATAGATAATAGTGTTTTCTCTATTTGCTGCACAACGACCGGTGATATTTACCTGGGAACTTTATTCGGCTTGCTCCGATATAATAAACAGTCTGATGATTTCGACCGGATACCGGAACTGAACGGTCGGTTTGTGTATGACATAAAGGAGGACTCCGGAGGAAATCTATGGTTGGCAACTTATGCTAATGGAGCCTATTGCTACAATGTGAGTGAAAAGAAATGGAAGAATTATTTGCACGATGAAAATAACCCGAAGAGTCTCCCGTATGATAAGGTATTAAGTATCTTTGAAGACTCTCACCGACAAATCTGGTTGACTACTCAAGGAGGAGGTTTTTGTCGTTTTCAGCCGGATACGGAGACATTTGCCAATTATAATTTGTCGGCCGGACTGCCGAACGATGTTGTATACCAGATTGTGGAGGACAAAGAAGGATTTTTGTGGTTGACAACTAATAACGGTTTGGTCTGCTTTCAACCTACTACCGGAATGATGAAGGTATATACCACCTCCAATGGCTTGTTGGGCGACCAGTTTAATTATCGTTCAAGCTTTGAAACTGAGGATGGTACGATTTATTTGGGTAGCATCGATGGTTTTATAGCCTTTAATCCCAAGAATTTCTCCGAGAACAAGTTTCTCCCGTCTATTGTAATTACTGATTTCTTTCTGTTTGGAAAGGAAGTATATGCTGGTGAACCGGGCTCTCCGTTGGAAAAGAGTATCACTTTCTCTGACCAGCTTGTTCTCCAGTCTAATCAGAATTCTTTCTCTTTCCGTGTAGCCGCGCTGGATTTTCAGGCTCCTAAGACAAGTCGGATTATGTATAAGTTGGAAGGCTTTGATACAGACTGGTTGACAGTTGGTGAAAGCCCTATTGTTACCTACTCCAATCTTCGATATGGTGATTATACCTTCCGGGTGAAAGTTGCCAATAGTGATGGAGTATGGAGTGACGATGAAGTGGTATTGGAAGTACATATTCTTCCTCCTTTCTATCTTTCTATATGGGCGTATTGTGCGTATGCTTTGCTGATTATCGGTTGTTCTTTACAAATTGTTGTGTATTTCAAGAGACGCAGTAATAGCAAACATCGACGACAGATGGAGAAATTCGAGCAGGAGAAGGAACGTGAAGTTTACCATGCAAAGATTGATTTCTTTACGAATGTGGCCCATGAGATACGTACACCGCTAACATTGATTAAAGGTCCGTTGGAAAACATTATATTGAAGAAACAGGTCGATGCGGAAACGCGGGAAGACCTGAATGTAATGAAGCAGAATACGGAACGATTGTTGAATCTGACTAACCAGTTACTTGACTTCCGTAAAACGGAAAGTCAGGGATTCCGCTTGAATTTTGCGAAATGCAATGTAACGGAGGTACTGAAAGAGACTCATGTGCGTTTCACTTCCCTTGCCAAACAGAAAGGTTTGGAATTCACCTTGCAAGTGCCTGAAAAGGATTTTTATGCACATGTGAACCGGGAGGCGTTTACGAAGATTATCAGTAATCTGTTGAACAATGGGGTGAAGTATGCTGAAAGCTACGTACATATATTTTTGGAGGTGTCGGAAGCGGATGATAATAATTCATTCCTTATTCGTACAGAGAATGATGGAGTAATTATTCCTAATGAGATGAAAGAGGAAATTTTCAAACCTTTCGTTCGTTTTAATGAAAAAGAAGACGGAAAAGTGACTACTGGAACAGGAATCGGCTTAGCTCTTTCCCGTTCATTGGCAGAACTGCATCAAGGAACCCTGGCTATGGGAGAAGGGGAAGAAAATAATACCTTCTGTCTGACTTTGCCGATAGTTCAGGATATGACAATCACTTTAACACCGGAACCGGAAGCAGAAATAGACAAGATGAGCGAAATTCCTGCTGGAGAGGCGGAAAAGAAAGATAACCGTCCTACAGTGCTGGTTGTGGAAGATAATCCGGATATGCTTGCCTTTGTAGTGCGTCAGCTATCGAAAGAATATGCTGTATTGACTGCTACTAACGGGGAGGAAGCGTTACAAGTGTTGGATGGTAATTATGTGAATCTAGTGGTTAGTGACGTTGTGATGCCTGTGATGGATGGTTTTGAACTATGTAAGAGAATAAAGTCAGATTTGAATTATAGTCATATTCCCGTTATACTGTTGACTGCGAAGACGAATATCCAGTCTAAGATAGAGGGAATGGAATTGGGAGCAGACGCATATCTGGAGAAACCTTTCTCTGTGGAATATTTGCAGGCTTGTGCTTCCAGCCTTATTCAGAATAGAGAGAAACTACGTAAGGCTTTTGCACAGTCTCCTTTTGTGGCTGCCAATACGATGGCGTTGACAAAAGCTGACGAAGATTTTATAAAGAAGTTGAATGAGGTTATCCAAGTGAATTATAGTAATCCGGAATTTAGCATGGATGATATGGCGGATAGCCTGAATATGAGCCGTTCCAATTTCTATCGGAAGATAAAGGGCGTCTTGGATTTGAGTCCGAATGAATATCTTCGTCTGGAGCGTTTAAAGAGAGCTGCTCAATTATTGAAAGAGGGAGAAAACCGGGTAAATGAGATTTGCTATATGGTAGGGTTTAATTCTCCGTCTTATTTTGCCAAGTGTTTCCAGAAGCAATTTGGAGTGTTACCCAAAGATTTTGTAAGTTAATATTAATTTATAGCTATAAAGATAAGGTAAAAAGGAGCTTTTAAAGAAATGATTTGATGAAAAAGTATGTAAATTTGTTCGTTTTCGTATTCATGATAGGTGCTTGTCTTTCGCAGGGGAGAGCACAGACAAAGTCTGCGGTGAGTTATAAGAATCCGGTTGTAGATATTGCCATGCCCGACCCTACGGTGATTAAAGCTGCAGATGGTTATTTTTATGTGTATGCTACCGAATCTACCAGAAACGTTCCGATCATGAAGTCGAAAGATTTGGTGGAATGGACGTATTGCAACACTGCATTCACGAATAAAACTCGTCCCAGGTTTGAACCTAAAGCTGGAATTTGGGCACCTGACATTAATTATATTAACGGTAAATATGTGCTTTATTATGCAATGTCAGTGTGGGGAGGAGAACAAACGTGCGGCATTGGGGTGGCTACGGCCGACTCTCCGCAGGGGCCTTTTACGGATCATGGTAAGATGTTTCGTAGCAATGAGATTGGTGTACAGAACTCGATCGATCCCAGTCTTCTGCAGTATGAGGGGAGAAACTATTTGGTATGGGGCAGCTTCCGGGGAATATATGTTATTGAACTGACTGCGGATGGGCTGTCGATCATGCCGGGAGCGAAAAAAAAGAGAATAGCGGGAACTGCTTTTGAAGCTGTTTATATCCATAAGCACGACGATTATTATTATATGTTTGCCTCCATAGGAAGTTGTTGCAGAGGAGTGAAAAGCACATATAAAGTCGTAGTGGGACGTTCCAAGAAAGTATGGGGCCCGTACAAAGACAAGACCGGTAAACCGATGTTGAAGAATGGTTATTCTTTGGTGATAGGTGCGAATGATCATTTTGTAGGCAATGGGCACGGTTCGCAGATTATCCAGGATGATGCCGGACAAGACTGGCTTCTGTATCATGGATTTTCAAGATCAACTCCGGAGAATGGACGTATTCTGTTGTTGGACCAGATCAAGTGGGACCAAGAAGGTTGGCCTTACGTAGAGGGAGGATCTCCTTCTTACGAAACACAAAAAGCACCTGTATTTAATAACTGATTTTCAAATAAACCAATTATAATCTTAAATACCACAAGCATGAAACATACCCCTATTAGCAGGCGGGATTTTCTAAAGAATTTAGGCATAGCCGGGGCTGGCACTCTTCTTGCAGCAAGCCCTTGGCTTTCTGCTTTTTCGGAGGTGATGAACACCTCAAACGAGAAGTGTCGTCTGGCAATTATCGGGCCTGGTTCCCGGGGACGGTTTTTAATGGGATTTTTAGCTAAGAACCCCAAAGTCGATATTGTAGCATTGTGCGACATTTATAAACCGTCTATTGAGAACGCATTGAAACTTGCACCTAATGCCAAAGTGTATGGTGACTACCGGGAAGTGTTGGAAGATAAGTCGATAGATGCTATACTCGTAGCTACTCCTCTTAGCTCGCATTGTAAGATCGTATTGGATGCTTTCGACGCAGGAAAGCATGTGTTCTGTGAAAAGTCAATAGGTTTCACGATGGAAGAGTGTTACCGTATGTATCAGAAGCATCGTAGCACGGGAAAGATTTTCTTCACAGGACAACAGCGTCTGTTCGATCCTCGTTACATTAAAGCAATGGAGATGATTCATGCAGGTACCTTTGGTGAAATAAATGCCATCCGTACTTTCTGGAATCGGAATGGGGATTGGAGACGTTCGGTTCCTTCACCCAATTTGGAACGCCTGATAAATTGGCGTCTTTACAAAGAGTTCTCAAAAGGACTGATGACGGAACTCGCTTGCCATCAACTTCAGATCGGAAGCTGGGCTTTGCGTAAGATACCCGAAAAGGTGATGGGACACGGTGCCATCACTTATTGGAAAGACGGCAGAGATGTGTATGACAATGTGAGCTGTGTATATGTGTTTGATGATGGGGTAAAGATGACATTTGACTCTGTTATTTCCAATAAATTCTATGGACTGGAAGAACAGATCATGGGTAATCTTGGAACGGTAGAACCGGAAAAGGGAAAATATTACTTTGAAAGTGTAGCTCCTGCACCGGCCTTCCTGCAAATGGTGAATGACTGGGAAAACAAGGTGTTTGATTCTCTGCCTTTTGCCGGAACAAGCTGGGCGCCGGAAACTGCAAACGAAAACAAAGGAGAATTTATTATCGGAGAACGTCCCAAGAGCGACGGTACGTCATTGTTGTTGGAAGCTTTCGTTGAAGCCGTCATAACACAAAAACAACCTAAAAACATAGCGGAAGAAGGATATTATGCAAGTATGCTCTGTTTGCTGGGTCATCAGGCATTGGAAGAAGAACGGACGCTCTATTTCCCTGATGAGTATAAAATAGACTATCTGAACCATCAATCTGTAAAAACACCCGAAGCAATATGAAAGACACGATTGTAACCGCACGACGTAAGAAAATAGAGTTAATCACTTTACTCGTTTGTTTCGTAGTATCTAATTTGCTACATCTTTATGCAATTATTGCTTATCATGCACCATTTACGGAGATGATAACGTCTATTTTTTATATAATTATATTTACTTTTGTGCTTTATGCTTTCTGGGGGATTTTGCGTCTCTTGTTTTATGGAATGCAAGCACTGTTTAAAAAGAAAAGCAGGAGTTGATAGTTTTCTTGCATAATTTTAAAGAAGAACTTAATCAATATCAATGAAAATAAATAATTTATGGTAACACGAAGGGATTTTTTGAAAACGATGTCGATGGCTTCAGCCGGATTGGCATTGGGAACCGGTGATTTATTACATGCGCAAACTGCTTCACCTAAAAAAGGAAGAGGTGACAAAGTGAAGATTGCTTATATCGGCATTGGTAACCGTGGAGAGCAGATTATTGAAGACTTTGCACGGACAGGTATGGTGGAAGTGGTGGCTTTATGTGATGTAGATATGGGTGCCAAACATACACAAAAGATAATGGCTAAATATCCGAAAGCAAAGCAGTTTAGGGATTTTCGCCAAATGTTTGATAAGGCCGGTAACGAATTTGATGCTGTAGCAATTGCTACTCCCGACCATTCGCATTTCCCGATCAGTATGCTGGCTTTGGCATCCGGAAAGCACGTATATGTAGAGAAACCGCTGGCACGTACCTTCTATGAAGCGGAACTGTTGATGCAAGCTGCGCTTAAACGTCCGAACTTGGTTACTCAAGTAGGAAATCAGGGACATTCTGAAGCAAACTATTTCCAGTTTAAAGCCTGGATGGATGCGGGAATTATCAAAGACGTTACTGCTATCACTGCCCACATGAATAACCCACGTCGTTGGCATAAATGGGACACTAATATTTATAAACTTCCTTCCGGTCAGCAACTGCCGAAAGATCTGGATTGGGACACTTGGCTCGGAGTTACTCCTTATCACGAGTATAATAAAGATTATCATTTGGGACAATGGCGTTGTTGGTATGATTTTGGTATGGGAGCATTGGGCGACTGGGGAGCACATATCCTCGACACGGCTCACGAATTCCTGGAACTGGGATTGCCATACGAAGTCACTATGCAATATGCAAAAGGGCATAATGATTACTTCTTCCCGTATTCTTCCACGATTCTCTTCCGTTTCCCGCAGCGTAAAGGAATGCCACCGGTAGATATTACCTGGTATGATGGTTTGGATAATCTTCCTCCTATTCCTGCCGGTTATGGAGTTTCGGGACTAGATCCGAACATCCCGGTAACTAATCAGGGAGATACTCCGAAATCTAAGTTGAATCCAGGAAAGATCATTTATACTAAGGATTTGATCTTCAAGGGTGGTAGTCATGGAAGCACTTTGTCTATAATTCCGGAGGAGAAAGCAAAAGAGATGGCAGACAAGTTGCCAAAGGTTCCTAAAAGTCCTTCCAATCACTTCGAGAACTTCTTGTTGGCATGTAACGGTATTGAAAAGACACGCTCGCCGTTCGAAATCAATGGAGTGTTGAGTCAGGTATTCTCACTGGGTGTGATGGCTCAACGACTTAATACACAGTTGTTCTTTGATCCTCGTACGAAGCAGATTACAAATAATGAATTTGCTAATGCAATGCTGGCGGGACTTCCACCGCGTAAAGGTTGGGATGAATTTTATAAATTATAAATAGAAAATAGCCTTTTCCATTCCTTCTTCGAATATAAGGGAGTGGGAAAGACTAATAAATGATTATGAAGAAGAATATCGTATTAACTTTACTTTTATTCTGTGCCGCTTCTTTAGGTGCGCAGAATTGGGAACCTCTTTTCAATGGGAAAAACCTGAAAGGATGGAAGAAATTGAATGGCAAAGCCGAGTATAAAATTGTAGATGGTGCCATTGTCGGTGTATCTAAAATGGGAACACCCAATACTTTTTTGGCAACGACAAAGAATTATGGTGATTTTATCCTTGAGTTTGACTTCAAGGTAGATGACGGTTTAAATTCCGGAGTACAGCTTCGTAGTGAAAGCAAGAAAGATTATAAGAAGGGTCGTGTACACGGTTATCAGTTTGAGATCGATCCTTCCAAACGCGCTTGGTCAGGTGGTATCTATGATGAGGCACGTAGAAACTGGCTTTATCCTTTGACGCTGAATCCGTCGGCAAAAACCGCTTTTAAGAATAATGCATGGAATAAAGCTCGTATTGAGGCTGTGGGTAACTCAATCCGTACTTGGATAAACGGAGTACCTTGTGCTAATATCTGGGATGATATGACTCCTGTGGGCTTCATTGCTTTGCAAGTGCATGCCATTGGAAATGCGGCAGATGAAGGTAAAACTGTTAGTTGGAAAGATATCCGCATTTGTACGACAGACGTAGAACGCTATCAGACACCGGAAGCGCAAGCTGCACCGGAAGTGAATCTGATTGCCAACACGATTTCTCCGAATGAAGCAAAAGAAGGATGGACTCTATTATGGGATGGTAAGACTACTGATGGATGGAGAGGAGCTAAGCTTTCTACTTTCCCTGCAAAAGGCTGGAAGATAGAAGATGGAATTCTGAAAGTAATGAAGAGTGGTGGCGCTGAATCTGCTAATGGCGGTGATATTGTGACTACCCGTAAATACAAGAACTTTATTCTGAAAGTAGATTTTAAGATTACTGAAGGTGCCAATAGCGGAATTAAATATTTCGTAAACCCGGATATGAATAAAGGTGCAGGCTCTGCTATCGGTTGTGAATTCCAGATTCTTGATGATGACAAACATCCTGATGCAAAACTGGGTGTGAAAGGTAACAGAAAGCTAGGGTCGTTGTATGATTTGATTCCGGCTCCGAAGAATAAACCTTTCAACAAGAAAGAGTTTAATACTGCTACCATTATCGTAAAAGGTAACCATGTAGAACATTGGTTGAACGGAGTTAAATTGATTGAATATGATCGTAACAATGATATGTGGAATGCATTGGTAGCATACAGTAAATATAAAAACTGGCCTAATTTCGGAAATCCGGAGGAAGGAAATATACTTCTTCAGGATCACGGAGACGAAGTATGGTTCAAGAACGTGAAAATTAAAGAACTGAAGTAAGGCGTATTCCATATTATTGTGGGAGATACGTCAAAATTCTTTATGACTTTTTATTCAGGCACGGATTGCGCGAATTTCA
Source organism: Bacteroides sp. AM16-13 (assembly GCF_003602705.1). Taxonomy (NCBI): domain Bacteria; kingdom Pseudomonadati; phylum Bacteroidota; class Bacteroidia; order Bacteroidales; family Bacteroidaceae; genus Bacteroides; species Bacteroides sp. AM16-13. Next base: position 15,781 of record NZ_QTLK01000017.1, read on the forward strand.
CGGTTGTTCTAATGAAATAGCAATCGTGTAATTTGGGTAATCCGTGCCTAATTTGTCCTGCTATACGATGCAAGTCCCTATTCAACATATGTATAAGCTGTCCCATGAAGGCAGTGGACTGCTTTATGCCTGGTTTCTTTCCATGCATACACGGGTGGATATTATCCTGTATAGCAAGAAAACGGAAGGAGAATTGTTGTTTGTGGTCAATTATATTTATGATGCATTGTGCCGATTGGAAAAGATGGCGAACTTTTATAATCCGGCCAGTGAATTGGCTTATGTCAACCGGACAGCTTTTGTTTCTCCGGTCGTTCTTAGCGAAGAACTCTATTCAATGATTGATTTATGTCTGGAATATAATGGGAAGACTCTGGGGTGTTTTGATATTACAGTCCATTCAGAAAATTACAATCAGAACACGATACAATCGGTCCATTTATCAGCTGAAGATCATAGTATCTATTTTTCACGACTGGGAGTTGCTGTCAACTTATCCGGTTTCCTCAAAGGGTATGCTTTGGAAACAATTAAAAGCATATTGAATGAGTGTGTGATAGAAAATGCATTGATAAATATGGGAAACAGTTCCGTCCTTGCTTTAGGTAATCATCCGGTAGGAACGGGATGGAAAGTCAATAATATACTTCTTCATAATGAGTGTCTTACAACCTCTGGTAATGACTCTCCTGAACGTCGGCATATTGTTTCTCCTCGAAATGGAAAATTGGTGGAAGGTGCTCGACAGATATCTGTAGTTACAACTAATGGGGCAATAGGAGAAATATTGTCTACCGCTTTGTTTGCTGCTGACAGCGAACAAACTAAAGCTTTGATGGGTATATATGCACAATGTCGTGTATATATATATCCACCATGCTGAATATATATACTCACCGTGCTGGACATATATACCCACCATATTGGTCATATATATATCCAATGATACTTATCCAACTATATCTGACGGCCTTTTTGAACATATTCTGCTATTTATAGGTCGGTTTCTTTTATCCGTTTAATTGCTTTTTGCCTTACTTTGCGTTATTAATAGTCAATCTAATGTGTATATGAAAAATAAAATTTTATTGCTGGGCTTATTTTGTTGTAGCCTGATTGCGGCAAAAGCACAAGTTTTACTCGACAAAGGAACCGGAAAAAATAGTTTTCCTATTGTTTCTTCATCAACGAATGCAGTTATTTGCTTTGATGGAAAAGATGCAACTGTAGTACGTAAGAGTGCATCTCTTTTTGTGGATGATGTTCGCCGTGTGACGGGACAAGAGTTAAAAATAGATGAAAGCAAGCCCGGAAAAGTATCTGCGCGGTATGCGATTATTGCCGGTACTATAGGAGAAAGCGGATGGATTGATGCTTTGGCATCGAGAAATAAAATAGATACAGCTGCCATTGCCGGAAGTTGGGAACGCTATATGATAGAGGTGGTCAACAATCCCGTTCCGGGCATCAAGAAAGCAATTGTCGTAGCCGGAAGTGACAGGCGTGGTACTGCTTACGGACTTCTCTCCATATCAAAGGCAATAGGAGTATCTCCCTGGTATTGGTGGGCGGATGCTCCAATCAAACAGCAAAAACAAGTAAGTGTAAAAGTCGATAAGTTTATCTCTAAAACACCATCTGTCAAATTCAGAGGTGTCTTTATCAATGATGAGGACTGGGGACTCTATCGTTGGTCGAAACGCAATTTTGAAAAAGAACGTGGAAACTTCGGACCGAGAACGTATGCAAAGGTGTGTGAACTGCTGTTGCGTCTTCAGGCTAATTATCTTTGTCCGGCTATGCATGACGCATCCATGGCATTCCACCGTATTCCTGAAAATCGCCTGGTAGCGGATAGCTTTGCTATTGTCATGGGATCCTCTCATTGTGAACCGTTATTGTTTAACACGGCAAGTGAGTGGAAGCGTGATAAAATGGGTGAATGGGACTATATCAATAATAAGGATGGAGTCAACAAAGTGTTGAAATCACGTGTAGATGAATGTGCTCCGTTTGAAAATGTATATACTTTGGCTTTGCGTGGATTGCACGACCGGGCAATGAATGCAAGCAATAATATGAATGATAGAAAGGAAATGCTTCAGGAAGCTTTGATGGCACAAAGGCAAATGCTGGTAGATGCCATCGGTAAGCGTGCGGAAGACATTCCTCAAGCCTTTACTCCTTATAAGGAAGTGCTGGATGTATACGATCAGGGATTGGAACTTCCGGATGATGTGACTATTATCTGGCCGGATGATAATTATGGATATATGAAACGTTTGAGCAGTCCGAAAGAACAGAAACGTTCCGGACGTTCGGGAGTATATTATCATTCTTCTTATCTGGGTAAACCTCACGATCATCTTTGGATGAACACAACTTCACCCACATTAATGTATGAAGAACTCCGTAAAGCTTATGACATGACAGCTGATCGTATCTGGCTGCTCAATGCCGGAGACATCAAATCATGTGAATTTGCTGTTGATTATTTCCTGACGATGGCTTTCGATATTGATTCATTCAGTTTTGAAAGAGCGGCAAACTATCGTACCGAATGGTTGTGTGGCATGTTGGGAGATGACTATCGGGTTGAATATCAGGATGTGATAAATTCTTTCTATAAATTGGCCTTTGCGCGTAAGCCGGAGTTTATGGGATGGGGTTATCAGTGGGCTACCGACAAACACGGAAGAGAACGGAATACAGATACTGATTTTTCGCTTGCCAATTATCGTGAAGTGGATACTCGTTTGGCTGAATATCAACGGATAGGGAATATGGTAGAGAAAATCCTGAAAGCTTTGCCAGAAGATAAGAAAGCATGCTATTATCAATCATTATACTATCCGGTGAAAGGATGTGAACTATTGAACCGTATGATTCTCAACGGACAGAGAAACCGTTGGTACTCTATTCAACAGAGGGCAACTACCGCAGAACTGGAAAAAATGACTAAGGCTTGTTATGATAGTCTGGAAGTAATAACAAAAGGATATAACTCATTACTTGGAGGTAAATGGGATCATGTAATGACCATGAAACAGGGATTTGCCGCAGCCTACTTTGAACTCCCGGCTCTGCGGAAGGTAAATCTGGCACCTGCAGCCTCTTTGGGCATATTGGCCGAAGGAGAGGATATTTTGAAAGGGCAGAAGAGTTTCCATTCCCTGCCATGTTTCAACACATACTTCCGCCAATCCTATTACGTAGACGTTTTCAATAAAGGAGCGACTCCTCTGAAATGGAAAGCATCGGTTTCAGATAACTGGATTCTGTTAAGTCAGAAAGCCGGAGAAACTACCACGGAAAATCGTATAGAAGTCTCAATCGACTGGGCTAAGGTCCCGACTGGTGAGAAAGTATTCGGAACGTTGGAAATCGCATCTGATCGTGGCGAGAAGGAGAATGTTTATATTTCAGTCTTCAACCCTTCTTCTCCTTCATTAGCCGAAATGGACACTTTATTTGTAGAGCACAATGGATATGTTTCTATTGACGCTGCCGGTTTTCACCGGAAGGTAGAGAACAAAGCTATTCAAATGAGAACGATTCCTAACTTGGGAATAGAAAATACAGCTATTCAACTAGGTGACCCGACAGCCGCCCCGCAGCGGACAGCAGGTCGCAGTACCCCTCGCCTGGAATATGATTTCTATACATTCGAACAAGGTTCGGTTGATGTCTACACATACGTATTGCCTACATTTACATTAAGTAAGGACCGTGGGTATGCCGGACATGAAGCAACGAATGTGGAAACGAAATATGGAGTATGTATTGACGAAGGTCCTGTGATGAATCCTTCTACTTCTTCTTTTGAGTATGCACAAATCTGGTACGAAAGTGTGTTGAAGAACTGTAGAATCAACAAAACCACTTTGCATATCGACAAACCGGGTAAACACACAGTGAAAATTATATGTGGCGATGCCGGAACTGTATTGCAAAAGATTGTCTTGGATTTCGGAGGAATGAAGCGCTCATATTTAGGTCCGCAACCGACGAGACAGGGAAAATAGCAAGTTGAATAAAATATACTAGAGCTATGAAAAACACTTTTTTTATGTTATTTTTCTCCATAGCTATCTCATTTATAGCGTGCGGGGGCAGTGGTGAAAATGATGAGAATTTACTAGCTGGTAACGGGAATACGGAGAAACCAAAGGAGGACGAATCCCAGGAGCCTGTGGTTTGTAGCATCACACCTATTGGGGAATTGAATCAGGGGACACCTATTATAAATTCCCACGCAGATGTTACGAAACGCTCTTCATTGATGATGAACTATCGGATGCTTGTGACTATGGAATCTTCGTATCCTCGCTATCCTCGTATAAAAAAGATGAAGAATGGTGACTATATTTTGTTCTATCACAATGGTAGTGCTAATAATAATATTGGTCGGCGTTGTGTTTATGCGCTTAGTAAGGATCTGAAAACTTGGAGCAATAAAGGAGAAATATTTAACAGTTATGACATTATCGATAGCAAAGGCAATAAGAATATACATTGCTATGCTAATTGCGATGGGCTGGTGCTCTCTAATGGAGATATATTGGCAGTTGCATCTTGCAGAGCTAATTCCGGTTATCGGGATTTGCCGGAAGATGCAGGAATTGAATTAAAGCGCAGTACGGATAATGGTGTTACTTGGAGTGAACCTATCAAGATCTATCAGGGAGTTAATTGGGAACCTTTCTTGTTGGAGTTGCCTACAGGTGAATTACACTGTTACTTTACAGATAGCAGTCGTACTGGCTTGGAAGGACATGGCACAGATACAGGTACGGCAATGGTTGTTTCTACTGATGGAGGAAAGACATGGAAACCGGACTTTAGTTCTTCTCCTTATTATGTATTGCGAATGAGGTGGGAGAAAAACGGAATTGTCGGCTATAATCATCAGATGCCTTCTGTTGTGAGACTCAATGATAATAAGGGATTAGCTGCTGCTGTGGAAACCAATAATTCAGGATATCATATTTCGCTTTGTTATTCAGATAAAGACAAATGGGAATATTTGGCTGCCGACCAGGAAGGACCTGTCGATAGTAATAATTGTGTTTTCTCCGGTATGGGACCATATTTGGGACAGCTCCCTTCGGGAGAAACCGTCCTTTCGTATGAATCGTCAAGTAAATATACTCTTAAAATAGGAGATGCTACTGCTCGTAATTTCGGTAGCGCTTATCAACCTTTTTCTGGTGGTTATTGGGGATCATTTTGTATTATTGATTCACATACTTTGGTTGGAACTAATATTAAAGCGAAAGAAGGACCGGTTCAGATGGCACAGTTTGTACTTAATCATCGTATTGATGCCGTGAAAAGAAAGGTAACAATAGATGGTAACAATAAAGAGTGGGCAAATACAGATCATGCACTCTTTGTGGGCAGTAAGTCACAAGCACAAGGAACGTTACGTTGTTCGTATGATGATGATAATATTTATTTCCTGTTAGAAGTACTTGATCGAAACTTGTTAGCCTCTGATTACGCTTCCTTATACGTATCTCCTGTGAGTAATAATAAGCTGTCAAAAGGGGCTTGCTGCATACAAGTAACAATGAATGGACTGAAGAATTGTGAAATATATGATGCATCATGGAAAGAAGCTCAATTAGATGCCCAGGTCAAAACTTATGTTTGCAATGAAACAAATGAGAGGCTTATAGATGATTATGGATATATTGCTGAAATTGCTATTCCACGTTCAAAATTGACTATCACTTCCGGGCAAGTACTTGTCAATTTTTCTATTACAAAGCGAAATTCTTTAGATGCCATTTGTGATGTTGCATCTACAAGTACGGCACGTTGGATACCGGTGACTGGGTTATGATTCGGAGAATTTAATATTGAATAATTAATTATATAGAACACTACGATTATGAAAAGGAATTATTTGATTTATGCCTTATTGATGACTGTTTTTTTGAGCTCAAATGTGATTTCTGCTCAAAATTATTTTGGAGATTTTCCTGTGAAGGCAGATCCAAAGACGGTTGGAAATAAATTGAGCAGACGTTTAATGGAAACTAAACATCAACTGTATTTTGATAGAGGAATACATTATGCAGAGGTGTGTACATGGTATGGAGCTCTTCGTTTTGCAGAATTGACAAATAATAAAGAATTGATAAAGCTGTTAAGAAACCGTTTCGAATTATTGTTTCATCTGGAAAAAGAACTTCTACCTCCACCGATTCACGTAGACCAAAATATGTTTGGTTGCTTACCTCTAAGATTTTATAATATAACGAAAGATAAGCGTTATTTAGATCTGGGACTGCCCTATGCTGACACTCAATGGGAGCTTCCTGCCAATGCGAATGAAGAGGAGCGTAAATGGGATAAAAAGGGATATTCTTGGCAAACTCGTCTTTGGATTGATGATATGTATATGATTACTATTGTGCAATCTGAGGCTTATAAAGCTACTGGTGATCCTAAGTACATAAATAGGGCTGCCAAAGAAATGGTTCTGTATTTGGACGAATTGCAACATCCCAACGGTCTTTTCTATCATGCACCGGATGTGCCTTATTATTGGGGACGTGGTGACGGTTGGATGGCTGTCGGTATGACGGAGTTGCTTTATAACTTACCGGAAAAGGATCCTAATCGTGCACGTATTATGAAAGGTTACTTGTTGATGATGGATAACTTGAAAAAATATGTGAACAAGGACGGTCTTTGGAATCAGCTGATTACCGAACCGGACTTTTGGACAGAGACATCTGGTTCGGCAATGTTTGCTTATGCCATGATTGTGGGGGTCAATAACGGCTGGTTGAATAAAGAGGAATATGCTCCAGTGGCACGCCGTGCATGGCTTGGCTTATGTAATTATATTAATGACAAGAATGATCTTACTGAGGTTTGTGTTGGAACCGGAAAGAAAAACAGTAAACAATATTATATGGATCGTCCCCGCATCGCCGGTGATTATCATGGACAGGCACCGATAATATGGTGTGCTTATGCATTATTGAATAAATAAAACAATAAAAGATCGGATACAGATCTAGGAGTTTTTTTATTCATAGTGTATTGTTGCTTTTAACATAACATATATTTATTTTTGAAGGGTCTGAAATTATAATACTTGAATATGAAAAGAGAATTTTGTATTTTTATTGTACTTTTTTTAGTGTTTCATATACATGCTCAATTAGTATACCACGATGCTTCGAATTTTCCACTATTAGGAAGGGCGACAGAGAGTGCTGGGGCACGATATGAAAGGTTCCCGGATTCATTAAAGAATATTTCTCGTGCTCCATTATGGAATTTGAGCCGTAATTCTGCAGGAATGGCAATACGTTTCCGTAGTAATTCCACTACGATAGCAGCTAAATGGGTGGCTCTTTTTAATACCCACATGAATCATATGACTGATACTGGTGCAAAAGGTTTAGATCTTTACTGTCTTCAGAAGAATGGTGACTGGCGTTTTGTCAATAGTGCCCGTCCGAAAGGAAAAACAAATCAGGTCACCATTATAAAAAATATGCATCCTGAAGAAAGAGAATACATGCTTTATTTGCCATTGTATGATGGTCTTATTTCTTTGTCTATCGGAGTTGATTCTTTGGCTACTATTAGTCAGCCGTTAGTGGATTATCCAATTCGTAAGAATCCTGTTGTTTTTTATGGAACCAGCATTCTTCAAGGAGGTTGTGCTTCACGTCCAGGAATGGCACATACCAATATTATATCGAGAAGATTGAACCGTGAATGTATCAATTTAGGATTCAGTGGAAATGCATTTCTAGATTTGGAAGTAGCTAAAGTAATAGCTGAAGTAGAAGCTAGTGTTTTCGTTTTGGACTTTGTGCCTAATGCTTCTGTTGCAAAGATGAAAGAACGAATGGAAACATTCTATCGTATCATTCGTGGTAAACATCCGGATACACCAATTATTTTTATAGAGGATCCTATTTTTCCTCATACATTTTATGATGAAAGAGTTGCTAAAGAAGTGCGACGAAAGAATGATACGTTGAAAGAGATATTCAATCATTTAAAGAAAAGAAATGAGAAAAATATCATTCTTATTTCATCAAAGAATATGCTGGGAGAGGATGGAGAGGCTACTGTAGATGGTATTCATTTTACAGACTTAGGTATGATGAGATATGCTGATTTAGTTTGTCCGGTTATAAAGAAGGCAATTAGATAAAAATGGCTTGCTGTTAGCTTAGGATATAGTTATTATCTTAGAATAGTGGATTGTTGAAGAAGAAATTATCCAATAAAAGAAAGATATTGTTCAGATAAGTACTAATAAATGCTCTTCTGTGTTATCTTTGAATACTTTAGATTAGTTTGGGACTAATTTTTCATTTATTGACCTATATTTAATATCTTAAATACTCCTGATTCTCTACTTTTGTATCACACAATAGGGGCGCTAGTACCTTTTATAAAGATAATGATCATTATTATATAATACGAAATTTAGTTTTTAGATACAGTTAAAAAGATAGTTCAAAGGATAACGTTTTTATAGTATAAAACACAGGGTATTACTTAAATCTATATGTAATGAATTACAATTCAATTAAAAAAAATATTCGAGAAATTGGGCTAATGTTTCTTAGTGCAGGGCTTTTGCTTTTTTTATCATGTGGCTCTGATGATACTAAGGATGTTTCTGGTGAAGATGGGGATGTCAATTCGAACCAGTATTTACAAGTACAGCCTAATGGACTAAATGTAATTAAAGTTTCCAGTAGTGATGTGACACAAGTTGTGTACCCTTTTTCTGTAGAATTGAAGGGGGGCAGTGCGAGTGTCGCTCTTACTGCACAGTTGGAAGCGTGGAATGAAAAAGATCTGGAGGCATATAATAAAGAGGAAGAAACAGCTTATAAATTGTTGCCCTCTTCATTATATTCGATAAGTGCGCCACAGATTACTCTCGAACAAGGCATTGCTTCAAAGAAAGTAGAGGTGAAATTTGCTCCGGATAAAGTATTCACTGAGTTTAAAAAAAATGGAGTAGAATATGTTATTGCATTGAGACTTACTTCATCTGTTGCCAAGGTCCGTAAAAGTCAAAGCGATTTTCTTTTGCATATATCGTTTGATTATCCAACGGTTAGTTTGGTTATGCCATCACAGGAAATTAGTGTTAGTAAAATGTCAATGCCGGTTTCGGTGGATGCTACTTTTAATTGTAGGGCAGACGGAGAAATAAAGACTAATCCTTGGAACTTTACATGTACATTAGCAGTGCCTTCTAATGCGGAGGAACTGGTTGCTAAGTATAATGAGGATTATAAGACTTCTTATCGTCTTCTTCCTTCGGCTAACTATGATTTAGGAGAAGGGATATCTTTTAAAGCTGGAGAGAATGAAGCTACTGGAAGAATTACAGTGAAGCGTGAAGGTATGGAAGCTGTAAAATATTTGTTACCTGTACAGCTAAGGGAGGCTTCTCATGAAAGCGTTGCTCTTCATAATGAAATTTGTTATTTCAAAATAGGTATGACTTATACAAATCCGGTAATAACTTTTTCTAGTGCAGCCGATCCTACGGTTATTCGTACTGAAGAGGGGTTTTACTTGTATGCTACTCAAACTAACTCCTATTGGATTCCTATTTATTTCTCTAAAGATTTGGTTAATTGGGAATTTAAAAGAAGTGCTTTCAGGAATGCAACCAAACCTAAACCCGATGTACTTCCTGGTGGAGGTGCATTTTGGGCACCGGAAATTCGCTACATCAATGGAAAGTATGTGCTTTATTTCTCATGGGCAAAATGGGGGGATGGAAGCATCAGTTATACGGCGGTTGCTACCTCAGATAGTCCGGTTGGTGATTTCTTAAATGCTAAACCGTTGCTGATAACAGATGATTTCGGTTCTAATTGTATCGACCAATTCTATTATGAAGAAGATGGTAAGAAATATATGTTTGTCGGAAGTTTCAACGGTATCTATGTGACAGAACTTACGGATGATGGCCTTTCAGTGAAACGGGATGCTGATGGTAAGCTTGTACTGAAGAAACAGGTTTGCGGCAGGGCATTTGAAGGTACCAATATTTATAAAAAAGGTAAGTACTATTATTTGTTTGCATCTATTAATAACTGTTGTGATGGAATAAATAGTAGATATAAAGTTGTAGTAGGTCGTTCGGAGAAGCTTCTTGGTCCGTATGTAGATAGAAAAGGAAAAGATATGCTAGACAATTCTTGGGAGTTGGTGTTGGAAGGTGACGGTGAGACGTTCTTTGGTCCTGGTCATAATTCCATTATAATTCCGGACGATGCAGGTACAGATTGGATGATATATCATAGTTATGTAAAAGAGAATGGTGCGGTTGGAGGACGTCTGGGCATGCTTGATCGTATTGTGTGGTCGGCAGATGGCTGGCCGACTATTAGAAAATGTGTGCCTTCAAAGGGAGATTTACTGCCGGTATTTAATAACTGATATGTGTGAAACTATAGATAATATATAGACTTCTAAGTAAAACTAAAATTTAATGTATGAAAAAGAAAAGTGATTGGAGAACTCGGTTTATCCGATTATGTGCAGTGGTATTGCCATTGATCGTACTTTGCTTTACTGCTTGTAAGGATGAAGACAATGAAGAAAATCTTCCTTTCGATCCTACTAAGCCAGTGGTAATTACAGATTTTTCCCCAAAATCGGGTGGTATTGGTAACAATATTATATTGTATGGAGAAAATTTTGGGAATGATCCAAAAAAATTGAAAGTGATAGTTGGTGGTAAAGAGGCTAATATCATTTCAGTTAAGAACAATATATTGTATTGTGTAGTACCACGTATGGCTACTGAAGGTGATGTGGAAATTAGTGTGTATGATGACAATGGTGAAGAAGTGGCTTTTGCTGAAGCTGAAGAGAAGTTTACTTATGTGAAACAGTGGTTAGTTTCTACACTAGCTGGTCAACGTTTTGAGAACGAGAAAGATGCTGTCCAAGGTGAAGGTGCGTTCGATGCATGCGGATGTATAAAAGGGGCTACATGGTTTTCGTTTGATCCGCGCTCAAATTTCGACCATTTATATTTAACTTGCTATAAGGCTGGTGCTATTCGTTTGATTGATTTGGAAGAAAAAACGGTGACTATGCTTCCTCATTTAGCAAAGACAACGGATAGACCTGCACTTATTAACTGGACGACAGATGAAAATCAGGACATGATTGTTTCTTGTGATTTGGAGAAAGAGGGAAATATACATGTGTTGAAAACTCGTGTATCAGAGTTTAAGTCGGAAGTGAAATTAGGTCAAAAACATAAAGGTGTTACTGGTGCATTTGTTCATCCGAATACAGGTAAACTTTATTATACGATTTATCCGGATCAAGAAATTTATGAATATAATCTGGAAGATAAAACAACAACGAAAATAGCCAAGCACCCGCGGGTAAAGGAAACATTGCGTATGGTAGTTCATCCAACTGGTAAATATGCTTATTTGCTTCGTCAATATAATGAAAGAGGAAATGGGTATATCTCACGTATGGACTATAATTCTGCTGGACAGTTTACAACTCCCTATATTGTGGCAGGAAGTGCTAGTGGAAGCGGGTATCGTGATGGAGTAGGTAGTAAGGTTCAAATGAATGGTCCGACACAGGGAGTGTTTGTCAAGAATCCGGAATATTTAGGTGAAGAAGATGAGTATGATTTTTATTTTTGTGATGAACGCAATCATTGCATTCGTATTCTGACTCCTACAGGAAGAGTGGTAACATTTGCCGGGCGTGGAAATGACTCAAGTGATCCTGGCTTTGCAAACGGTGCCCTGCGTTCGGAAGCACGCTTTGCTTATCCTTGGGCGATTGCATACGATGAAAAGAGAAAATGCTTCTATGTAGGCGAAAGAGGTATGGATCGCGATGGGAAAGAGCAAGCGGTGATACGTAAAATTGCTATGGAAGAATAATAAATGATAAACACATATATTTTATGAGGAGTAAAAATTTAATTGCATGTATGTTATTGCTGCTCTTTTCCATAACCGTCTGGGCGCAGGAAAGTGCAATGATAACTGGAGTGGTGACCGATGAGAATAAGGAACCCTTAATTGGTGTGAATATTGCGATACAGAATATGCCTGGGTTGGGTGTTATTACTGATATAAATGGTCGATACAAAATAAAGGCATCTGCTTATGACAGACTTGTATTCTCATATATAGGTTATGAAACTGTGGTGGTATTGGTAAAAGAACAAAAAACCATCAACGTAAAAATGAAAGAAGCAGCTAGTACGATTATTGATGAAGTCGTAATTACAGGTACGGGAGCACAAAAGAAAATTGCAGTGACTGGTGCCATTACTAATGTGGATGTAGATGCGTTGAAATCGGTTCCTTCCACTTCTGTGGTGGATGGATTGGCTGGTGTTGTTCCGGGTGTAATGGCTATGCAAACTTCCGGACGACCAGGTAGTGTGTCCGAGTTCTGGATTCGTAGTATATCCACTTTTGGTGCTAATACAGCTGCATTGGTGCTTGTAGACGGATTCGAACGTGATATTGATGAAGTGAGCGTGGAAGATATTGAATCATTTACAGTGTTGAAGGATGCTTCTGCAACGGCTATTTATGGTAGTAAGGGAGCTAATGGTGTAGTCCTGATTAATACAAAGCGTGGTAAGGAAGGTAAAATTAATATTGATGCAAAGGTTGAAGGTTTCTATAGCACTTTTACAAAGGCACCAGAATTTGTAGACGGCTACACATATGCTTCTATGGCTAATGAAGCTCGTTTGACAAGAAATCAAGAGGCTTTGTATTCGCCATCAGAATTGGAACTGTTTCGTACACAACTTGATCCAGACCGTTTTCCGGATGTAGACTGGATGGATATGGTGTTACGTGACGGTGCTTGGAGCTCACGTGCTACGTTGAATATGCGTGGTGGTGGTAAAACAGCGCGTTACTTTGTTTCCGGAAGTTATCAGGATCAACAAGGTATGTATAAGACTGACAAAAGCCTTAAGGATTATAATACAAACGCACATTTCAGAAAATGGACGTACCGTATGAATGTGGATATTGATATTACGAAAACGACTCTGTTGAAGGTCGGGGTATCCGGTTCTTTGCGTAAGCAGAATGATACAGGTAGTGGTACAGATAATTTGTGGACTGTATTGATGGGATATAATTCTATCATGATGCCGGCAGAATATTCGGATGGAAAAATTCCGGGATGGGCAGATAAGGATGATAATATGAATCCTTGGGTAATGACTACACAATCCGGATATAATGAAAGTTGGAAGAATAATATTCAAACCAGTCTTACGCTGGAACAGAAATTGGATTTTGTAACTAAAGGATTGCGTTTTGTAGGTAGATTTGGATATGATACGTATAACTCCAATTGGATTAAACGTTATAAATCTCCGGCTGCTTACAAGGCCGACCGTTATCGTCAGCCAGATGGAACATTGAATTTCACGAAAATCAGAGACGAAAAAGTGATGTCGCAATCTTCCAATTCGGAAGGAGAAAAGAGAGAGTTCTTTGAATGGGAACTGCACTATAGTCGTGCTTTCAAAACTCATCATGTTGGAGGTGTACTGAAGTATACGCAGGCTTCTAAGATTTTTACTCAAAATATAGGTACAGACTTGAAGAACGGTATTCCTTATCGTAATCAGGGAATAGCCGGGCGTTTCAACTATAACTGGAATTATCGTTATTTTATTGATTTTAATTTCGGATACAACGGTTCGGAGAATTTCCACAAAGACCATCGTTTCGGATTCTTCCCGGCTATCTCTGGTGCATGGAATTTGGCTGAGGAACCATTCATGAAAAAGATTGCCGGAAAATGGTTGAATATGTTGAAAATCCGTTATTCTTATGGAAAGACTGGAAATGATGCTTTGTACGAAGGCAATAAGAGAGTACGTTTCCCCTATTTATATTCGATAGCAACCGATAATAATGTTTACCATTTTGAAGATATTGGAACTGGAGAGAAATTGTGGAATGGAAAATATTACTCAACAGTGGCTTCTCCAGCTATTTCGTGGGAAGTTGCTACTAAACAAGATTTGGGTATTGACTTTTCTTTCTTTAATGACAAACTGACTGGAGAGATTGACTACTTTAAAGAACGTCGCGACGGTATCTATATGACTCGTTCTTATATCCCTTATGAAGTGGGAATTGGTAATGCTTCGAAAGCAAATGTTGGTATTGTAGAAGCAAAAGGATTTGATGGTCATTTTGCATTCAAACAGAAATTTGGTAAAGTGAATTTTACGTTACGTGGTAATATTACTTACAGTAAGAATAAGGTGATAGAAAAAGATGAAGAGAACACCATTTATGAATATAAGTTGGACCAGGGACATCGTGTCAATCAGGCAAGAGGACTTATTGCTTTGGGGTTGTTCAAAGATTATGAGGAAATCAGAAATAGTCCGAAGCAAACCTTTGGTGAGGTGATGCCCGGTGACATTAAATATAAAGATATTAATGGTGATGGTATAATTGACTCGAATGACCGGGTGGCTATCGGTGCTACCACTCGTCCTAACTTGGTGTATGGATTTGGTTTTTCGGCCAAGTGGAAAGGGTTGGATTTCAATGCTCATTTCCAAGGAGCAGGTAAGTCGTCTTTCTTTGTCAAAGGTACAACTGTCTTTATGTTCCAAGGTGGTGACGGTTGGGGAAATGTCTTGAAGGAAATGGCAGAAAGCAACCGGTGGATTCTTGGTGAGAATGAAGATCCGAATGCGGAATTCCCCCGTTTGACTTATGGTGATAATGAGAATAACTATCAACAATCTAGTTATTGGTTAAGAGATGGTTCTTATCTTCGTCTGAAGACATTGGATATCGGCTATACCTTCCCGAAAGCTTGGGTTAATAAGATTCATTTGAATCAAGTACGTGTTTTCTTTATCGGAACCAACTTGCTGACATTCTCTCCGTTTAAATATTGGGATCCGGAGTTGGGAAGTGCGGACGGAAAGAAATACCCGTTAAGCAAGACGCTTTCGTTAGGCGTATCAGTTAATCTATAAACAAGAACAGAATATGAAGAAACTTATAATAAATTTAGGTTTTATATTAGGAGTGAGTACCATGGTTGTCGGATGTACCGATTATTTGGACTCAGACTACCTTTTCGAGGAACGTGTTAACATTGAGAATGTGTTTCAGAGTAAGGACTATACCAATGAATGGTTGGCAAAGGGATACGCTTATATGAATCACGATTATCTGCAACAAGTGAACAGTAAAAAGAACACTAGTTTCAATTTTGCAGATGATATGTACTACATAGATTTGAATTATGTAGATTGGAAGGGTGGAAATTATACGGAAAAAGGATTAGGTAGTGGAAATAGTTTGTATATATGGCAGGCCGCCTATCAAGCGATTCGTCACGTTTCCATTTTCATTCATAATGTGGATGGAAATAAAGAGCTTACTGAAGCTGAGATTACTGACATGAAAGGACAGGCTCATTTCCTGCGTGCATATTTCTATTGGATGTTGATTCGTTCGTTTGGTCCAGTGCCCATTGTTCCGGATGAAGGAGTGGATTATACGAAAGAGTATGATGATATCGCTTATCCTCGAAATACGTATGATGAATGTGTAGATTACATTGCTGAGGAATTGGTGAAGGCGGCTACGATGTTGGACGACACACGCGACGTACAGAATATTGTTCGTCCTACACGTGGTGCGGCATTGGCACTTCGTTCGCGTGTGCTTTTGTATGCAGCAAGCCCTTTGTATAACGGACAAGCACCGTCGGAGGTGATTGATGCATTGGTTGATAAAAGCGGGCGTAAGTTGCTGTCCGATACATACGACAACCGGAAGTGGGCAAGAGCTGCAGCCGCCGCTAAGGATGTAATGAACTTGAAACGGTATAAATTGTATGTGGCTTATAAACGAGAAAGTAATGATATGGCCTACCCGACAACTATTACTCCGCCAGACGATAACGGAACTTTCCATACGGAAGATTGGCCTAATGGCTGGAAAAATATTGATCCGTTTGAATCATACCGTTCTTTGTTTGATGGAGAAGTGGGTGCGTACAATAATGACGAAATTATATTTACTAGAGGTGTCAATCAGGGGGCTGAGAATATCAGGGTAATGGTTATCCATCAGTTACCTCGTTCACAGGGCGGCGGATATAACTGTCATGGCATGACGCAGAAGCAATGTGATGCTTATTACATGAAAGATGGTAGCGATTGTCCGGGTATGAATTCTATGTATAAAGGTATGGATGGATATACCGATCCAAGTCGTTATAATGAACAACCGCGTGTTGCAGGTGTGGTTGAAACGTCCGAACTGTCTAATTATCCTGAATTAGGTCCATTGGGAAAAGGTATTTCCAAGCAGTATGTGAACCGTGAACCCCGTTTCTATGCATCAGTAGCCTACAATGGTAGTGTATGGCATATGTTGAATGCAAGTGCGGAGGAGAAAGAAGAAACGAATGTTCCTATTTTCTACTATAGAGATGCCCAAGATGGTTACAAAGCAGGTACTAACTATTTGAGTACAGGTATCGGTGTTAAGAAGTTTGTACACCCAAAAGATTTAGCTGATTCTGAAAAATCGTATGACGTGAGTCGTGTAGTGCAAAAGTATGCTCCGGACATTCGATATGCGGAAATTCTGTTGAATTATGCGGAAGCATTGAACGAAGTTGAAGGCTCTTATGAAATTCCGTCTTGGAATGGTGAGACTATGTATACTATCACACGTTCGGCAACAGCTTTGAAGGAGGGTATTCAGCCTATTCGCATTCGTGCCGGCTTGCCAGACTATGAGGTGTATGATGATGTAAAGAAGTTCCGTATTAAAGTAAAACGTGAACGTCAGATTGAACTGTTTGCGGAAGGTCATCGTTTCTTTGATATTCGTCGTTGGTGTGATGCTCCAATTGAAGAGGCTCTTCCTATTTATGGTTGTAATATCTATTTGACTTCGGAAAATCCGGATGGTTTTCATACACCGATAGAGGTCACTTCCTTGCCTACCATGTTTACTACGAAGATGTGGTTTTGGCCGATCCATCACAATATAATGAAACGGAATATGTGGATGATTCAGAATCCGGGCTGGAAAGATCCGGAATAAACCTACTAAATTTGGATAGAAAAGATGAATAATATATGTAAATTATTGATTGGCATGATGGCAGCGGTATGTTGCGCTTCATGTAACAATGAGTGGGAAGATGAACAATTTAAGCAGTTGGCATCTTTCAAGGCGGAGATTAATAACGAAGGGGTAACTTCTACTTATGTACGCTATAAACCAGGAGGAGTGGTGACTTATCAGCTTCCGATTTTGTTGAGTGGCTCTACTATGAATACACAGGCAAGAACTATCCATGTGGCACTTGACACAGATACGTTGAAGGCGTTGAATCATGAACGTTTTGGTGAACGTCGTAAGGAACTTTTTTACCTAGAGTTGGGAAAACAGTACTATTCCATACCGGAAACAGTAGAAATGCCTGCAGGTGAATCTGAAGCGCTGTTACCTATTGATTTCACTCTGGGAGGGCAGAACAATGCTAAACCGTTGGATATGTCGGATAAATATATTCTACCATTGACTATTCAGGACGATCCGTCTTATAACTATCAGGTGAACAATCGTCTGCACTATCGGAAAGCATTGTTGAATATTATTCCGTTCAATGATTATTCAGGTTCGTATGATGGCAGCTTGTTGAAGATATTCTTAGAGAATCAGAAGGATAACTTCATGTTAGCTACTCATAAAGCTTATGTGTATGACGAAAAGACTATTATGCTTTACATGGGGGTTCGTGATGTGAATTACTTAGATCGTAAAAAGTATAAGTTGTATGTGGAGTTTACGGATGAACCGTTGAATGAAGGAAGTGAGATGAAGAAGAAACTGAGATTATGGACAGATAACGGGGGTGAGGATGGCAATAACTTTAAAGTTGTGTTGCTGGGTGAAGGAGATGATGATAGATTTAAGGAAGCTCCTTATTATACAATTGTCGAAGAGAACGATCCTGTGAAGCCTTACTTGAAGCATATTTATATCACTTTGTCTATGGGATACTCATTTGAGGACTATACGCTTAGCCCGGGTAACCGTATGAAGTATAGAGTAGAAGGTACATTAAGTATGCAACGTGACTTGAATACGTTGATTCCGGACGAAGACCAACAAATCGAATGGAATTGATGGGTTGTTGATTGATGAATATAATAATGAGAGGCAGTGTTCAAATCTGGAATTGGGTACAGCCTCTCGTTTTTTAGAACTATAAAACAATTTATTAATGGTTTAGTCAGCTCTTTTGGGATAAGGAGCGTAATTAATTTGTTTACATATGAAAAACTACAAAATTCTAAAGAATATTTATATCTGTTTGGTTTTATTCTCAACGGTTTTAGTCGGTTGTTCAAAAAGTGATGAAACCCCGATTCCTGATGATTCCCAGCCTTCTGGCAAAGGTAAAATAACATTTAACTTGCATACTCCGGGTGCATTCCTTACCAAGGCAGTAGGTGTTGGTAACGAAAATGGTGGCACTAATGACAAAATAGCCTTTTATCAATTTAGCAAAGAAGGTAAGTATGAACAAAGGTATGTCTTAAATTATGCGGATGCTTCTGTAGGTGCAAATGGTGATACAAGGTTATATACCGTAGAATTAACTTCTTCGATTGGAGGAGAAAAGAGGTTTATTATTGTGGAGAGTGAGGATGAGAACAACTTCCCTAATATGAGTACAACAAATACAATCGATGAACTACTAAATAGCAAAACTGTTGCCGAAAGTGGTAAGTTGAATCCTCCATTTGTTATGTCTAATGTTAAAACAGATGGTAAGGAGTATGTAACAGTTGCCGATGTAGAATCTTCCAACAATCAGGTTGATGTAAAACTTAAAAGACGTGTAGCCAGATTTGATTTGCTGAATGATCCAACAGAATCGGGATTAGTGATCGATAAGGTATATATCAAGAATAGATATACTCAAGGATTCATAGGTGACGTAAGTGGTAATGCAGGCAATATATCTGCTGATGTTCTGGAAATACCGGCAGCTGATTTAGCTAATGACGGAAAGAGTTTCTATCTTTATCCGACTCAGTTGACTTCAACTCTTGAGCAGAATGAAAAAACAGTAGTATGGGCTACCACTAAACTTGCTAATACCAATACAGAAGGACCGACTCTTTATCTGAATCTTACTGCTGATATCAATGTGGAGGCCAACTATCTCTATCAGCTTAATACGAAAAAGATAGCCGGTTCTACAGGCTTCGACATCTCAGTAGAAGAATGGAAAGACGGAACTTCAATTGATTGGGTAACGATTGAAGACGGAATCTCTGTAATGGATAACAAAGCTACTATCATTGCTGGTACAGATATAAAAGGGACTTATGTAAAAATTGCAGCTGATGCTGCAATGCCATATACTATAAAACGTGTTGTTACAGATTATAGCTCAGCAGCCTTGGATGCTGCGTATGACGGAAGTTTGCCTGCATGGCTTACTATTTCTTCATCTACTAAGGATGCAGGTAGTGGCCTTTATCGTCATGAGATTGTTTACACGGTGACTGCACATCCGGCGAAAACAAGTCAGTTTGCTATCACACATCTTAACGGAGCCGTTTCAGATGAGAACTTGTTGGTAATCGGGTTTGCCGATCCGTATCCGGGCACTCCGCTTCCCTGTCTATCGTGGGGAGAGAAGCTCTATTCGCCGGTGCACTGTCGTCAGTCCACCTATCTTGTGCATAACACTGTGGATAAGGCTTATTTTTGTGGAACTGAAGGCTACACGTTTAATACTCCTATGCAAGGTAAGTCGGGTAATGAGGGGGCGAAGAATCTTTGTCCCGAGGGCTGGACGGCACTGAACAGTGCAGAGGCAAAAGATTATATTTTGTGGGTAGGAGAGCATCTCAAGTCACGGGTAATGGAGGCTGTATATACTTACTGTTGGTTTGATAAAGACGGCGAGGCAACTAATCTGCGCATATTGGGGGGATACTCCAATAAAACTGCTCCCAATGTGAAAGACTTGGCTTGTTATGGTACGTGGCCAAGTGTGGCTTGGGTGAATATCAATAAAGGGGAAACTCTCTCTATAGATGACAAGACATTCTACGATTATCATAATTGGGATGTGAAGAAGGATTACGGAATCCCCTACAGATGTATCCGTGATAAAGCAGGTTGGGAATAACTGAACGGATTCTCGAAAGGATATATATTCAATGATTAAATTTGTAAGACAATGCTAAAGAATACTTTATTTGTGATTCTTCTAATGATTTCCAGCTTATTCACGGCTTGTGCTGAAGGATATGTAAGTGATGTGCAGAAGGAGGATGACACAAAAGAAATACGTTTCAGTCTGAATATGGAGGGAGGGCTAACGATGTCCTCCACCAGGGCTTCTGTGTCTTTGGACGGAATGAAATGGAAAATATTCTGTTTTGACGATCAATATAATTATCTGTTTGACAAAACAGGAAGTATAGGGGATGCAGCAAATGAAATAAAGGTTTCTGTAATTAAAGGCGTCGTTTATCGATTCCTGTTTTTGTGTACCACAGCTGATAAATTCCCAGAGTTGGCTTCCGGTAAGACTTATTGGGATTTAGAAGCGTATGCTCCTCAATTGCCGTTAGCTGATCCGATGGCGATGCTTGTCAGTAGAGGCAATGAAAAAGATGGTACACTTCGTGTAGCTGCTGCGTCTGCATCGGTGCAGGTTACTCTTGCTCCGCGTGCATCTAAGATCGTTTTGCAAAAGGATCCGGATACAGCTTCGGATATTACAGTGAATTCCGTGACTTTTGCGGATGCCGCTTCTTCTGTTCCTTATGTTCATATCGAACCTCAACATTACAGTGAATATGAGAATCTTCCGGTAGCAACCCGAAAGACCTATCAGTGTGTACCCCAAGAGGATGTATGTTATATGCTTCCGGATATGTGCGCCGAAACCTTTGGAGTGAATGCTACGCTGCATATCACTCATCCGATTTCTGGAGAACAGGACGTACGGGTAACGGTACCAGTGGGGCTTGCGTTGAATGTAGGCAGTGGAAAGACTTACTATATTGAAATGTCTGCTGATGCAAATGGAAAAGTTGCTGCTACTTGGGCAACACGTGTAGCACCCAAAACGTTGAAACTTGCTACACAAAACTTATGGGGTAAATCGACTTCCGTTGTGTTGGATTACTTCAATAGAATTGATGTGGACGTGCTTTGTGCGCAGGAATGCAGTAATCTCTCCGAATCTGATATACAAGCACAGGGGCTTTACGTTCATACTCACTCCAACAATAGGCAGGGAAAATGCAGCATTATATCACGTTATCCTTTCTCGGGGATTACACCAAACAAGTATGGTGTTTATATCGACTTGGGTGATGGCATTGTTGTGCTGGTGATGAACTGTCACGGTGCTTTCTATCCTTACGGTCCTTATCAGTTGAATGGTATCGCATATGAAGGATATGAAGGTACGGACGATGTTGACTATGTAGTAAAAGTCAATAAAGAAGCCCGTCAAGGCATGGTGGACAAACTGCTGGAGGATTTTAATTCGTCTACCACTCCTTTTGTTTGTCTCTCGGGTGACTTCAATGAACCGTCATGGCTTGACTGGACGGAAGGTGCCTTGAAAGCAGAACTTGCTCCTTACGTTGTTCAGTGGCCTACCACCCGTTCTTTGTGGGAAGGCGGCATAAAAGGTGATGCTTACCGAACGATACATCCGGATCCTGTGACGCATCCGGGATTCACATGGACGCCGCGCCCGAGCGAGAAGGACACCAGAGACCGATTAGATTTGACTCTTTATACCTTGTCTCCCAACACGGAAGTGAAAAGTTGTCAGGTGATAGGAGAGAAGACAGAAACGTCGGATATCGTTCTTCCTAATTGGGGGCCGTTTGAAAATGTATTCGATCACCGGGGATTACGGACAGAATTTGTCTTTACGAAATGACGGAACGGTGCACCGGAATTAGTGAGTCTCCAGACTGTTAATTATTGAGGTCTCGGGTATTAATACCTGTCGTGTAAGGTATTAATATCCGAGAATTCAGCTATTAATAGCTAACATGCCAACTATTTGTAATGGATAAACCAATGATTAACTAATGTCTTTTTGTCTGTTGCTAGATAACCTTCAAATAGGCAATATATGGCAGTTTGGGACTCAAATTTCATTTATTGACTTGTTTTTAGCATGCCGGACAGGTAGAAAACACTATTTTTGTCCTCATCCGTTTTTAGACTTTTAAGATTATATAAACCAATAAATTGTAACGTACGAATATGCACAACATTGCTAAAACCTTTTTCCCGATTTTATTATTACTTTTTGCTGCAGTAGTGACAGCACAGAATGGGAAGAACAATGTCGGAAATGCGCAACGCATCTGGCTTGATTCTGAAATTGGTCATCAGGGCGACTACCAGTGGAAAATGATAAAAGCTGGAGATGCAACAGATCCCGGAGAAAAGATTTCGTTATCCAATTATGCAACTACAAATTGGATGCCGGCCATCGTTCCCGGAACAGTTTTGAATTCTTTGGTGTATAACCAAAAATACCCGGAGCCTTATTATGGAATCAATAATAAGATTGAATCTAAATTGATACCGGATATTTCTGAAACCGGACGTGACTTTTACACCTATTGGTTTCGGACAGATTTTACAGTACCGCAGTCATTCAAGGGAAAGACTGTCTGGTTACAGTTGGATGGTATCAACTACCGGGCAGAAGTATGGGTGAATGGTAACTTATTGAGCACAATGAACGGTATGTTTATTCAGGACTATATTGATGTTACGGATTTTGTGAAAATCGGAGGAAAAAACGGACTGGCTATAAAGGTCTATCCGGTAGATGTTCCCGGAAGTGCGAAGCCGAAATCCTGGGGAGCAGCCGGCGAATTCCATAACGGTGGAAACGGTAACATTGGTTTGAATACTACCATGTTGATGACGGTAGGGTGGGACTTTACCTTTATGGATGGTATCCGTGACCGTAACACAGGTATATGGAAAAATATTTCCCTCTATGCTACAGGCAGAGTAGCATTACGCCATCCTTTCGTTAAATCTGAATTGCGAAAACCTGATTATGACCAGGCTCGTGAGACTGTATCGGTTGAAATTATCAATCCATCGACCAGTAACCGGGTAATCAGTTGCAAGGTAAAGGGTGAAATTGTAGGTGAAAATATCACTTTCGAAAAGACCTTCCGACTGATGCGTGGAGAAGAAAAAACAGCAACCTTCTCCCCCGAAGAATTCCCGCAACTGATTATTAACTCTCCAAAATTGTGGTGGCCTGTCAATAAAGGACCACAAAACTTATATGATCTGAAACTGACAGTATCAGTTGACGGTAAAGATTGTGATTCTGTAAAGACAAGATTCGGTATTCGTGAAATTGTCTCGGATAGAAAAACTCCGGATAAATCACGTGTCTTTTATGTGAACGGTAAACGATTGTTTATTCGTGGTACCAACTGGATACCGGAAGCCATGTTGAGAACTTCAGATGAACGTACTTATGCTGAATTGCGCTACTCCCGTCAGTCCGGTGTCAACCTTTTAAGAATGTGGGGAGGCGGAATTGCAGAGTCTGATTATTTCTTCCAATTGTGTGATGAATTGGGACTGTTGGTATGGCAAGAGTTCTGGATGACCGGTGATACTCGTCATCCGCATGATAAGGCTCTCTATATGAGTAACGTGGAATCTACCGTAAAACGTATTCGTAATCATCCATCTTTGGCTTATTATGTTGCTTCTAATGAGAGTACAGAAGTTACCGGTACTCCTGAATTACTGAATAAACTGGATGGTACACGTGGCTTCCAGATGCAGTCCGAATGTGAAGGAGTGCATGATGGCAGTCCTTACAAACAGGTAAATCCGATGCAGCATTATGAAAATACGGCCTCTCCCAGAGGAAGCCGTGTAGACGGATTTAATCCGGAATACGGTGCACCTACTCTTCCGACTGTGGAAATCCTCCGGGAAATGATGGATGAAAAAGACCTTTGGCCTATTAATAAGGAAGTATGGGATTATCTGGATGGAAATGGTTTCCATCTGATGAGTACTATGTATACAGACTTGGTGAATAACTACGGAAAATCATCATCGATTGATGAGTTTGCACAGAAAGGACAATTGTTGGGAGCTATTAATTCGAAGAGTATCTGGGAAGTATGGAACTACAATAAGCTGGATTATGGTGATCGTTTCTGTTCGGGACTTTTGTTCTGGTATCATAACTGCTCTATGCCTCAAGTGGCTTCCCGTATGTGGGACTGGTCTCTGGAACCGACAGCATCCCTTTATCATACTGCCAACTCTTTAGAACCATTACATGCACAGTTTGACTATCTTAAGAATACAGTGTCTGTAGTGAATGATTATTATCGTGAATTTAAGAATTATAAAGTGATAGCACAGGTTTACGATATTAACAGCAAGAAAGTATTTGAAGAATCAGCAGTGGTTAATCTGCCTTCGGATGGAGTGGTGAATGATGCGTTGACTATTCGTTTCCCGGAAAACATATCTCAAGTTCACTTTATTAAACTGATTCTGAAAGATGAAAATGGAAAAGATGTTTCTTCCAATTTCTATTGGCGCTCCAATGACAAATATGAAGGAAGCAAGACTTTGACCGGTCCGGCTGCTTCAGGTTTTGAAGATTTGAGTAAACTGAAGCAGGCAAAAGTGAAACTTACCTATAAAGTAAGAGAAGATGATAACAATTACTTTGTAGATATTACTTTGAGAAATACCTCCGGGCAGATTGCTTTCTTTAATCAGTTGCAATTCCTGAATTCAAAGATGAGTCCGATACGTCCTTCATTCTATACAGACAATTTCTTCTCCTTGATGCCGGGTGAAAAGAAAACGGTAACCATTGAAACCGCAAAAGGAAAGTTGAAAGATGGAGCTGTGTTGGCACTGAAAGGCTGGAATATAAATAAGCAGGAATATAAATTGAAGTAGAAAAGTAAGAATATGAATTGATTCTGCTTTCTTTGTTTCGGTAGATTGTAGAATCAATCATTGATATTATAGAGAAATCATTTAATCATAAAAAAGAAGTGAGATGAAACTTAAGTTTATCATAGGTGTAGTCGGTATATTATCAGCATGTGGATTTACTAATGCACCTTCTTTAGATACTACTCAGGAAGAACAGGATAATAATTGGGTGATTGGTCCGTTCCATCGTCCGGAAGGAGTTAATCCTGTCATATCACCGCAGCCGACAGAATTTTATTGTCCGATGCGGAAACAGCAAGTGAAGTGGGAAGAAAGTGATACTTTTAATCCGGCTGCTACTACAAAAGACGGAAAAATTGTTGTACTTTACCGCGCAGAAGATAATTCGGCTCAAGGCATAGGTAAAAGAACCTCACGTGTTGGTTATGCTGAAAGTAAGGATGGGATTGAGATGAAGAGGATGGCTAGCCCTGTTCTTTTTCCTGCCGAAGATAATTTTAAAGATCAAGATTGGCCGGGGGGCTGCGAAGATCCCCGTGTGGCTATGACCGAAGACGGATTGTATGTGATGCTTTATACGGCATGGAATCGAAAAAAAGCGCGTCTTGCTGTAGCTACTTCCCGAGATCTGAAGAATTGGACAAAACATGGACTTGCCTTTGATAAGGCATATAACGGTCGATTTAATAATCTTTTCTGCAAGTCAGGTTCTATTCTAACAAAATTGAAAGGAAATCAATTGGTCATTGATAAAGTTGACGGTAAGTATTTGATGTATTGGGGAGAGTATGCGGTATATGCTGCTACTTCTGATAACTTGATTGACTGGTATCCGGTGTTGGATGAGAAGAATGAACTAATGAAAATTATACAACCTCGTAAAGGGCATTTTGATAGTTTGCTGACAGAATGTGGTCCTCCGGCTGTTCGTACCAAACATGGTATTGTTCTTATGTATAATGGTAAGAATAGTGGTAAAACTGGAGATGCTGACTATCCAGCCAATGCTTATTGTGCCGGACAGCTGTTATTGGATGGTGACGATCCTTATAAAGTATTGGATCGTTTGGATAAGCCTTTCTTTGCTCCCGAGGCTTCTTTTGAGAAGAGCGGACAGTACAAAGATGGAACAGTATTTATTGAGGGACTTGTATATCACAAAAGGAAATTATACCTCTATTACGGTTGTGCGGATTCTCGGGTAGCAGTCGCCGTATGTGATGATGTAAAGAAGCTGAAGATAAAATAGTAGATTATAAAACAATGAGAATAAGGCTGAATACATATATTGCTTGTATTGCTATTTTTCTGTGTTCTTCTATAGAATGCATCTATTCGCAAAAATTGAAATGGAATTTTGGTTTATCACGTAGGCAAAGTTCCGAAGTGATACCTCATTCAAAATATTCGTTTCAGACAGCTAAACTTAAAAAGAAGGTGATAGAACCCGGAGAATTGAGTCCGCTTTCCGATTGGGAGTATCAACTATCCAAAGGATGGGAAATGATAGAAGGGTATAAAGTTAGAGCCGCCGAAAAATCAGTAGTTGCGCAAGATTTAGATACAAGCGAATGGTATTCGGCAACAGTTCCAGGTACAGTATTAACTACATTGGTGGACCAGGGTGTGTACCCTGATCCTTACTGGGGACTTAATAATTTATTGATTCCCGATACGCTTTGCCGGATGGACTGGTGGTATCGCAATTCTTTTAATATTCCTCGTAATAAAAAGGGAGAGAAAGTGAAGTTGATTCTGAATGGAATCAATTATAAAGCGGAGATCTGGTTCAATAGGCAATTATTAGGAACGATGACCGGTGCTTTTGAGAGAGGTATTTTTGATATAACTCCTTGGGTGGATTATGATAAAAAGAATCTGTTGGCCATTCGTATTCTTCCGCCTAACAATCCCGGTATTCCTCACGAGGCAAATAGGAAAGAAGGAATTGGTCCCAATGGTGGAGCATTGTGCCTGGATGGTCCTACTTTTATCTCTTCAGAAGGCTGGGATTGGATTCCCGGCATACGCGACCGAAACATGGGTATTTGGCAGGATGTCAGAGTCAAATTTGGAAATGAATTGGAAATTGTTGATACACATGTGATTACGGATTTGCCTTTGCCTGACACTACTTCTGTCAATTTTATCGTTCAGGCGGAGATTTATAATTCTTCTAAAACGACTCGTACTGCTAATTTGCATTTTAATATTGGCGGATTGTCAGCTGTTTATCCGGTCTCTTTGAATGCAAATGAAAAGAGGATGATTAAGCTGACTTCTAATGAGTGTAAAGAACTGCAAATGAAGAATCCACGTCTCTGGTGGCCGAATGGGTATGGAGAACAGTATTTATATGATGCATCTTTAAGTCTGATTTCATCAGGTAAGGACACGCTTGACGTAAAGAAGATGCGTATCGGTATCCGTGAGTTGGAGTATGAATTGTCTGCGTACGAGGATAACTCTCCTATAGTGCGTTTGAACTATAATCCGACTGCTGCTTTGCAAGATGGAAAACCCGCTTTTGATACTGTGAAACGTAAGAAAACAGATAATAAAGTTCGCTATACGAATTACGATGGAGAGTTTGTCCCTTATTTATTAAAACCAATATCTTCACAAGGAATAGAGTTGATAAAAGATTCACTGATGAAAGAATATATGGTTATAAAGGTGAACGGACAACGGATTTTTTGTAAAGGAGGTAACTGGGGAATGGATGATGGTATGAAGCGAGTTTCCCGGGAGCGACTGGAACCTGCCTTGAAGTTGCATAAGAATATGAATTATAACATGATTCGTAACTGGACAGGTGAGAGTACGGAAGAAGTATTTTATGAGCTTTGTGATGAGTACGGAATGTTGGTTATGAATGATTTTTGGCTTTCGACAGATGGGTTTAACCTCAATCCGCTGGATAACTGCCTGTTCGTTAGAAATGTGACCGAAACAGTACGTCGTTTCCGCAATCATCCCTCTATTGCTTTATGGTGTGCACGTAATGAAGGATTTGCGACTAATGAACTTGAGTACATGTTGGCCGCCACTTTAGCTAAAGAGGATGGCAGCAGGCATTATACAGGAAATTCCCGTTCATTGAATAGTTCAGGAAGCGGGCCTTGGCGTTATCAGTTTGATGCAGGCTGGTACTACCGTTCTTTAGCAGGAGGATTCCGATCCGAAGTGGGTACTCCTTCGCTACCTACGGCTGAAACAGTTCGTGAGTTTATGGCGGAAGAGGATACATGGCCCATTAGTGATGTTTGGTATTATCATGACTGGCATAATCATAGATATGGTAGTAAGACTTTTAGTGAGCTTTATAAGGAAGGGATGGATCGTAAATTGGGACCTTCTGATAACTTGGATGATTTCTGCAAGAAAGCACAATTGATTAATTACGAAAGCCATCGGGCTATTTTTGAAGCATGGAATAGTAAGATGTGGAATGATGCTTCCGGGGTGCTATTGTGGATGAGCCATCCTGCATGGCCCAGTATGGTTTGGCAGAATTACAGTTCAAATGGCGAAACTGCCGGTGCCTATTATGGCACTCAAAAGGCGTGCCGTCCTCTTCATATTCAGATGAGTCTTAATAGTCAACATAAAGTTGATATTATTAATACTACGCTGAAAGAATATCGGAATTTGAAAGTGGAAGTCGTGGTTTACGATAAAGTAGGAAAAAAGATACGTTCCTCACAACAGAAGGTAAGTCATGTGACAGCTAATGCACTGACTCCTGTAGCACAATTAGAGGATATAAAAGGTCTTCCTGATTTCAGTTGGGTAAAGCTGGTATTGACAACAAATGATGGAAAGTTGTTGGATGATAATGTCTATTGGCTCAATCAAAAGGAATGGGATGGAAAGGTTCTGACTGATTTACCGGTTGCTTCGGTGAATGTATCTGTGAAGAATTTTGCGAAAAAAGCAAATCATTATGAGGGTAAACTTATTGTGAAAAATCCAGGACAATATCTGGCAGCCGCAATAGCATTGACTTTGAGGAATGCAAAAACAGATGCGCCCATTCGTCCTGCTTATTTTGATGACGGATATTTTTATTTGATGCCCGGCGAATTTAAAGAAATCCGTTTTCAGGTGGATTGTAAAGAAGGGGTGGATAAGATGCTTTTGCGGGTAGATGGATATAATGTTGAATCGAAAGATATATTGTTGAATAAATAAAGATTAGGTATTTATGTATAAGAAGGTATTAATATTATTATTTTTTATTCCTTTTCAGTTGTTGTTTGCTCAAACGAGTATGTTGAAAGATTTCCCGGAGGGCTCTACTCCGGAGGAAATAGGTAAGCGATTGGCCTATCGTTTTCTGACAGAGAAACATGCGCTTCATGTCGGAAAATGGATTGGTTATCCGGAGACTTTCTATTGGAACGGGGCTTTACGGTATGCTTATCTTGCAAAAGATAAAGAACTTCTCAATCGTTTGCAAGATAAGTTTGAACCTCTGTTTACCGAGGAGAAAGCGTTGCAACCTATTATGAATCATGTTGATGTGAATATGTTTGGGAGTTTGCCACTTGAGTTATATCTTGTGACGAAGGATAAGAAATATTGGTATTTAGGATTGCCTTATGCCGATTCTCAATGGAAAGTGCCTGCAAATGCGAAACCGGAGGAAAAGGAATGGGCTGAAAAAGGATATTCCTGGCAAACACGTTTGTGGATTGATGATATGTATATGATTACAATTGTGCAGACTCGTGCTTATAAAGTGACGAAGGATAAAAAATATATTGATCGTGCAGCTAAAGAGATGGTGATGTATCTGGATGAGTTGCAACGTCCGAACGGTCTTTTCTATCATGCACCGGATGTACCTTATTATTGGGGGCGCGGAAATGGCTGGATGGCTGCCGGAATGACGGAATTACTTCAGTGTTTGCCTAAAAATCACAAAGACCGTCCTCGTATTTTGCAGGGCTATCGGACAATGATGGAAAGTCTGAAGAAATATCAGAATCCGGAGGGCTTGTGGAATCAGTTGATTGACCAGTCTGACTGTTGGACTGAAACATCAGGATCGGCTATGTTCACTTTTGCTTTTATCAAGGGAGTTAAGAATGGATGGTTGAATGCTGAAGAATATGCTCCTGCTGCTCGTAAGGCGTGGATAGCTTTAGTCTCATATCTTAATGATAAAAATCAAGTGAGAGAAATTTGCGTGGGTACGAATAAGAAGAACAGTAAACAGTATTATTATGACCGTCCACGCCGCACGGGTGATTATCATGGGCAAGGACCTTATCTGTGGTGTGCTGCCGCTCTAATGGAAAAGTAATTGTTCCGGTATTGAGTAGTAATTGAGGCTTTTGGGAGATATTTCTTTTGATTTGGATAATTTTTTTATTTATAGCTCAATTTCTTTTATTCAATGTGAAGGATGTTCCTTAACTTTGGTTTAACAATTTAGTACAAACGGAATCAGACAGGCTGATTCGCAATCATGTTTTATATGAGTTTGAAATATTTACTTTGTGGGATGGCTTTTGTGGCATGTGCCACTATTGCTGAGGCTTTTAATAATGTGCCGGAATCGATTTCTGCATCTATTTCTTTGAAAGTACCTGGAAATGGGGCGAAACACTATCCATTGACTTTTCAGAAATCGCAGAATAATAATGGCACTTATTATTTGGAGAATTCGGAAAAGATGCCGTTGACTGTGTCTCAAAATATAGTTACTGGTAATGATGGGCTACGTATTAGTGTATCTATCACTGCATTGGAAGATGTCTATTTTAATTACAATCAACAGATGGCAACCGGCTTCCGTCATGATGACTGCCTGTTCTATATGCCGGGGTTCTGGTATCGACGTAATCTACGTTCACCCAAAGAGGCTCCTTCATTCCATACATCAGATAGTTGGATTGTAAGCGAAGACAGGTTAAGTGCACCTCTTACGGGAATTTTCTGTGAGAAGACACAACGTTTTATGACTGTCAACAGACTGGATAAGTTTGTAAACAGCACTTTGGCCACGCATCGAGAAGGTGAGATTATTCTTTCGGATAAGACATCTTTGGGGTATACCGGATTTGAAAATAAAGGTGGTGTTGCTACTCTTTCTTTCGGTTTTCCTTATCGGGAAGCTCCCAAAAGTTATATTCGTAAATTGACATTAGCTCCGGCTGTGACTGCTTATCAGCTTCTGAAAAAAGGAGAAACTATTTTGTTGACCTGGCAAATTGTTGAAGGTGAAGC
The DNA here is from genome assembly GCF_003602705.1 of Bacteroides sp. AM16-13. Classification (NCBI taxonomy): domain Bacteria; kingdom Pseudomonadati; phylum Bacteroidota; class Bacteroidia; order Bacteroidales; family Bacteroidaceae; genus Bacteroides; species Bacteroides sp. AM16-13. Next base: position 47,088 of record NZ_QTLK01000017.1, read on the forward strand.
CAAAGACTATTCTGATTTTGTGCGCCATACCTGGGAATATTGTTATGATACATATTCTCCCAAGCCTGTTGATACTCCCTACTCAATTGAGTATATGAAGCAGACTCTTAGCCAATTCTTTGTAAGTAGTTTTGTCGATAAATATCCGTTGGTGTATAATTCGGGCATACATCTTAGGACAGACGCATGTACAAGTAATGGGCAGGCAGAGGTCGGTTTTATCGGTCGTGTTCTTCTGAATGCATTCAATGCTTGGGAATATGGCTGGGAATGTAACCGGGAGGATTTGAAGGCTAATAGTACTAAAATCTTTGATAGTTACCTGAAGAATGGTTTCACAGAGGCAGGCTTTTTCAAGGAATCGGTTAATTTTGATAAGAATTCTGAAGATCCTGTTCATAGCATCCGTCGTCAGTCAGAAGGGCTTTATGCAATCTTCCATTTCCTGGCTTATGAAAAAGAAAAAGGACGTAAACATCCGGAATGGGAACAACGATTGAAGAAAATGCTGGATATGTTTCTGCAATTGCAAAATGCTGACGGCAGTTTTCCACGTAAGTTTCGTGACGATTTCACTATTGTAGATAAAAGTGGGGGAAGCACTCCTTCTGCTACATTGCCTTTGGTGATGGGATATAAGTATTTCAAGGATAAACGTTATTTGGATAGTGCTAAGCGGACTGCAGGTTATCTGGAGAAAGAATTGATTTCTAAAGCAGATTATTTCTCATCTACCCTTGATGCGAATTGTGAAGATAAAGAAGCATCACTTTATGCTGCAACTGCTACTTATTATCTTTCATTGGTTACTAAGGGAGAGGAACATAAACATTATGCTGACCTGACAAAGCAAGCCGCTTATTTCGCCTTATCATGGTATTATTTGTGGGATGTTCCTTTTGCTCCCGGTCAGATGCTGGGTGATATTGGTTTGAAAACACGTGGCTGGGGAAATGTATCAGTAGAAAATAATCATATCGATGTCTTTGTGTTTGAATTTGCCGATGTGCTTCGTTGGCTGTCGAACGAGTATAACGAGTCTCGCTTTTCAGATTTTGCAGAAGTAATTTCAACTTCTATGCGCCAATTATTACCTTATGAAGGGCATATGTGCGGTATTGCAAAGGTAGGTTATTATCCGGAGGTTGTCCAACATACAAGTTGGGATTATGGAAAGAATGGTAAAGGATACTATAATGATATTTTTGCGCCCGGATGGACTGTTGCTTCTTTGTGGGAGCTGTTTACACCAGGGCGTGCAGAGACTTTTATGAAAAAGTAATTATAATAAATTAATTTGTAATGACGTCTAGAAGAGATTTTCTTAAAAAAGCCGGGCTGCTTAGTGCTGCTTTTGCAGTTCCTGCCCTTAATGTGAATGGCGATACCCCACAGTCTAAAATACGTCTGAAGAATACTAAGATTGCGGTGGACGATCGATGGGATGTTATTGTAATCGGTGGTGGACCTGGTGGATGTACCGCTGCAATTTCTGCAGCTAGGGAAGGTGCTAAGACTTTATTGATTGAGGCAATGGGGCAACTTGGTGGTATGGGAACTGCAGGGATGGTTCCGGCATGGTGTCCGTTTTCGGATGGTGAGAAAATCATTTATAGGGGATTGGCGGAAAAGATATTCGAGGCATCAAAAAAAGGAGTGCCTCATGAGAGAAAACAGAAGTTGAACTGGGTGAACATAAATCCCGAATATCTGATGCAGGTTTATGATCAAATGGTCGCTGATTCGGGAGCTCAGGTTCTTTTCTTTTCGAGGGTTGCAGCCGTTGAGATGTCAGCAAATGATACAATAGACGCTATCATTGTGGCAAATAAATCCGGACTTGTCGCATTCAAGGCGAAAGTCTTTATTGATGCAACAGGAGATGGTGATGTGGCTGCATGGGCAGGTGCTTCCTTTAAAAAAGGAGGAGAGGATGGAGTAGTGCAAAGTTCTACTTTATGTTTCTCGTTTGCCAATGTCGATAGCTATCACTATAATCTCATAGGCCCTTCATTACATACGAGTAACAAGAATAGTCCTATTTATGATGTGATTAAGTCCGGAAAATATCCATTGATAGGCAAACATTTCAATAGTAATTTGATCGGTCCGGATGTGGTACAGTTCAATGCCGGACATATTGATAATGTCGATTCGACCGACCCATGGGCTACTACGCGAGCAATGGCTACTGGTAGGCAAATCGCAGAACAATATTTGGAAGCGCTGAAAGAAGTGCAGCCTAAAGCTTTTGGTAGTGCTTTTGTGGTGAAGACTGCCTCTCTGTTAGGAGTCAGGGATAGTCGTCGGATTGAAGGGGATTATACATTTACTTTCCAAGACTGGCTGGAACGCAAAACATTTGAAGATGAGATCGGGCGTAACTGTTACTATATTGATGTCCATAAGCCAGGACATAAGGAGACACGTTACAAAAAAGGAGAGTCGCATGGAATCCCTTATCGTTGTCTGACACCCAAAGGATTAAAGAATCTATTGGTGGCTGGTCGTTGTATCTCTACTGATGAAGAGGCTTTTGGAAGTTTGCGGGTAATGCCTCCTTGTCTGGTGACGGGGGAAGCTGCTGGAATGGCTGCTGTGCATGCCATCAAACAGACAAGGAATGACGTTCATAAAATTGATACTGTTTTGTTACGTAAAAGATTAAAAGAAGAAGGGCAATACTTTTTATAAATGCTTGGAGGAGGTGTTTTATAAGATGTATCTCTTGACAAATGCTTTTAAATGTTGTATCTTTATAGTCGAAAAAAGAATCTAAACCTTGTAGATAGCAGATAAAAGAGTATGAAACTAGTAACTTAAATGATATAATATTACAACAAATATAGAGAATATTTCTAGCATACACTAAGAATGGTGGGCTGGATATAAGCAAGAAGGCTGCAAATTTTACAAAATTTGCAGCCTTCTTGTTGTAAAAAATAGAAATAAAAAGCCGGAAATCAGCTTTTGGAGTTTTTAATAAACTTGGATACCGTTTATAATAAACTACTCCAAAGTTTATTATAAATATGAGATGCGTTTATGTATGAACCTGTCCATATTTTTGTATACTTCAAAACAAAAGCTTGGAATAGTGCCTGTCAGAGGTAACTATAATAAACAAATTAGAAAGTAATCTAATGATACAAGTTATTCGTTTTATGCAAAATTTAGACGTGAAGTTCCAGTATGAAACGGGTTCCTTTGGTATAGCCGGTATCTAGTGTCAGGCTTCCGTTCATCTTGGCAGCAATTAGTGAGCAGATCGGTAAGCCTAGCCCATCTCCTGTAGTGAGGTCTTTCACTTCCGTGAAAGGCTTGAAGATATTTTCTTGTTGCTCTGCCGGAATACCGATTCCCGTATCCGTCACGATAAACTGATGAGTATGCGCACCACGTTTCTTGAACTCAAGGCTGATACGTCCTTGTTCGGTGTAGAAGGCTGCATTTTTCAGTAAATAGAGAAGGATACGTTCCAGTTGCTCCTTGTTTGTCTTTACCTGAAGTTTGGGAGCATTAACTGAAGGAGTAACATCTATTTTTATATGCTCCTTAACCTTATCCATTACATTTTCGCAGAAAGTACCTACGTTGATTTCACCCAATTCATAGAGTTCGGTTAATGAATTCTCTAATGAAGACAGTTCCTGGATATCATCGCTGAATTTCTTCAGAGCAGCGACTTGGCTCTGCATCTGGCTCGCTTCTTGAGGGGCTTTCTGTAAAAGTTCATTCGCAGAAGTAGCCAATGTATTCAAAGTCGGCTCCATCTGTGAAGATATGTTCTGTATGAATTTGGTTTTTAGTTCGTTATGCTCATTGGCAATCTTCACACTTTTCTTTAATTTGCGATTGCCGGCGATAAATTTCAGTAATATGGCGGCCAGTATTACCAGTCCGGCTACGAGGATGACTACAAGAATGCACAGACCTATAATGATGTATTGTTTGGCTGATAGCGTGTCGTCTTTTTCTTGTATGGTCAGTTGGCTTTCATCATATTTTCTTTTCAGTACATTCAATTCGTCTTGAGCTGTCAGCGCTTTCACGGAATCTGTCCAAACGATGTAACTTTCATAGGTGTGTTCCATCAAACGCGCGTTATTAGCTTTACGGGCAATTCCGATAAGGTTCTTATAACAATCATTCACTTTGGCATAGTCTTTCTTTTCCTTATATTGATTAATCAGCTTGCGGAAACAGGCATCACCTTGTGCGTTTTGGTTAAATGTATAGTAATAGTTGGCTTTTGTATACAGTAAAACCTCTGTCAGTGAGTCATTCTTGGCAAGGTTAGCTGTTTCTTCCAGTTTATTCAGCTGTGTTTTTGCCTGAGCTGGATTTTTAAGTGCCGTGTACATCTGCAACCGCTCCTTGTTCACGAGGAAGCGAAGGTCATAAAAGACTTTCTTCTGATTTTGCTCTCCGGCCCATATAAGTTGGTCCATATCACGACAAAGTTCGAATCCTTCTTTGTAAAAGTTCTCTCTGACGTATAAAGCATTCGCCTGAACACCACATTCTATTGCCTGTGGATAGTTTTCGCGGGTTGCAAATGCTTCGTATGCCTTTTTGAATAAGTAACGTGCTTTGATGTAATCTTTTTGGTTGAGGCTACTTTGTGCTTGTTCTTTTAATTCTGTGGCTCTGTCTCGGGGAGTTTGAGCATAAGTCATTATACTCAAACAAAATGTCATTAAAATAGCTATTATCGATTTTCTCATATTAGAATTTATTTATTTGTTACAAATGTAAAACAAATATATGAAAAAAGATAGTGCTGATGATGAAATAATTCTCTTCTGTTTGTATTCATTGTTATTATCCAGCCCAGTTCTCTCTGTCGAGATTTCGATAACTGATAGCCTCTGCCAAATGATTGGGGAGTATTTGTTCTGCTCCTTCCAAATCGGCGATTGTACGGGCAACTTTTAAAATCCGGTCGTAGGCTCGGGCAGATAAATTGAGCCGTTCCATTGCATTTTTCAGTAATGCGAGTCCTTTGGCATCCGGTTGAGCATACATTGCAAGCAGTTTGCTGTTCATTTGTGCATTGCAATAGATTCCGGTATATTCGGTGTATCGTTTTTCCTGCATTTGACGGGCTTTTATCACTCGTTGCCTGATGAGATTGCTCGATTCTCCCTGCCTTTGATCGGAAATCTTATCAAAGGGTACAGGTACAATCTCTATCTGAATGTCGATGCGATCTAATAATGGACCGGATATCTTATTCAAGTACTTTTGAACCTGTCCGGGGCTGCATACGCATGCTTTTGTCGGATGGTTGTAATATCCACAGGGGCATGGGTTCATGGATGCAATCAGCATCAGATTGGCCGGATAGCTGATAGTACTTTTGATGCGTGAAATAGTGATCTGGCGGTCTTCCAATGGTTGGCGCAACACTTCCAGCACTCCTCGGTTGAATTCCGGCAATTCATCTAAGAAAAGTACCCCATTATGTGCCAGACTGATTTCTCCGGGTTGTGGAAAACTTCCTCCGCCAACCATCGCCACCTGGGAAATTGTGTGGTGAGGGTCGCGGAATGGGCGTTGGGAAATCAATGATGAACCGCGTTTCAGTTGTCCGGCAACTGAATGTATCTTGGTGGTTTCCAAACTTTCACCCAGAGAAAGAGGAGGAAGAATGGAAGGAAGGCGTTTGGCCATCATCGATTTACCGCTACCCGGAGCACCTACCATTATTAAGTTATGCCCTCCGGCTGCTGCAACTTCTAGTGCCCTTTTTACATTCTCTTGCCCTTTAACATCTGCAAAATCCAAGTCACAGTTCGTCTGTTGTTGATAGAATTCTTCCCGTGTATTAACAACAGTCGACTCTAATTCGCGTTCATTATTGAAGAATTCGATGACCTCCTTGATATTACTGACCCCGTATACTTTTAATTGATTGACAACGGCAGCTTCCCGTGCGTTTTGTTGGGGGATGATTAGTCCTTCGAAACCATCTTCGCGCGCTTTGATAGCAATGGGAAGCGCACCTTTGATAGGTTGTATACTTCCGTCCAGACTTAGTTCGCCCATTAACAAATAGCGGGAAAACTTCTCGGAAGAGATTGTTTCGTTAGCTCCTAACAATCCGATGGCAAGAGGCAAGTCATAAGCTGAACCCTCTTTTCGGATGTCGGCTGGTGCCATATTAACTACTATATTGCTAGTGGGCATTTTATAGCCATTTACCAGCAATGCGGAAATAATACGTTGATGGCTTTCTTTGACCGCAGAATCCGGAAGGCCGACGAGATAGAACATACAGCCGCGCGAGCTGTTGACTTCGATTGTGATGAGTGTTGCATCAATCCCTTGAACAGCCGCTCCGAATACTTTAATTAACACGTTTGATTACTAGTTATTTTTTCTTCTTATTGTCTTGTTTTTCCTTTTCTTCAGCAGCAGTGACTACTTCCTCTATTTTCTTCTTCAATTGTTCTCCTTTGAGGTTTTTCGCGAGAATCTTACCGTCTGCCGACAGAAGAATGTTGCTGGGAACTTGCTTGATGGCGTATTGTTTGGCTACTTCGGAATTTAGTCCGCCAAAATCACAGACTTGCTCCCAATTGAGCGTATCACGTTTTATAGCATCCTGCCATTCTTGTTTATCCATATCAAGGGAAATACCGAGCATGGCTATATGTTTGTTCTTCTTATATTTCTGATAGATCTCTTTTAACTCGGTATTGCTTTGGTGATTGGAAATGCTATCTCCCCATGAAGCCCAAAAGTTGATTAACAGGTTCTTTTTCTTGAAATCTTCTGATGACCGGGTAATTTTCTCTCCTTTTATATTAGATAGACTGAAGAAGGGGGCATATTTGCCTGTCTCTGTTTTCTCTGACAGCGAGATGGCTTCATTGAGTTGTTCGATATACAGCTTGTCTTGCAATATTCCTGTCATGACTTCAATTAGCTTCTTTATTTTGTTGAAATCGGGCGAATCTTTCTGAACAAAGTATTTATCCAACAAGTAGAGGCTGACAAAAGAAGAATGATGCTTCATGATGAATTCTTCTGCTTTTTGCTCTAAATCTTTCTCGGATGCGGTAGGCAGGCTATTTAGTTCTTTCTGAAAGGTTGTAAACTCTTCATTATATATATTACCATTGATATCCAGATATTCCGGGTGATTGATATCTCCTTTTATTTTGATCTGATTTCCTTTGTCAAGGAAGATTGGATATTCTGTCTGATTGTCAATAAGTAAAAAGGCAGAAGTAATGGTGTCTATTGAAGCTGTATAAGAGAATTTGTCGTTCTTCGCGAAAATGGTATCTATCCGGTCGAATGATTCGTCCATTCCATACAGATAAAGCGTATCTGTGCCCAGACCTTTGATTTCCCCGGTTATGCTAACTTTCTTTGAAGATTTACCACAACTGCATAGACAAATGATTATGAGGATTAAAATGCTACTCTTTTTCATTGCTTTGATTTCTTTTCTGCGAAAGTACGGTTTTTACAGATAAAAAAAAAGAATTGCCCGTCATTTATAATGACAGGCAATTCTTAATATTTAAAATAGAGTGTAATTTTCTTATTTAACGATGTTCATGAAATCTGCATTTGTGAAGAATTTAGCAAATTCCAAGTCAGTAGCTGCTTTCTTAGCTAATGAAGAATCTTTAGCAACTGCGCTCTTCAAGCTGCTTGTTACCATAGAAGAATTATTAGTTCTAGCACCTAAAACTGCCATCAAGTAGTCAGTGTAAGCATCAGGTCTTTCTACGTTAGCCAATGTATTTTTAGCTTTGTTGTAGTCCTTAGCAAGGATTTGAGCCAAAGCAGCACTGTTAGTCTTAGAGTCACCGAATGAGTTTACTGCTCTTTCATATTGACCTTGAGCGATGTACAGGTTACCCATAGATTCGCCAAGTTCTTTTGTGCCGGCAGCTTTACCGAAGTATGCTTCTGCAGCAGTTTTATCACCCTTCATCAAAGAGATCAAACCTAAGTTCATGTTAACTTCAGGAGTAGCATTAACGCTGGCAGCTTTCTTGAAGTAAGATTCTGCTTTGTCAATGTAACCAGCCTGGTAAGCTAATTTACCTAAGTTGTTGTAACCACGGTAATCGTTCGGGAACTGTTTGGTAGCTTGAGTGTAGATAACTTCTTGCTTAGCAGGATCGCTAGTCAGTGTAGCAGCATACAGCAATTCTTCTACGTTCAGTTCAGAAGGATTAGAAGAAGCCAACTTAGCGATTTCTTCGTCAGACTTACCGATGATTTCATAGTTCAAAGTCAAACGAGAACGACGCAATTGAGGAAGAATTGTGTTAGCCAATTCTTTGTATACAGCAGAGATGTTCTTGATTTCGCTTTCTCTTTGAGCAGGATCTTGGTACATTGCAATAACGCGGAGAATCAACTCTTTGTCTTGGATGTTAGATTTAGAAACCAGTTCTTGGAAACCTTCCCAGTCCTGTGCAGTATATTTAGCATCGATCGGAGCATCGATTTTTGCTTTCTTCAGGTCTTTGCTCAACATCTTAGTTGTGTTGCCTTCACGGTTTTCAGCAAGAGTAGTATTCAAGCTTACACCACCATCAGGAGAAGCGTATGCAGAAACTTCGATGTTGCTGATCTTCTTGTTAGCAGCTTCGTTAACGTTAGCTACTTCTTTGTTGAATTCTTTAGCAGTCTTCAATTCGCTGGAACGAATGTTAGCTTGTTGGATCAAGAACATGATGTTGGCATCGTGTTTTTCTTTGATGATACGTTGGAAAGCGTCTTCACCCAATGCAGGGTTAGCGTTACCTAATGTATTGTTTACTAATTCAGAAGTAGAGATTACACCATCAGCTATTTTCACAGCAGGAATAGTCACCACTTTCTTTCCGATAGTAGCTTTGAATTCCAGATACAATTCTGACTTAGCCATTTCAGGAACATAGTCAAAAGAAGTTTTCATCGTGTAGCTACCGCCCATCTTGTAAGAGATAGTCTGGTCGTTACCTTCCACTTTTTCACCTTGGAAAGTAGCTGGTTGGCCTTTAGCTTCGCCGCCATTCCATTTCAAAACCGGAGTAACTTCTACAACCGCTTTTTTGTTGAAATACTTTTCAGGAAATTTACCATTGATGGTCGCAGGAACTTTACCACCTACTGCCTCCAGCACTTGCGGAGTAACAGTGAAGTAATCAGCTGACAATTCACCCATTTTTTTGCTGCAAGAAGAGAATAATGCAACAACCATTGCCATGAGTAAAGGCAAGTACAACTTCTTAGTCATTTTAGGTATAAATTAAATGTTTGTAATTGAAATATCGTCTATTTGCCAACCTCCTTCTGCTCACACAGAAAAAGTAACGCAAAGATATTAATTCTTAATATAATTATATAGATAAGGGGGCGATTTTATCATAATTTAATGAAATAACTCCTCTTTTTCTTTCCTATACTTGATATTTCGTGGGTGATGCTCGATAATCTCACTACGAAGCATATTGCGGTCGATGTGGGTATAGATTTCCGTTGTCGCAATGGATTCATGTCCGAGCATACATTGAATGGCTCTCAAATTGGCTCCACCTTCCAGTAAATGAGTGGCAAAGGAGTGCCGGAAAGTGTGCGGACTGATGTTTTTGGTAATGCCCGCTTTTTGTGCTAATTCTTTTATCATATGAAAGATCATAATTCGGGAAAGACCTTTGCCTCTCCGCTGACTGACGAAAACGAAATCCTCATGCCCTTTTTTCACTTCAATCTGGTTACGGTCTGTGATGTAAAGCTTTATTTCATTAATGGCCCGGGGGGAGATCGGTACGAGTCGTTGTTTGCTTCCTTTTCCTTCTACTTTGATAAAGCCTTCATCAAAATAGAGGTCGGATAGTTTAAGGGTGATAAGTTCTGATACCCGAAGTCCGCAGCTGTATAGTGTTTCTAAAATAGCTCTGTTTCGCTGTCCTTCAGCTTTGCTGCGGTCGACGGCGGAGATAATCCGGTCAATTTCCTCCACAGTCAGTACTTCGGGAAGTTTGAAACCTATTTTAGGGCCTTCTAATAGTTCACTGGGATCTGCTTCCAGATAGTTTTCGAGGATGAGGAAACGGAAAAATGATTTGATTCCTGATAAGATGCGGGCTTGTGAACGGGGATGAATGCCGATGTCATGTAATCCGGCCGCAAAACGTTGAAGATCGGACAGGCATACGTCCAATACGTAAATCCCTTCCAATGTCAGAAAGCTCATCAGTTTGTCCAGATCCGTCAGATAGGCATCCAGCGTATTAAGAGATAAGGACTTTTCGAGTTTGAGATACTGCTGATACTTCCTGATTATCAGCTCTTGTTGTTCCTTCTTATGCTTTTTTTCGTTGATTTCCATTTCTTTTTTCTACCTTTGCACATTCTTTCAGATACAAAGGTATAAAAAAACAGGATTGCGCGATGAAGATACAAATTATTAATGGCCCGAATATTAATCTGTTGGGTAAGCGTGAACCTTCCATTTACGGAAGCGTTACATTTGAAGATTACTTGGCTGATCTTCGCAAAAGATACGTTGACGTGGAGATCGACTATTTTCAATCGAACATCGAGGGAGAAATGATAGACTGCATACAGCAGGTGGGATTTGATGTGGATGGTATAATCTTGAATGCAGGTGCGTATACACATACTTCCATAGCTTTGCAGGATGCTATTCGTTCTGTGACATCTCCGGTGATTGAGGTGCATATTTCCAATGTGCATAGTCGCGAGTCTTTCCGGCACGTATCGATGATTGCTTGTGCTTGTAAAGGAGTGATTTGTGGCTTTGGGCTAAATTCGTACCGTTTGGCTTTGGAGGCTTTATTGGATAGATAATAAATAAGGTAATAATATATAATAGGTAGAAAGACTATGTTATTGAAACAGACTAAGATTGTGGCTTCCATCTCGGATAGACGTTGTGATGTGGATTTTATAAAACAGTTGTTTGAAGCTGGGATGAATGTAGTGCGTATGAATACAGCGCATGCTAGCCGTGAAGGTTTTGAAGCTTTGATTGCAAATGTACGTGCTGTGTCCAACCGTATTGCGATTTTGATGGATACAAAAGGTCCGGAAGTTCGTACGACGGCTAATGCAGAGCCGATTCCATATAAAATAGGAGAGAAAGTAAAGATTGTAGGTAATCCGGATTTGGAAACAACTCGTGAGTGTATTGCTGTTTCATATCCGAACTTTGTGTCTGACCTGAATATCGGCGGTACGATTCTGATTGATGATGGCGATCTGGAACTGGAAGTTATTGATAAGACGGATGGTTATTTGCTGTGTGAAGTTAAGAACGATGCTACTTTGGGAAGCCGTAAAAGCGTAAATGTCCCGGGTGTTCGCATCAATCTTCCTTCATTAACGGAAAAAGACCGTAACAATATTCTTTATGCTATCGAAAAGGATATTGATTTTATCGCTCACTCTTTCGTACGCAACCGTCAGGATGTACTTGACATACGTGAAATTCTGGATGCACATAATAGTGATATTAAGATTATTGCTAAGATTGAGAATCAGGAAGGGGTGGATAATATCGATGAAATCCTGGAAGTGGCAGATGGCGTAATGGTTGCCCGTGGTGACTTAGGTATCGAGGTGCCTCAAGAACGTATTCCGGGAATCCAGCGTGTATTGATTCGCAAGTGTATTCTGGCAAAGAAGCCGGTAATCGTTGCTACTCAAATGCTCCATACAATGATAAATAATCCTCGTCCGACTCGTGCGGAAGTGACTGATATTGCCAATGCAATCTACTATCGTACAGATGCTTTGATGTTGAGCGGAGAAACCGCTTATGGTAAGTATCCGGTAGAAGCGGTGAAAACGATGACTAAAATTGCGGCTCAGGCAGAAAAAGATAAACTGGAAGAAAATGATATCCGTATTCCGTTAGATGAGAATAGTAATGATGTTACGGCGTTCCTTGCTAAACAAGCAGTAAAAGCTACTTCTAAGTTAAAAATACGTGCTATTATTACTGATAGTTATAGCGGACGCACTGCTCGTAATCTGGCTGCTTTCCGTGGAAAGTATCCAGTGCTGGCTATCTGCTATAAAGAAAAGACAATGCGTCATTTGGCTTTGTCTTATGGTGTGGAAGCTATCTATATGCCGGAATTGGCTAACGGACAGCAATATTACTTTGCGGCATTGCGCCGTCTGTTGAAAGAAGGCCGTTTGCAGCCTTCCGATATGGTCGGTTATTTAAGTAGTGGTAAGGCAGGAACAAAGACCTCATTCCTCGAAATCAATGTAGTGGAAGATGCTTTGAAGCATGCAGAGGAGACTGTATTACCTAACAACAACCGTTATCTTTAATTTTTAAAGAGGTAAGTTTTATGCAGGAAACCGAATCGATAGACGAATATATTTTGCAGCATATTGATCCCGAGAGCGATTACTTGAAATCGCTCTATCGGGATACGCATGTAAAGCTCCTTCGTCCTCGTATGGCTTCCGGGCATTTGCAGGGACGGATGCTGAAGATGTTTGTAGAAATGATTCAGCCTCGTCAGATATTGGAAATCGGAACGTATAGCGGCTACTCCGCCCTTTGTTTGGCGGAAGGTCTGCCGGAAGGTGGACTGTTGCATACGTTTGAGATCAATGATGAACAAGAGGACTTTACCCGTCCATGGCTGGAGAAATCACCGTTTGCCGATAAAATTCGTTTTTATATAGGTGATGCTTTAGAACTTGTTCCGCGTTTAGGTGTTACTTTTGATATGGCTTTTATTGATGGCGATAAACGTAAGTATATTGAATACTACGAGATGACATTGGCGTATCTTTCCGAAGGCGGATATATCATTGCTGATAATACTTTGTGGGACGGGCATGTGCTTGAACAGCCTCGCAATACGGACGCTCAAACGATTGGTATTAAAGCCTTTAATGATTTGGTAGCACAAGATGTGCGAGTGGAAAAAGTAATACTTCCTTTGCGTGACGGATTAACGATCATAAGGAAGAAAATAGTAAGTAGTAAATTGTAAAATAGTAAATAACTTTATGGAAACAACCAGACAGAATAAGATATCTCGCTTGTTGCAGAAAGAGCTAAGTGAGATATTCCTGCTTCAAACAAAGTCCATGCCGGGTACATTGGTCTCTGTTAGCGCAGTTCGCATCAGTCCTGATATGAGTATTGCCCGTGTCTACCTCAGTGTTTTTCCTTCAGAGAAAGCAGAAGAGATGGTGAAGAATATCAATAACAATATGAAATCCATTCGTTATGAGCTTGGGACTCGTGTACGTCACCAGCTGCGTATCATTCCTGAACTGAAATTCTTCGTGGATGATTCATTGGATTATATTGAGAAAATAGATTCATTGCTGAAGTGAAATAACTCATTGCAGAGGTGAACTTCCCTTTTTATATAGCCAGGCGTTATCTTTTTTCAAAGAAAAAGCATAATGCTATTAATATCATATCCGGCATTTCCGTATGTGGAGTGGCTCTTGCTACGCTTGCTTTGGTTTGCACTCTTTCTGTTTTTAATGGTTTTCAGGATATGGTGGCCAGCTTTTTTACGGCTTTTGATCCGCAGTTGAAAATTACGGTCCGTGAAGGAAAAGTCTTTGATGCACAAGATGAACGGATTCGTGCCGTTTGTGTGCTTCCTGAAGTGGAGGTGTTTACAGAGACGCTCGAAGAGAATGCAATGGTGCAATACAAGGACCGTCAGGCTATGGTTGTACTAAAAGGGGTGGAGGATAATTTTGAAGAACTGACGGCCATAGACAGCATACTTTATGGCGCGGGAGAATTCGTTCTTCATGATTCGATCGTGAATTATGGCGTCATGGGAGTGGAATTGGTTGCGACTTTGGGAACTGGTTTGGAGTTTGTCGATCCTCTTCAGGTATATCTTCCCAAGCGAAATGCCAAAGTAAACATGGCAAATCCCGGCGCTTCTTTTAACCGTGATTATCTGTATTCTCCAGGTGTCGTATTTGTGGTGAATCAGCAAGAATATGATGGAAAATATATTCTGACTTCTCTTGATTTTCTTCGTCAGCTTCTGGATTATACAACAGAAGTCTCTGCGATGGAATTGAAATTGAAATCTAATGTAAATACTTCATCGGTACAATCTAAAATAGAAAACATACTAGGTGATGATTTTGTTGTTCAGAATCGTTATCAGCAGCAGGCAGATATTTTCCGTATTATGGAGATAGAGAAACTAATCTCTTATTTGTTCCTCACTTTTATTTTAATGATAGCCTGTTTTAATGTGATAGGCTCTCTTTCTATGTTGATCTTGGATAAGAAGGATGATGTAGTAACTTTGCGGAGTCTTGGAGCTAGTGATAAACTCATCTCCCGAATATTCCTTTTTGAAGGACGTCTCATTTCTCTTTTTGGCGCTATTTCCGGTATTGTCCTGGGCTTAATTCTATGTTTTATCCAACAGAAATTCGGTATAATTTCATTGGGAGGCGGTGGTGGCACTTTTGTTGTAGACGCTTATCCTGTCAGTGTTCACGCTTGGGATGTGGTACTTATTTTTATCACCGTTTTGGCAGTCGGATTCCTTTCTGTATGGTATCCTGTACGTTATTTAAGTAAGAGGCTTTTATAAATCAATACTTGGGTCTTTCAAAAGTCCCGATGCTTTCTGATTGCTAAAAGCATCACTTTAAGTGGTCATACAGGAAATGTTGAGAACATGCCCTTCACTCTTCACCTTTTCTTCGAACCCCATTATTCATCATCGATAGCGGGTGAAGGGGCACTCCTTCACCTCGTATTTAATTAAAAAATTGAATTGTACCGGATGCAAATGCATGAATGATGATTGGGTCATTCTTTTATGTAATTTAGTAATAGCTTACATGTAGTCTATTACTGGATAATTTGCTTTTGCTCCTATGCAAACTTCTTTTGGTCTAGGAGTAAAGTTGTTTTTCAATGGATACAAACTGTAAATGCAAGTTTTATTTTTATAAATGAAACTTGCGTTTATAAAAACAAAGATTGCATTTTTATAATCAGAATTTGCGTTTATAGTTTCCGTACTATCGGAAATAACTTTACTATTAGACGAAAGTAACTTTACTTCTAATGAAACAGAACTTATCTATTAATAGATTGGAGATGAAGTAGTGGGTTACAATGACCAGTCAACTAAATTGAAAAAGAACCACTAAAGTAAGGACGGTACAGCGTTCAGAGAGAAAAGTTCGGTGAAAAGAAGAGCCTTCACCCGCTACCCTCGATGAATAAAGGGTTTCGAAGAAAAGGTGAAAGGTGAACCCCATGTTTGAAAACTTATTGCGTGAGGCGTAAAAGAATCTATTTCTGATGGCACGTCCTACCAAGTTACTTTTTAATCTTTCGTAATTGATAACTTTTAATCCGTTTTTGTGGTTTTTTATTTTTATAATTGCTAATATACTACTATATTTGGCACAATTTTGTTAATTAGAAATAATCTGTAAATACTTCTGTGAGACTTGAGAATGATGACATACGTAAAATTGTAAATGGTGATGAATTCGCTTTCAACCGTTTTATGGAACATTATTCTTCGCGTTTATATCACTATGCATTTGCATTATTAGGACAAAAAGAGCCAGCGGAAGAGATAGTCAGTGATGTCTTTTTTGAGGTCTGGAAAAATAGAAAAGACTTGGCGCAGATTAATAATATGGATGCTTGGATTCAAACAATCACTTATCGAAAGGCTATCTCCTTTTTGAGGAAAGAAACAGGAAAATGTGATTTGTTGTTTGATGAGATAGGAGAATTCATATTTGATCCGGTTCAATCTCCGGACGAAGAGATGATTAGTAAAGAAGAGATAGCCAGAATAAATGAGGCTATTCAACAACTTCCTCCCAAGTGTAAACATGTTTTTTTCCTGGCTAAAGTGGATGGGCTACCTTATAAAGATATTGCAGACATATTAAATATATCTGTGAAGACTATTAATAATCATATTGCTTTTGCTTTAGAAGAAATTGCTAAAAATCTGAATCTGGTTTTGCGTAAGAAATGATTGAAGGTCTACTGTTAATTATCTGTATTTTAAGGGCATAATTGTTTAAAAGAGATTCTTGCTATTTTTACTTTTCGAGAAAAATAAAAAAAGTTCATTTTTAACTAGGAGATTTTTTTGAATGTTGCGTCTTTATTTATAGAACAACATTAAAGAAGATTATGGACTTAAAAGGATACCATTGCCTTGCTGATTTATTTGGTAAACTGAATTCTCAAGAAAAGCTTGAGGATGATTTTACTGCTATACCTGAAGGCGGGAAACTGAAATTCTTTTGGGAAAAATGCGGGCATGAAAAGATTGATGCTTCTTCTATAATAGAGCGAACCAAACAAAAAATCCGGAGAGATGTAATGAGGCGTCGAAGAAATTATTTCTTAGTAGCTTCTGCTTCTGTCGCAGCTTCTATTTTAATTTGTATTTCAACCATCCACTTCTTAACTCAGAGTGAAAACACTAATTTAGATTTTCAGGCTATTGCCGAACAGATGGACAGCCAGTCTGTTGAAGAAGTGACTCTTATCACTGCTAAAGAACAGCTCAATTTGGATGAGGATGCTTTTGTTACCTATTCAAAAGAAGGAAAGGTTGCTGTTAATTCTAAAGTAATAAGAGAAAAAGAGGAAAAGAAAGTAAAGGTCGAACCGGAATATAACCAGTTACTTGTTCCCGCAGGGAAAAGAGTGCGGGTTGAACTGTCTGACGGAACCCGATTGGTTGTCAACTCTCAATCAAAAGTGATTTATCCTTGTCGTTTTAATGGGGATATTCGTAAAATATATGCCCAGGGAGAGGTGTTTCTGGAAGTTGCTCATGATAAGCAACACCCTTTCATTGTAGAATCTGAAGATTTCAAATTACGGGTATTAGGTACGAAGTTTAATATTTCAAACTACAAGGGGGAGGCAACTAATATTGTATTGGTGGAAGGTTCTGTTGAGGTGACCGATAGGAATGAGAGAAAAGCGCAACTGGTACCTAGTGATTTGCTGAATATAGCCAATGGCGCAATTGCCTATCAGAAGCAAGTGGACGTAGCCGAATATATTAGCTGGGTGGATGGTGTCATGTTGTTAAATGGTAATGATTTATCTCATATTATTCAGAAGTTGAGTATTTATTATGGCATTCCTATTCAATGCGAACCGATGGTAGGTAAAGAAAAGGTTTATGGAAAACTGGATTTGAAAGATGATATTGATGAGGTGATTGAATGTATCCGGCAGACAATCCCTATTGAAGTAGAAAAAAGTGATACTAGTATATACTTGAGTAAATAATGACAATTTAATTAATCTTATAAAACCAATATAGCCTATGAGAAACAGATAATACTATTCATGATACACAAAAAAATCGGATAAATATTGCCGTATTTACCCGATAGTAATTCCTTGAGTTAAATCAATAAATCCAAAATTGTTAACCTAAAAAGAAATTTTTATGGTAAAGAAAAGTATTTTTTTACACTTAAAGAAAAGACTTAAGCTTTTTTGCATTATAAACGTCTTTTTTATGATTCCATTTTCTTCATTCGGTGCTAATTCTATTAGTTGGAATTCCGAAGAAGATCTATTCTCAGTACAATATGAGAATGCTACAGTTAAAGATATTTTAGATTATATCGAAAAACATAGTAAATATATTTTTATATACTCTGCTAATGTTCAGAAAAATCTGAATAACAAAGTCTCCATTTCAGTTTCCAATAAGAAAATAGATGCTGTGTTAAAAGAGCTGTTTTCAGAGACAGGACTGAATTATAAGATGTCGGGAAGACAGATTACAATTTCGATACCAGAAGCTCCTAAAGTACAGCAAGCTACACAACAAAAAGGTATAAAGGTAACAGGTAACGTTTCAGATGAGAAGGGAGAACCTTTGATCGGTGTGACAATTATTCTAAAAAATGATTCTACAGTACATTCATTGACAGACATGAATGGTAATTATAGTATTACTGTTCCTGCAAAGAGGTCAGTGCTCTCTTTCCGTTATATAGGTTTTGTGCCTAAAGAAGAGGTCGTTGATAATCGAAAAGTAGTCAATGTACAGATGGTAGAAGATGTCGGTCAGTTGGATGAAGTTGTCGTTGTGGCTTATGGCGCACAAAAAAAAGAATCTGTAGTGGGTTCTATTACAACAATTGAACCTGCGAAATTAAAAGTATCTACCAGTCGCTCGTTGAGTAACAATTTAGCAGGTACGGTTGCAGGTGTATTGGCAGTTCAACGTTCGGGGGAACCGGGATATGATAATTCAACTTTTTGGATTCGTGGTATTAGTACCTTTCAAAAAGTTGGTGGCGATCCATTAGTTTTAGTTGACGGTATTGAACGTGAATTAAATAATATTGATCCGGAAGAAATTGAATCTTTTTCTGTATTGAAAGATGCTGCCGCTAGTGCTGTTTATGGAGTACGCGGTGCTAATGGTGTTATCTTGATTAATACAAAACGGGGACAGGTGGGGAAACCACGTGTAACTGTAAAAGCAGAGTTTGCAGCTACACAACCTATAAAACTTCCGGAATATATTGGGGCTGCTGATTACATGCAATTATTGGATGATGTTTTAATCGATACAGGACAGAGACCTATATATACTGATAAAATTGCGAAAACTCGTGCCAATTATGATCCTGATTTATATCCAGACGTGGATTGGGTTGACGCAGTATCTAAGGATCATGCTTCCAATCAGCGTGTGACGGTAGATATCTCTGGTGGTACAGAAATCCTACGTTATTCATTTGTGGCCGCTGTTTATAATGAACGCGGTATTTTGGAACGTGACAAAAAGCGAGAGTGGGATCCTTCTATTAAGCTGCAGAGATATAATGTCCGTTCAAATGTTGATTTAAAGCTATCTCCAACTACACAGCTGCGTTTTAATATTGGAGGATATTTGCAAGATCGTAATTCTACAACACAAAGTGTAAGTGAGATTTTTAATAGAGCTTTCCGTTCTGTTCCATTTCAGTTTCCAGCACAATATTCTACAGGACAAATTGCAGGAACTGAGGAGTCTAATGTGTGGGCAATGGCAACTCAGATGGGGTACCAGCGTACTAGTGCTAGTAAGATTGAAACATTATTTTCACTTGAACAAGACTTGAAATTTATAACTCCGGGGTTAAAGGTAAAAGGGGTATTCTCTTTTGACCGTTATTCTACGGGGACAGTAAAACGCTCAACAAAGCCTGATATATATAATGCTGCTTCTGGAAGAACGGAAGAGGGGGAATTGATGTTGACAAAAAAGGAGAATGGAAGCAATACATTAGGACATGAATCTACTGGGACTTATGGAACTAAAAGTCTCTATATGGAGGCAACTTTGTCTTATGATCATACATTTGCGGAAAAACATGCAGTATCTGGCATGTTGTTATTTAATCGTCGTCATTTTGATAAAGGAGAGAAACTACCTTATCGAACTCAGGGAATGGCAGGACGTGCATCTTATACATATTCAGGGAAATATATAGGGGAGTTCAATTTTGGATATAATGGCTCTGAAAATTTTGCAAAAGGAAAACGTTATGGTTTTTTTCCTTCAGGGGCTATTGGTTGGATTGTGTCAGAAGAATCATTTATGCAACCTCTTCGTAGAACTATTTCTAAATTGAAATTACGTGCATCTTATGGGCAAACAGGTAATGCTACTTTGAATGGACGACGTTTTGCATATCTTTCTACTATCAATGATTCATGGAATGATTTGAAACAATATAACTGGGGTACCGAGAGCGGGTATAATCGTAATGGTATGGCTGAAGGTGAGTTTGCAGTTCCTAATTTGACCTGGGAAGTAGTAAATAAAGCGAATGTGGGATTGGAATTGGGACTATTTAATGGTATGGTAGATTTACAATTTGATTTGTTTGACGAACGCCGTCACAATATTTTTATGCCTCGTGAATCGATTCCAATAACTGCCGGATTTATAAAACAACCTTGGGATAATTATGGTAAAATGAAGAATCAAGGGGCAGAGGTTACATTGAATATCAATAAACAGTTTAATAAGAACTTGTTTGTGAGCTTGATGGGAACACTTACATATGCTCATAATGAGATTACAGAAAAGGATGAACCGGCAGCTGTTGTTGGTACAAATCGGGCAGAAACAGGATATCCAACAGGACAAAATAGAGGATATATTGCAGAACGATTATTTACAAATGATGACTTTGCTGATGTTGCAGCTGGTACTTTAAAAGAGGGTATTCCTGCGCAAACCTTTACTGCTAAATTGCGCCCGGGTGATATTAAATATGTAGATGTAAATCAAGATGGGAAGATTGATGCATTTGATGTATCTCCAATTGGGGGGCCGATAAACCCAGAAATCGTTTATGGGTTTGGGTTAAATATGAAGTGGAAAGATTTAGATTTTGGTGTGTTATTTCAAGGTATCGGTCGAACATGGAATGTTCTTTCTGGTAATATTATTCCTGCGTCAAATAAGGGTACAACCTATAATATCTTTACTAATTATCAAGATCGCTGGACGGTGGATAATCCCAGTCAGGATGTCTTTTATCCACGTTTAGATTATGGTACAAATGCTAATAACAGCCAGAGTTCTACATGGTGGTTACGTAATATGAGTTTCTTACGCATGAAAAATATAGAATTAGGATATTCTTTTCCGAAGAGATGGATGCAAAATATGTTGATCTCCGGAGCGCGTATTTTTGTTAGAGGCTCAAATCTACTGACATTCTCTAAGTTTGATTTGTGGGATCCGGAAGTTACATCGGATAGTGGTGCTTCGAGGACTGGTGCAGTTTATCCGGCTATGAAATCTATATCTGCAGGTTTTGAAATTAAATTCTAAGAATTGATTGTATGAAAAATAAAATAAGGAAATATATAGCATTAGGCATGATTGCCATGTTTTCTCTATCTTCTTGTTCTGACTATTTGGATAAGGAGCCGGATGATCAGTTGACATTAGAAACTGTATTTGAGAATAAAACAAATATGGAACGTTGGTTAGCTTATATATATAATGCTACTCCCAAGTTCTATAATTATGATGGTGCAGATGCAGTAGCAGACGAGTTGGCACCTTCTGTTGGTTGGGAATCACAGGGATTTAAGGCTATTCTTTATCAGAATGGAAACTGGACGTCTGCAAGCGGTGGCGTGATTAACTACTGGGAGACTTTTCCTATGCGTATTCGCCAAGCATATATCTTTATTAAATATGCGCATGCACTTCCTGATGTAACAGAGAAGGAAGTGAATTATATGAAAGCCGAATGTCGCTTTTTCATTGCTTACTTTCATGCTGTGATGGCTATGACTTACGGAGCAGTTCCTATTATTCGTGATGCAACAGAAGAGATTACAGGTGAAACCCTGTTGTTGAAGCAGGAGCCGTTTAATACAGTAGTGGATTGGGCTGCAAATGAATTATTGGAGACTTCTAAATTGCTACCGGCTTATTACGATGAAGATAATAAATATGGGCGTATCACTTCTATTATTTGTCTCGCTATGCGTGCCCGTTTATTGACATTTGCTGCTAGTCCTTTGGTGAATGGTAACCAGGACCCGGACATGGTGAATATGAAAAACTGTGACGGTGTTTCTATTTTTGATTCAACCTTCAAACCAGAACGTTGGAAGACCGCTGTTGATGCTAATAAGTTGCTGATAGATGAGGCTGAAAAGGCGGGGCATAAGTTATATATTGAGACGATTGGAGATGATGTAGATGCATTTCAATCTTATCAGAATGCATTGATGTTACGTTATAATCAAGGAAATATGGAAATCCTTTTCCCACGAACATATGATGATGCAGGTTATTTTGACCGTCAGGCTAATCCTCGTAGTATGGGTGGTGCAGGTGCTATTGGTGTTACCCAATCATTGGTGGATGCATTCTTTATGAACAATGGTTTAGTGCCTATCACAGGTTATACAAATGATGGAGCTACTCCAGTTATCAATTTTGAATCAGGATACAGTGAGACGGGATATTCTACAGTTGACGAGTCATATAAGACTACATGGATGTATGCTACGAAAGGTGGTACTGAACAGGAAACAGAGCATGTGATTGTTCCTAAAAATACGTATAAAATGTATTGCGGTCGTGAACCTCGTTTTTATATTTCAGTACTTTATAATGAAGAGTATCACTGGGGAAAAGATAAGTCGAATGCAAAAAATAAGTTTGCCAATTTCTTTTCAGGTGGTGAAGATGGTGGTCCTTCTCATGACTCTCCTAGTGCAGGGTATTTGATACGTAAACGTGTTGACCCCTCTGCGATTCCTGCCTCTAGTAGTGGTACTTACAAAAAACGTCAAGGAGTACTTTATCGCTTGGCAGAAGCTTATTTGAGTTATGCAGAATCATTATATGAGTATAGTGTGGCAACGGGCACATATACGGATAATGAGACAGAAATTCTGGATTATATTAATAGAGTCCGTTATAGAGCAGGTATTCCTCAGTATGGAAAGGGAGCGGATCAGATACCTGTCACAGAAGCTCAATTGCGTGATTTGATTCGTCGTGAAAGACGTGTAGAGTTGAATTGTGAAGCTGGTATACGTTTTGATGATTTACGTCGTTGGAAAGAAGCTGAAACAGCTTTGAATGGAAAATTCTATGGAATGAATGCCTTGGCTAAAAGTACCGAAAGAGATGAATATTATAAACGTACCCTTTATCAAACCAGAAGATTTATTAGTTATTGGTGGCCGATTCCTCAGGATGATATTGATAAGAATACTAATCTGAGACAATTGCCTGGATGGTGGAGATAATGTTTTATTTAAGTAAACAATGATAAATATGAGAAAAATTATATCATTCTATAATATACTGCCGTTATTTGTTTGGATTTGTTTAAGTGCATGCAATGATGATGATAATGTGGACAACAGTGATTTTTTTGCTGCTGCGGAAACATTGGAAGTACATGCGTCAAGTACAAATATCGAACTCGACGGCAATGAACCTAATAAAGTGGTTTTGACTTTTGATTGGACAGAAGCGCGCCAGATGCCGGAAGAATATTCGGTTACTTATGTCACAAAGTTAGATATTGAAGGCAATGATTTTGCTTCCAGTGTACGCACAGAAGAGGATGAAGGTGTGTTCTCCAGAAGCTATACGACCGAGCAATTGCAGAAGCTATTGGTAGAAAAGTGGGGAAGGACTTATACTAAACCCGCTACTTTGCAGTTCCGTGTACTTGCCAAATGGGATGGTGGTTCTAAATATGCGATGCCTGAAGTGAGAACAATCAATGTAGATGTGCGTCCTTATAAACCTATTGTGTTTGATGCCGATAAAGTATTCCTGGAAGGTGATGCGGTAGGTGCGGATAAGATACAAATGACATTGACACAGGAAAATGAATATCTGTATGCAGCTTTATTGGATTTGAAACCGGGAGTGTTGAAGATACCTGTTGAGTTTGAAAGTGAGATTAATTATATCAGTCCCGAAAGTGGGGATGATGTTGCATTGTCAGCCGATAAAATAGATACATTATCTGTAGTTATGAGACAAAAAGGAGCGGCTGTCGGATGGAAGATTACGGAAACAGGTGAGCATCGCGTTGTTGTTGATATGCAAGCGAAAACAGTTGCTGTCTATCCGCCAAGTAAACAACTGGAACCATTGACACTCGAATGGAGATATAATGGAAGTGCTACTGAAGATATAATAACTACTACTGTAACGAATTTGTGGTTGCATGGTAATATAAATGGTTGGGGGACGCCTGTAGATGGAAACTTTACGCCAAGTTTGGCCGATCCGCAAGTACTTGTACATAAAGGTACTCCCATATCCGGAAGCCAAATAAAGTTCCTTATAGCAAATATAAGTGGTAAAGCCAATAATACTTATTGCTTCTCTCCTGCATTATTGAATGGATTGCGCCAGCAAAAGACACTTACATATGGTGTGTCTCAAGCAATTACTGGAGGAGCTGATGGTGAGCAACGTAACTCATACTTTAATGTTCCGTCAAGTACTCTTGTTGTTTTAGATTTGCGAAATAAAAAGATTGTAGCATATAAATAATTTGAATTTATACTATTGCCGTATTGCACAAAATACGGCAATAGTTAATATCAACATCGAAATATATGAAAATAGAAAAAACAATATCTGTTATGAAAAGTTGGAGTGTAGTTCTTTTGCTTTTCTGTTCAGCAAATTTATCCGCATGTTCGGGTGGTGATAATAATGGTGATGAAGGAAATGGAAGTGGTGAACTGCCTGCCGGTAATGTCACAGTGAAAATCACTCCGGATAAGAAAACAGTATTGCGTAATCCATTAAACGGATGGGTGATCTATATGGGACGTGGTTGGGATGAAAATTTCTGGACTACAGAAGGTTACGATAATGTTTCTGTACCGGAACTGGCAGAACCAGTAAAAGTTTCAGATTATGCCAGTACCTGCTATATACGGACAAGTTGGAGTTCATTGGAGCCGGAAGAAGGGAAATATATATGGAAAGATCCGACTGCCCGTTTGACCAGATTGCTGAAAAGTGTTTTGGATCGTGGGATGCGTTTGTCATTCCGAATTGTAGTGGATGGACGTGACCAAGGATTAAATACTCCCCAATATGTTTTTGACGCCGGTGCACATTGGTATAAAGACCCGGGACCTACTAACGAGGCGACTGCATTAGCACGTAAATCACCTTTTCCGGATGATAAGATCTTTCAGGAAAAATATACTAAGTTCATCGAAGCACTGGCACAGGAATTTAACGATCCAGATAAAGTAGACTTTATAGATGCTTACGGATTGGGGAAATGGGGTGAAGCACATACAATGATTTATGAAGATCATTCAAAAAAGAAGCAGGTTTTCGAATGGATTACAGATTTGTATTCCCGATGCTTTACCAAAGTGCCGTTAGTTATTAACTATCATCGTTTGATTGGTGCTGAAAACACATCCGGCTGGGGGGCTTTAGACCCTGAAACGGAAGGCTTGCTTGAGAGTGCTATAAACAAGGGATATAGTTTGCGTCATGATGCTTTTGGTATGAACGGTTATTATCAGGATTGGGAAAAACAGTTTGCTGCTCGTTGGAACTATAAACGTCCTATCATAATGGAAGGAGGATGGATTGTTAATCAGCATCGTTATTGGCTTGATCCTATGGGGTATCGTGAAGGGCATCCGGAAGATGTACGTCAGGGAGAATTCGACGCATCAGCTGAGGCACGGGTCAATATGATGGATTTTCGTGCAGGAAGCGAAACCATGTCTTGGTTCAAATGTTTCGGACTTGTACAGCGTTTTGTTACCGAAGGTGGTTATCGTTTATATCCTGATATGGTTTCATTGCCTAAAGATGTTAAGAGTGGCGAGAAAATAACGATCGTTCATCGTTGGAATAATATGGGATGGGGATATTGTCCCACTAATATTCCGCAATGGAATCAACGCTATAAAGTAGCATTTGCTTTGTTGGACGATAAGAACGAAGTAAAAAAGGTGTTTGTTGATACCCAGACAGATTTATCTACGTGGTTGAAGAATAAACCGACTACTTATAATTTTGATTTGACACTGAAAGGAGTTTCCGTGGGTGCTTATAAGTGGGCGGTAGGTCTTGTGGATACCACTAAAGATAATACAATAGGGCTGCGGATGGCAGTTAAAAATAACCTGTTAGACTCCGGTTGGGTGAAGCTAATGGATATAACGGTTAAATAACAGTTTTCCTGTTATAAATATCTACATGAAGTATGTTGTTCCGCTCCTTATTGAAGGAGCGGGGTAATTCTATATATCCTTTTTATTCATTATAAGAAAATGTATGACTACTAAAACTTCTGTATTATGAAAAATGTATTTTTAAAAAGTGACATAGCATGGAAATCTTGCATGTTCCTGATATTTCTGTTTATAGGTAATGCGTTTATATCTTGTTCTGACGATGACGTGGACAATCCTATCAAGGGTGATCATTGGATGATTGTGGAAGATGTTGTTAGCTTGGAGACTGGTGATGAAATGGCTATTAATCCAATTTTTAGCAGTACGGAAGCTGAAAACCTGGAATATATATGGACATCTTCCGATCCGGAAATACTGAAAATCATAGAGGACAATGGTACCAATGTAAAGGTTGAAGGTGTGAAAGCAGGAAAGGCTTTCATCAAAGTGGAATCTCCAGGAGAGACTAAACGGCTTTCTAAAGTAATATCTGTAACGGTCAAACAATCTCCGCTTCGTATTTTGGCAATTGGCAACAGTTTTTCGCAGGATGCAGTCGAGCAATATCTGTATGAATTGTTGAAAGCGGAAGGCATTGAAGCTATTATCGGTAATATGTATATCGGAGGATGTTCTTTGGAAACTCATTGGGCCAATGCTAATGGTAATCAGGCAAAATATAGTTATCGCAAAATTGAGAACGGGAGCAAGACTACTAAGGCGAATACTACACTGGAAACAGCTTTGAAAGATGATAAATGGGATTATATCAGTCTTCAGCAAGTGAGTGGCAAATCCGGACAATATGATACATACAAGCCTTATTTGAGTAATTTGGTTAATTATGTAAAAGGGAGTGCCACTAACAAATATATGAAACTGATGTTGCATCAGACGTGGGCTTATGCGTCTTATTCAAATCATACTGATTTTAAAAACTATGGTAATGATCAGATGACAATGTACAGTGCTATTGTCAATGCAGTAAATGAAGCAGCGTCCGACCAGAATATCAGTATAATTATTCCTGCTGGAACTGCTATTCAGAATGGACGTACTTCCTTTATTGGCGACAATTTCACTCGTCTTGACAATGGTGACGCCACGCGATACTATCATTTGGAAACAACTTACGGACGCTATACTGCTGCTTGTGTCTGGTTTGAGAAGATTACGGGCAAGAATGTGGTAGGTAATACATATGCCCCGAAAGGGTTGGATGAGAAAACTATAAAGGTTGCTCAAACAGCAGCTCATATGGCTGTACAGAGTCCGAATACCGTGACGGAGTTAGTTGATTTGAAGAAACGTGTCGATTCGGACCTATTGGCTGCTCCTATTTATGTTGATTTTGGTAGTTTGACTATAACGTCCGCTACTCCATGGAATAATTATACTTCTTCCGTAAGTGCTGCTCCATTGTTATTGTCTGATGCAAAGGCTAATGCTACGAATGTAAGTGTGAGAGTAGCTGGCGGATTTACTTCTGTCTATAATGGAGTATCTGGAGAACCGGATAAAGTAATGGTTGTGGATGAAGTGGAATTTCCGATGTCGGCATGGAAAGACGGGCTTATTGTAAGTGGCGTTGCTAACGCCGGAAATACTGAACCGGCAACAGTTGAAGTAACAGGCTTGAGTTCTGCAAGTAAATATAATTTCACGATATTGGCTGTTCGCTTTGGTGGTAGCAAGGCGGCCCGTACATCTGAATATACGCTGAAAGGAAAAAATACTATCGGTCCGAAAGAGATTAGGACAGGTTTGAAGTTAGGTACTAATGATGGAGAGTATGCAACTTTTGAAGAAGTTCCTTATGGAGAATATATCACTAAGTTTGAAAATGTAGAGCCAACTGCTGACGGTAAAGTTGTTATTGAGGTTGTCGGTTTGAGCGGAGCTGCGACAGAGGGACATTTAAATGCGTTGTCTATAAAGCAGGTGCAGTAATTGGGTCTCATTCTCTTCTATATTCAGATAAAAATGAAACAAAATAAAGTTCTGATTGTAATTCTGCTTTTGTTGCTATCATTTCTTGCGAGTGGAGCATGTGCGCAGCAAAAGGCTATTAAAATATTGGCTATCGGGAATAGCTTCTCACAAGATGCGGTGGAACAGTATTTGTATGAGCTGGCAAATGCGGAAGGTATTCCTGTGATTATTGGAAATATGTATATAGCAGGTTGTTCTTTGGAACGTCATGTAAAGAATGCTCGTAGTAATGATTCCGCTTATGCCTATCGGAAGATCAGTCTGGACGGTAAGAAGATAGAAAAGAAAAAAATGGCGTTGGGAACAGTACTAGCGGATGAAGAGTGGGATTATGTCAGCCTTCAGCAAGCTAGTCCTTTCTCAGGCATGTATGAGACTTATGAGACATCGTTGCCGGAATTGGTGGAATATGTGAAAGTACGTCTTCCTAAGAAAGCGGAATTGATGTTGCATCAGATATGGGCATATGCTGCAAATGCAACAAATACCGGATTTAAGAATTATGGGCGGGATCAGCTAACGATGTATCATTCTATTGTAAAAGCAGTAGATAAGGCATCGAAACTAACAAAAATAAAAATGATAATCCCTACGGGTACAGCTATTCAGAATGCCCGTACTTCATTTGTCGGTGACCACATGAATCGTGACGGTTATCATCTCGATTTGAAAATCGGACGTTATACGGCCGCTTGTACATGGTTTGAGAAAATATTCGAGCGCAATGTCGTAGGAAATCCGTATTATCCGGAAGGTATGAATTATGATCAGCGGGAAGTGGCTCAAAAAGCCGCCCATGGAGCAGTGTTGCATCCGGACCGGATTACGGAATTAACTGAATTAAAAGAACCTGCCGCGAAAGTCAATTATGATGAAAGCAAAGTTCCGGCTTATACACTTCCTGACGTATTGACCCTAAACAACGGGCAAAAAGTGGTTACCATAAAAGAATGGGTGAAGAAACGTCGTCCCGAATTGATTCATCTTTTCGAAACGCAGATGTATGGCAAAGCTCCGGCACATCCGAAGGATTTACATTTCCGGGTGCTGACCGAAGACAAAAACGCATTGAATGGCTTGGCTACCCGGCGGGAAGTGGCTGTTTATCTCACAAAAGATGAAAAGCATTATATGACAGTACTTATCTATCTGCCTAACCAACGGCAAGGAGCGGTACCCATGTTCTTCGGAATAAACTTTAAGGGTAATCATGCCATTCACCCGGATGAAGGCATTACTTTGCCGTCGGAAGAAAAATTACTGACTTATGGCAGAAAATACATGTTTCCACGTGGTAATGCTGCTTCCAGATGGCCGGTAGAAATGCTGATGAAACATGGTTATGGGCTGGCTACCTTTTATCGTGGAGATATTGATCCGGACTTTGATGATGCATTCCGTAATGGGGTTCATCCGTTATTTTATAAGAAAGGGCAAAAACGACCGGCTGACGATGAATGGGGAACTTTGGCTGCTTGGGCATGGGGAATGAGCTGTGTAATGGACTATTTTGAGACAGACAAAGACATTGACGCAAAACGTGTAGCAATTTTCGGACATTCGCGCCTTGGAAAAAC
The DNA here is from genome assembly GCF_003602705.1 of Bacteroides sp. AM16-13. Lineage (NCBI taxonomy): Bacteria > Pseudomonadati > Bacteroidota > Bacteroidia > Bacteroidales > Bacteroidaceae > Bacteroides > Bacteroides sp. AM16-13. The sequence goes on from NZ_QTLK01000017.1 coordinate 76,395, forward strand.
TACTTTATGGGCCGGAGCGATAGACCCGCGTTTTGCATTGGTCATCTCAAATGATTCAGGTTGTGGTGGTGCAGCGTTATCGAGAAGAAAAGTCGGAGAAACCGTGCGGGCTGTAAATCGGCAATTTACACATTGGTTCTGTCGGAATTTCTGGCAATATAACGATAAGGAAGAAAACCTGCCTGTTGATCAGCATGAACTCATTGCTCTGATAGCTCCTCGTCCTGTTTATATCGCTAGCGCGGAAGAAGACTGTTGGGCCGATCCTAGAGGAGAGTTCCTTTCCGGACTTTATGCCTCTCCTGTTTATGAATTGTTCGGTCTGCCGGGATTACCGGTGAAGGAGATGCCGGCTGTCAACGAGCCTGAGTTGTCCGGGACCATTGGTTATCATATCCGTTCGGGGCAACATGACATTAATTTGTATGACTGGACGCAGTATGTACAGTTTGCTGATAAACATCTGAAAAAAGATAATTAGCAGAGCTTTGCATGAAAAACAATGATAGACAGTACGTCTGTCTGAAAAAGCTATATTTGATTGATTAAATAATAACTAACCGACGAAAACACAATGAAAAGAAAAGTATTAATTTTCGGTTTATGCCTGTTGGAAGTAACATGTGCCCTTTCGGCAAAAGATAAAAAAAGTATTCCTTTGTATAAGGATGCCAAAGCACCGATTGAAAAACGGGTTGATGATTTGTTGTCACGCATGACTTTGGAAGAGAAAATTCTGCAACTAAACCAATATACCATGGGGCGGAATAACAATGTGAATAATATAGGAGAAGAGGTTAAGAAAGTGCCGGCGGAAATTGGTTCGTTGATTTATTACGATACGAATCCGGCTTTGCGTAATAATGTGCAAAAGAAGGCTATGGAAGAATCCCGCTTGGGTATTCCTATTATTTTTGGTTACGATGCCATTCACGGATTTCGTACTGTATATCCTATTTCCTTGGGACAGGCTTGTTCATGGAATCCTGAACTGGTGGAAAAAGCATGTGCCGTTACTGCACAAGAAGCCCGTATGTCGGGAGTGGACTGGACGTTCTCGCCGATGATTGATGTGGCGCGTGACCCTCGTTGGGGACGTGTAGCCGAAGGATATGGTGAAGATCCATATGCTAATGGAGTGTTTGCCGCCGCTTCGGTGCGTGGTTATCAAGGAGATGATATGTCGGCCGAAGACCGAATAGCGGCTTGTCTGAAACATTATATCGGTTATGGCGCTTCCGAAGCCGGACGTGATTATGTTTATACTGAAATCTCTGCTCAAACTCTTTGGGATACCTATCTACTGCCTTATGAAATGGGTGTGAAAGCGGGGGCGGCCACCCTGATGAGCTCTTTTAATGATATCAGCGGAGTTCCCGGATCGGCCAATCACTATACGATGACGGAAATATTGAAAGAACGTTGGGGGCATGATGGATTTATAGTTTCCGATTGGGGGGCAATCGAACAATTGAAAAATCAGGGATTGGCAGCTAACAAAAAAGAAGCTGCAGTGTATGCTTTTAATGCAGGGCTTGAGATGGATATGATGTCTCATGCTTACGACCGTTATATGAAAGAGCTTGTCGAAGAGGGAAAGATAACGATGGCGCAGGTTGATGAATCAGTTCGTCGTGTTTTGCGGGTGAAATTTCGTTTGGGCTTGTTTGAACGCCCTTATACCCCGGTTACAAATGAGAAAGAACGTTTCTTCCGTCCGCAGAGTATGGATATCGCAGCCCAGCTTGCAGCAGAGTCGATGGTATTGTTGAAAAACGAGAACGGGATACTGCCTCTGACAGATAAGAAGAAGATTGCCGTAGTAGGCCCCATGGCAAAAAATGGTTGGGACTTGTTAGGTTCCTGGTGTGGGCATGGGAAAGATACGGATGTAGCAATGCTCTATAACGGATTGGCAACCGAGTTTGTGGGAAAAGCTGAACTGCGTTATGCGTTAGGTTGTAGCACACAAGGGGATAATCGAAAAGGTTTTGAAGAAGCATTAGAAGCAGCCCGTTGGTCTGATGTCGTTGTTCTTTGTTTGGGCGAAATGATGACTTGGAGTGGTGAGAATGCTTCTCGTTCCTCTATTGCATTGCCTCAAATTCAGGAGGAACTGGCAAAAGAACTGAAGAAAGCCGGCAAACCTATCGTACTGGTATTGGTGAACGGACGCCCGTTGGAATTGAACCGGTTGGAACCGATTTCGGATGCTATATTGGAAATTTGGCAGCCGGGTGTGAATGGTGCGCTTCCAATGGCTGGAATATTGTCTGGACGTATCAACCCTTCCGGTAAACTGGCTATGACTTTCCCTTATTCAACCGGGCAGATTCCTATTTATTATAATCGTCGCAAGAGTGGACGTGGACATCAGGGCTTCTATAAGGACATCACGAGTGAGCCCTTATACTCGTTCGGGCACGGACTGAGCTATACAGAATTCAAATATGGCACTGTTACTCCTTCTGTAACAACAGTCAAACGTGGTGGAAAACTTTCAGTAGAAGTATCTGTTTCGAATACAGGAAAACGTGATGGCTTGGAAACGGTACATTGGTTTATCTCCGACCCTTATTGTTCTATTACCCGTCCGGTGAAAGAGTTGAAACACTTTGAGAAGCAATTAATCAAGGCTGGTGAAACGAAAGTATTCCGTTTTGATGTTGACTTGGAACGCGATTTTGGTTTTGTTGACGGGAACGGCAAACGATTCTTGGAAATCGGAGAGTATTACATCCAGGTAAAAGACCAGAAAGTAAAGATAGACTTAACAGAGTAAAATTCGATAATGAGAAAATTAATACGAAGCGTAGGTGTGTTTTTATTTATGGTAGGTATCACAGCCCATGCACAGACAATCACTCCCCAAGCCGAACAACGTGCGAAGGACATTGTAACAAAAATGACTTTGCAAGAGAAAATAGAGTATATCTCCGGATATACCAGTTTTTCTCTGCGTGCCATTCCCCGTTTGGGAATACCTGAAATCAAGTTGGCTGACGGGCCGCAGGGAATTCGTAATCATGCTCCCAAGAGCACTTTATATCCTTCCGGAATACTTTCCGCTTCTACTTGGAACCGGGAATTACTTTATAAGTTAGGGCAAGGCTTGGGACAGGACGCCAAGGCAAGAGGAGTTAATATCCTGTTGGGCCCGGGCGTGAATATCTATCGTGCTCCGTTGTGCGGCCGTAACTTTGAATACTTCGGTGAAGACCCTTACTTGACAGGTGAAACGGCGAAACAATATATCCTGGGAGTACAATCGGAAGGAGTCATTGCTACAATCAAACACTTTGCTGCCAACAACCAGGAATGGAGCCGCCACCATGCCAGCTCTGACATAGACGAACGTACTTTGCAGGAAATCTATTTCCCGGCTTTCCGAAAAGCTGTACAGGAAGCCAATGTCGGCGCCGTAATGAACAGTTACAATCTGTTGAACGGTGTCCATGCCACCGAACATAAATGGCTGAATATTGATGTCTTGCGCAATCTTTGGGGCTTCAAAGGTATTCTGATGTCGGACTGGACTTCTGTATATTCCGCCGTAGGCGCTGCTAACGCCGGACTTGACCTCGAAATGCCGAAAGGACGTTTTATGAATTTGGAGAATCTGTTGCCTGCTATCAAGACTGGCACAGTGACAGAAGAAACCATCAACCTGAAAGTACAACACATCCTGCAAACTCTGATTGCTTATGGTATGTTGGATAAGGAACAGAAAGACAGCAACATCGCAGAGGATAATCCTTTCTCCCGCCAAACAGCTTTAGAACTGGCGCGCGAGGGTGTAGTCCTGTTGAGGAATGAAGGAAACTTGCTCCCGCTGAAAGGAAAGACAGCCGTGATGGGGCCTAATGCAAATTTGATTCCTACCGGTGGCGGTAGTGGGTTTGTCACTCCTTTTTCTACCGTCTCAGTGGCTCAAGGCTTGAAGGAATTGAAGAAAAAGAATCTGTTACTATTGACGGATGATGTGATTTATGAAGATATTGTCCATGAGTTTTATACTGATGCTAATCGTCAGATGAAAGGCTTCAAAGCTGAATACTTTAAAAACAAGACCCTTTCGGGCCAGCCTGAAGTAATACGCACGGAATCCTCTGTTGATTATGACTGGGGATATGGGGCACCTTTGGACGGCTTTCCGACAGATGGATTCTCTGTCCGTTGGACAGCCTGCTACATGCCACAAACTGACGGTCAGTTGAAACTTCATATCGGTGGTGATGACGGTTATCGTCTGTTTGTGAATGACAAGCATATTACGGGAGATTGGGGAAATCATTCCTACTCTAGCCGTGAAGTTGAACTGCCGGTTGAGGGTGGTAAGGAATATCGTTTCCGGATTGAATTCTTTGATAATATTTCTTCGGCTATCATTCGTTTTAATGCTTATAGCCTTAATGAGGCGAAACTTCGTCAAGGATTGGCAAAGGTGGATAATGTAGTGTTCTGCACAGGCTTCAATAGTAATACCGAAGGCGAAGGCTTTGACCGTCCGTTTGCCTTGCTCCGCTATCAGGAATTGTTTATCAAGAAGATTGCGTCCATGCATCCCAATGTTGTGGTTGTACTGAACGCCGGTGGCGGTGTGGATTTCACCAACTGGTATGATGCCGCAAAAGCGATTCTTATGGCCTGGTATCCGGGACAGGAAGGCGGCCAGGCGATAGCTGAAATCCTGACCGGTAAGATTTCTCCAAGTGGAAAGCTACCGATTTCTATCGAGCGGAAATGGGACGATAATCCGGTGCACGGCAGTTATTACGAGAACTTAAAGGCGGAGATTAAGCGTGTAGACTATTCCGAAGGTGTCTTTGTCGGTTATCGTGGATACGACCGTTCGGGAAAAGAACCTTTCTATCCGTTTGGCTACGGTTTGTCCTATACTACTTTCGCTTATAGTAATATGGCTGCAGAGAAAACGGGTAAGCATCAGGTTACCGTTAGCTTTGATATAGAGAATACAGGTAAGATGGATGCTTCGGAAGTGGCACAGGTGTATGTGCATGATGTACAGTCTTCTGTTCCCCGTCCGTTGAAAGAACTGAAAGGATATGAAAAGGTATTCTTGAAGAAAGGGGAGAAGAAGCGGGTTGCTGTTGTGCTGGATGAGGATGCATTCTCTTTTTACGATATGAATCAACACCGCTTTGTAGTGGAAAAAGGAGACTTTGAGATCTTAGTCGGGCCTGCTTCCAGTCAATTGCCTTTAAAGGCTACAGTTGAACTGTAATGACCGAATGATAAACAAATAAATATAGAATGAAAAAAACACTTTTATTGGGAGCGTCTCTGTTATGTTCCGTTTTTATAATGGCAACAGAGATTCCTTTTCAAAAAGCAGAAATAAAGTCTATCATGCGAAAGGTGGCGGATTGGCAGATTGCCAATCCACACCCCGCTCCTGAACATGACGACTTGAACTGGCCGCAAGGTGCTCTTTATGTCGGCATGGTGGATTGGGCGGAATTGGCTGAAAAAGAAGACAATGATGATACATATTATAAGTGGCTGACTCGTATCGGGCGGCGGAATTGTTGGCAGCCGGACAAACGGTTTTACCATGCTGATGACATCGCTGTATCACAGTCCTTTTTGGATTTATACCGCAAGTACAAAGACGAAGCAATGATTATCCCTACGCTCGCCCGTACGGAATGGATTGTCAATCATCCGTCCGAAGGCAGTTTCAAGCTGGTGGAGGGAGACTTAAAGACCTTGGAACGTTGGACTTGGTGTGATGCTCTCTTTATGGCTCCCCCTGTATATGCCAAACTGTATATGCTGACCGGAGAGAAAAAATATATCAAATTTATGAATCGTGAGTATAAAGCGACTTATGATTACCTGTTCGATAAAGAAGAAAACTTGTTCTACCGTGACTGGCGTTATTTTGATAAGCGCGAAGCCAATGGTAAGAAAGTCTTTTGGGGACGTGGCAACGGTTGGGTGCTTGGTGGTCTAGTTGAAATATTAAAGGAACTGCCCAAGAAAGATAAGAACCGCAAATTCTATGAGGAATTATTTGTAAAACTGGCTACCCGTGTTGCCGGATTGCAGCATCCGGACGGTTTTTGGCATGCCAGTCTCTTGGATCCTGCCTCTTATCCATCACCGGAAACGAGTTGCACTACTTTCATTGTCTATTCCATTGCTTATGGAATAAACGAAGGTTTATTGGATAAGGAAATTTATCTTCCTGTAATGATAAAAGGCTGGAATGCATTAGTCTCGGCTGTGGAACCGAATGGGAAACTGGGTTATGTGCAGCAAATCGGTGCCGACCCGAAGAAAGTGACTCGTGACATGACGGAGGTTTATGGAGTTGGTGCTTTTTTGATGGCAGGCAATGAAATTTACAAAATGGCGAGATAATCTGTTCCCTCTGTGAAGATAGTAGACAATAATCATAAAAACGCTGTACTGTGATGAAAAAATTCTTATTGACATGCATAGCCGTAGCTTGTAGCCTTGTGGCTGTAGCCGAAGAACTGCTCATCGAAGCTGAAAGTTTCAGCCAGCGAGGCGGCTGGGTGCTCGACCAGCAGTTCATGGATCAAATGGGTTCGCCCTATCTCATGGCACATGGCATGGGCATCCCTGTGGCGGATGCTACGGCAGAAATCAACATTCCCCAGGCGGGCACTTACTACGTATATGCCCGTACTTACAACTGGACTTCACCTTGGACCGATGCCGAAGGTCCTGGAAAATTCCGCCTGGCTTTAGGCGGCAAATTGCTGAAAGCTACATTAGGACATACAGGTAATTCCTGGCAATGGCAATTTGCCGGAAAGACAGTATTGAAAGCAGGGACTACTACCCTTGCCCTGAAAGACCTCACCGGTTTCGACGGTCGTTGCGATGCCATTTACCTTACGACCGATGCGAACACGCAACCCGCTACCTGGGATACGGCAGAGACAGCGGCACTTCGTACCCGCCTGCGACAACAACAGACGGTGCCCGCTCATCAATACGACTTTGTGGTAGTAGGAGGGGGAATAGCCGGAATGTGTGCTGCCGCATCTGCTGCCCGATTAGGTTGTAAGGTAGCACTAGTGAATGACCGTCCTGTATTGGGCGGCAATAACTCGTCGGAGATTCGTGTACATCTCGGCGGTATCATCGAAATGGGGCCTAATCAGGGATTGGGTCGTATGATACGTGAGTTTGGCCATGAGCGTTCCGGCAATGCCCAACCGGGCGACTACTATGAAGACCGGAAGAAGGAAGACTTTATAGATGCCGAAAAGAACATTACCCTTTATGCCTCTCAGCGTGCGGTAGCCGTGAAGATGCAAGGAGACCGCATTGTGTCAGTCACTATCCAGCACATCGAGACGGGCGAACAAACTGAACTTACTGCTCCTCTCTTTAGCGACTGCACAGGTGATGCTACCATAGGCTATTTAGCCGGTGCCGATTGGGCTATGGGACGTGAAGGCCGCGATGAATATGGTGAGAGCCTTGCTCCCGAGCAACCCGACTCATTGGTGATGGGGGCCTCTATTCAATGGTATAGCAAGGATATGAAGAAGAAAACCTCATTCCCTCATTTTGAATATGGCGTGCGCTTTGACGCTGAAAACTGTGAGCCTGTAACCATGGGCGAGTGGAAATGGGAAACAGGTATGAACCGCAATCAGGTCAGCGAGGCTGAACGTGTACGCGACTATGGACTTTTGGTGATATATTCCAACTGGAGCTATCTGAAGAATCACTATAAAGACCATAAGAAGTACGCCAACCGTTCCCTCGACTGGGTGGCGTATGTTTCAGGCAAACGTGAATCACGCCGTCTCTTGGGCGACTACGTACTGTCACAGGACGATATAGACAAGAATGTGGCGTACGAGGATGCTTCGTTTACCACCACTTGGAGCATCGACCTTCACTTCCCCGACAGCGTGAACAGTGTCCGCTTTCCCGGCAATGAATTCAAGTCGGCTACGGTGCATCGTTGGATTCATCCTTATGCCGTTCCCTATCGCTGTCTCTATTCGCGTAATGTGGACAACCTCTTTATGGCAGGCCGCAATATGAGCTGCACCCATGTAGCTTTGGGTACGGTACGTGTGATGCGTACTACCGGCATGATGGGTGAAGTAGTAGGTATGGCAGCCGGACTCTGCCACAAGCATCGTGTAGAGCCGCGCGACATCTATCATCATCACCTGCCGGAACTGAAGCAACTTATGCAAGCGGGTCTGGGCAAACGCGATGTGCCCGATAACCAACGCTTCAACGAACCCAACAAATTGTTGGAAGTTCCGGGAGCTTACATCAAACCGTAGACAAACTATGAGCAAAAAAAATATTATCACGATATTTCTATCGGCAATATGTACCTTGCCGCTTTGGGGAGGACAACAGTATTACGCTTTTCTGAAAGGTGACACGCTACGTATGGGCAATAACTATATGGAACGCGTCATGCTGTGGAATAACGGTGCGCCTGTTACCATCAGCCTTACTGACAAGCAACACGGAAAAACCATTCCGGCACAGGGCAAACAACCCGATTTCTCGATTGTGAAAGGTATCTCTACGGATGCTACACTTACCGTGAACGAGATACCGACGAACGGCATCCACGCCAGTTATCTGCAGGCTACCGTGGCTTGCACTATCGGTTCGCTGAATATAGAGCGTCGCTATCGCATTTATGCAGACTGTCCCGCCATTGCTTGCGACACCTATCTGAAAGGGCAAGTGGAACTTTATCAGAATAAGGAGGATAACCGCTCTAACGCCGACCGCAAAAATATAGAGCACACGGCCGATATGGCTACGGGGGTGAAAACTCCCACGCTCGACAGGTTGCAACTATCCGGCAATCATTGGAGTGCCCGCACAATCGAGTTTTTCGACTACACCGATTGGAACGACAATCTGGTGACCGGGCGTACCTGGCTTCCTTACCGTCGCAATACGTATCGTGGTAATTTGCTTTTTGCTCATGACGTAGTTACGCGTCAAGGCTTCTTTTTTTTGAAAGAGGCTCCTAGCAGCAGTACCCAATTACATTATCCGGGTTCTGACTTCGTGGCGGACTTTAGCGATTTTATGGTAGTGGGGCTGGGCATTGCGTCTCATGATGTAAAGCCGGATAGCTGGACCCGCGTTTATGGATGCGTTACCGGCATCTATACCGGTGGTGAGCAAGAAGCGCTTACTGCCCTGCGCCTCTATCAGAAACAACTGCGCCACCACACCGCCGCACAGGATGAGATGATTATGCTCAATACCTGGGGCGACCGTAGCCAGGATGCCAAAATAGATGAGGCTTTCTGTCTGGCAGAACTAGACCGTGCCGCACGCATGGGCATCACCCTCTTTCAACTGGACGATGGCTGGCAGAGCGGAAAAAGCCCTAACTCGAAGACTGCCGGAGGTAGTTTTAAGGATATCTGGAAAAGTGGCGATTACTGGACGCCCAACCCCACAAAGTTCCCTCATGGGCTGAAACCTATTGTAGAGAAAGGCAAGAAATTGGGTATTCGTATCGGATTATGGTTCAATCCCAGCATACAGAATGATTTTGCCGATTGGCAAAAAGATGCGCAAGCCATTATCGGACTTTATAAGAAGTACGGCATCTGCTGTTTTAAGATAGACGGCCTGCAGATACCTACCAAGACAGCCGAACAGAATCTACGCCGACTGTTTGATACCGTGTTGGAGCAAACCAACTATGAAGTGATTTTCAACCTCGATGCCACTGCCGGTCGTCGCGGCGGGTATCACTATATGAACGAGTACGGCAACATCTTTCTGGAAAACCGCTATACCGATTGGGGCAATTATTACCCTTATCGCACCTTGCGCAACCTCTGGATGCTGTCTCGCTATGTACCGGCGGAGAAGATGCAGATAGAGTTCCTTAATAAATGGCGCAATGCCGACAAGTATGACGCTGCCGACCCTTTTGCCCCCGCCCGTTACAGTTTCGATTACCTCTTTGCCATCACCTTGGCGGCACAGCCATTGGCTTGGATGGAAGCTTCGAACCTGCCCGAAGAGGCTTATATTACGGCATCTCTACTCAAGAAATACCAACCCTTGCAACTCCGGTTTCATCAAGGCGTCATACTGCCCATTGGTGAGGAACCTTCGGGACGTTCGTGGACCGGATTCCAATCGACCGTCTCCGGCACGCAAGGCTATCTTGTAGTTTACCGCGAAGATAATGAGCAAGCCAGGGGAACTATTGACACTTGGCTTCCTGAGGGTAAGAAAGTTACTTTTACCCCTGTAATGGGAAGTGGCAAAAAGTTTGCCGCAAAAGTCGGCGCACAGGGTAGAGTAAGTTTCGAGCTAAATGACAAGAACTCTTTCGCACTCTATCAATACGAAGTAAAACCATAAAAAGGCGGCTATCTGCTTTTTACGCTAATCACAAATGATGTGTTAACTTCTGATTTGCAGAGCGTTATGATGTGTGAAGAGGAGCATTAATATCTCTGCTGTTGGATGTTAATAGTTGAGTTGTCAGGTATTAATAGTTGGGCGGATAGGTATTAATAGTTGAGACAATGAGTATTAATAGCTGATAAATGGGATATTAATATAACAACGACAAATGAAATAAAATAGGGAACTATGGTAAAAAGTGTACGTTTTCTTCTTCTCCTGATAGCATTTGTCTCCATGCAGATAGTTGCATGGGGACAGCCGCAGGAAAGACTGGTTCAAGTGCAGGTCACTCCAGACCACACCAATTGGCTGTATAAACCGGGAGAAAAAGTGAAATTCAAAGTAGTGGTATTGAAATGCAATATCCCACAGGATAATCTGGAAGTACGTTATGAGATTTCGGAAGACATGATGAAACCTCATCAGACAGGCAAACAGCCTTTGAAGAATGAAAAGCTTGAAATTAACGCAGGGACTATGAAAAAAGAAGGGTTCCTGCGTTGCCGTGCTTTTGTCACTTGCCAAGGGCGTGAGTATGAAGGCGTGGCTACCGTCGGCTTTTCTCCTGAAAAATTGCAACCGACCACTCCGTTGCCCGTCGACTTTCTGGAATTTTGGAAAAGTACCAAAGAAGCCGCTGAAAAGTGGGCACTGGAACCGATAATGACTTTACTGCCGGAAAGGTGCACGGATAAGGTGAACGTATATCATGTCTCCTTTGCGAACAATGACTATGCGTCCCGTATGTACGGCATCCTTTGTGTTCCGAAGGCTTCCGGGGAATATCCGGCGATTCTGAAAGTGCCGGGCGCAGGCATCCGTGCCTATAACGGAGAAGCTGAACGTGCCGGAAAAGGTTTTATCATTCTGGAAATCGGTATCCACGGCATTCCGGTCAACCTGACGGGAGATGTGTATCACCGGCTTTATAACGGAGCTTTGAAGAATTACCACTCGTTCAATATGGACAATCGGGACAAGTACTATTACAAACGGGTTTATACAGGCTGTGTGAGAGCCATTGATTTCATTTACACACTTCCCGAATTTAACGGTAATCTGGCGACCTTTGGAGGAAGCCAGGGCGGTGCGCTTTCCATTGTGATTGCCGGACTCGATGACCGTGTCAAGGGATTGGTTTCTTTCTATCCAGCCTTGTGTGATATGGCGGGTTATGCCCACGGTCGTGCAGGCGGTTGGCCGCATTTGTTTAAGGATGCGAAGAACCGGACGCCGGAAAAGATGAAAACCATTCAGTATTTTGATGTGGTGAACTTTGCCCGGCAGGTCAAAGTTCCGGGATTCTATACTTTTGGTTATAATGATATGGTTTGTCCGCCTACCACCACTTACTCCGCTTATAACGTGATTAATGCTCCGAAAGAGCTGTTTGTAGCTGAGACGACCGCTCATTATGCCTATGCCGAACAGTGGAGCGCAGCCTGGAACTGGGTAATGAATTTCCTGAAAAATAAATCGAAATAGCACGGATTACACGGATTAACACTGTTGTTTTACCTATTCTATTCTAAAAAACCGTGAAATCCGTATAATCCGTGCCTGAACTTATTATATACACTAATTATAACAACATACTTAAATGAAAACAGGTGAGAAATTAAGTCTATGTCTATTGTTGCTAATCGTTTTTGCTGGAAGCGTTGCGGCACAGGAGCTGATAACGAATGTATATGGTCGCAACATCCATTCGCTGAATGGTAAATGGAATGCTATCATCGACCTGTACGACCAGGGGCAACGGATGAAAATCTATGAGAACCGGCAACCGGAAGGAAATATCGATTTCTATGAATACGCGTTTGAAGGCGGGTTGCGTCTTAATGTTCCGGGTGACTGGAACTCCCAATCGCCCGAATTGAAGTATTACGAAGGCACTGTATGGTATGCCCGTCACTTTGATGCCAAACGCTTGGCAGACAAACGCCAGTTCCTTTATTTCGGTGCTGTCAGCTATCGTTGCAAAGTCTACCTGAACGGGAAAGAGGTAGCAGAGCACGAAGGTGGTTTTACTCCTTTCCAAGTGGAAGTGACAGACCTGTTGAAAGACGGTGACAACTTCCTGGCGGTAGAAGTGAACAACCGCCGTACCAAAGACGCCATTCCCGCTATGGCATTCGACTGGTGGAACTATGGCGGCATCACAAGAGATGTGCTGCTGGTGAAAACTCCCCGGACATTTATAGAAGATTATTTTATCCAACTGGATAAAAATGCTCCCGACCGGATAATTGCCTGTGTGCGTCTTTCTGATAAAAAGGCAGGTGAGAAAGTAACAGTTGCCATCCCCGAACTCAAAATCAACGCGGAGCTTACCACCGATGCAGAAGGAAAGGCGGAAACCGTGTTGAATGCGAAGAAGCTGCAACGCTGGTCGCCGGAAGAACCGAAACTCTATGGCGTGACTGTATCTTCAAGTGCCGACCGTGTGGAAGAGCAAATCGGCTTCCGTAATATCACCGTGAAAGGAACTGATATTTACCTGAACGGGAAGCCGACATTTATGTGCTGTATCTCTTTCCACGAAGAAATCCCGCAACGTATGGGGCGTGCTTTCTCGGAAGCCGATGCAGCTATGTTGTTAAATGAAGCGAAAGCACTTGGTGTGAACATGATTCGCCTGGCTCATTATCCGCAGAATGAGTACACGGTACGCCTGGCGGAAAAGATGGGTTTCCTTCTCTGGCAGGAGATTCCTATTTGGCAAGGCATTGATTTTACAGACGATGATACCCGTAAGAAAGCGCAGAGGATGCTTTCTGAAATGATTAAGCGCGATCAAAACCGCTGCGCGGTAGGTTATTGGGGTGTTGCCAATGAAACACAGCCTTCCAAAGAACGGAATGAATTCCTTACTTCCCTGCTCGAAACGGGAAAACAGCTGGACACTACCCGCCTGTATGTTGCCGCTTTCGACCTTGTGCACTTCAATAGCGAAAAACAGCGTTTTGTAATGGAAGATTCTTTTACTTCCCAACTGGACGTCGTAGCTATCAATAAATATATGGGCTGGTATCATCCGTGGCCTGTGGAACCGAAAGACGCTATATGGGAAGTAGTGACGGACAAACCGTTGATTATCTCGGAATTTGGCGGCGAAGCATTGTACGGTCAGTCCGGTGATGAGAATGTGGTCAGCTCCTGGAGTGAGGAATATCAGGCACGTCTGTATAGGGATAATATCCGTATGTTCGACAATATCCCGAACCTGCGTGGTGTATCTCCCTGGATTCTGTTCGACTTCCGTTCGCCGTTCCGTTTCCACCCCACCAATCAAGATGGCTGGAACCGCAAAGGACTCATATCCGACCAGGGTATGCGTAAGAAAGCGTGGTATTTGATGAGAGATTATTACATGAAAAAGAGAAATAACCGATAAGTTTAGTTATATTTGAATATAATGAAGCAATATAGAAATGTAGTGATTTGTATGTGCATACTGCTCCTTCTTGCCGGAGGAGTGTATGCGCAGCAAAAAACGGTCAGGATACTTGCTATCGGCAACAGTTTCTCCCAGGATGCCGTGGAGCAATATCTGCATGAACTTGCCGAAGCCGAAGGCATTTCAACCATCATCGGCAATATGTTTATCGGCGGCTGTTCCCTGGAACGTCATGTGAAAAATGCCCGTGACAATGCTCCCGCCTATGCCTACCGGAGAATAGGTACGGATGGAAAGAAACGGGAAAAAGGCAAGATGTCTTTGGAAGCGGTGCTGGCAGATGAAGACTGGGATTACGTCAGCCTGCAACAGGCAAGTCCTTTTTCGGGAATGTATGAGACGTATGAAGCCTCTCTTCCCGAGCTCATAGAATATGTAAAAGCACGCCTTCCAAAGAAAACAAAGCTGATGCTGCACCAAACCTGGGCGTATGCGTCTACTTCCAAGCATAGTGGATTTAAAAACTACAACTGCAATCAACTGACCATGTATCAGGCTATTGCCGATGCAGTGAAGAAAGCGGCTAAGGCGAATAAGATAAAGATTGTCATCCCTTCGGGCACTGCCATACAAAATGCGCGCACCTCTTTCATCGGCGACCATCTGAATCGGGACGGCTATCATCTGGATGTGAAGATTGGACGTTATACCGCTGCCTGTACCTGGTTCGAACGTATCTTCAAACACAGTGTAGTCGGGAATCCTTATGTCCCGGAAGGGTTGGATGAGGCGAGGAAAGCTGTTGCCCAGAAAGCTGCCCATGCAGCAGTAAAGCATCCATATAAGGTAACCGAGCTGTCTATTACTAACTAACAATGGTCATTGCCGCCTGTCTTGCAGCAACCCCCATGGTATTATAGATGACTTGACTCAAATGTAAATGCAGCACACCAAAGGCGATTTGATTGCTCGTGGTAACCCGATGGTGTACTGCATTTATTTTTCGTATATCGTATGGTTTACTCCATTAAGAACTGGCGTATGGGACAATGGCGTATACCCTCATAGCTATAGAGCTATATATTCAGCGTGATGGGTATATATACTCACCATGCTGAATATACATGTCCACCAAACGGGATCTATAGATCCACCACGTGGGCAAAAGTGAGGTGAAATGTGGGCTTATGGCTGCTTGCGCGTGGGCTGGAACACGCCAGCACGTGGGCTGAACAAAACAGAGCCTGTATTTGGGTAAAACAGAGGCTCTGTTACAATGAAATGCAGGCTCCGTTTTGTTACAACAGAGCCTCTGTTGAAAGTAAATATGGCAAAAGTAACTGGAGTTAAATACTTTTGCTTTCAGGAGTGCTTTCAGCAAAAATCACCGATGAAAAGGGGATTTTTTAAAGAACTGAAGGCTGAAGGCGGTTTTTATTCTAATAGTTAGTAAGGAATTTGACTGTAACAAGAAAGGGAACCGAGTTTCTTTCTCCATCTTTTATTTTTCATTGCAACAAAAGTATGCTTTCTTATAGGGAATCAGTCCTTTTTACAGTTGAATTCTGAAGGCAGGCATCCAAACTCTTCCTTGAAATATTTAGCGAATTGTTTGGGTGACAGTCCCACTTGATAAGCTATTTGAGAAATGCTTTCCTGACTCTGTTCCAATAATTGCTTTCCTCTTTTTATGCGCAAGACACGGATAAATTCAAGAGGGGACTTGCCTGTTATCGTCATTAGTTTTTTGTATAAGTGACCACGACTCATTCCGACAGTCATGCTTAGGTCTTCGACAGAGAAATCTGTATTGTCCATATTCTCTTCCACTGCTTGTATGGCTCGCTCAATAAGCCTTTCATCAATAGTGCTGATGGTAATCTCGGCAGGAGACACTTCAACTTTTCCGAATCGTTGATGGTTGCGGCTACTCCATTCTAACAGCTTTTGAATACGGAGTAGAAGAATATCCAGATTGAAAGGCTTGGTTATATAGTCATCGGCACCTTCACGCAATCCTTCCAGCATATGTTCCTGGGCGGTTCGTGCAGTCAGTAAAATAACAGGGATATGTGAGTAACGGAAGTCTCCCTTTATCTTATTACATAGCTCCAGTCCGTTCATTATCGGCATACGGACATCGCTTATCACAAGGCTGATATCATGCAGGGCCAATATCTCCATTGCTTTTTCACCTTGTTCGGCCTCATAAACAGTAAATCGGTCTTTCAGGCAGTCAACAATGAATTGTCGGAAATCTTCGTTGTCCTCCACAATAAGTAATGAACAACCTGTTGGCGTTTTTGCTTGCTCCGGTTCTTCCTGTATGTCTGGTCTTTCAGTTGGCGTTGCCGTGGGATATATGTTCTTGCATTTATGTCGTATGGGGAACATAAATTCAAAGATAGTACCTTGGGGATGATTATCGCGAATTTGAATGTCGCCATTATGGAGAGTAACATATTCTTTGACTATATGCATGCCTATGCCACTGCCGATATAATCAGTGGATGAGTGTTCTTCTTGATAGAAACGGTCGAATATTTTAGCTTTGTTTTCTTCACGTATCCCGATTCCGGTATCCGCCACTTGGATGCAGGCATATTCTCTTTCATCTTTTATGATATGATCCAGCACTACGTTCACGCTCCCGTGATTCACGTTGTATTTGAATGCGTTCGATAATAGATTAAGCATTATGCGCTGCATTTTATTCTTATCAAAGTCTGTTTCCAGATTATCGGTTTTCAATGAAAGGCTGAAGGCAATATTCTTTTTGTCGCCGTACGAATAGAAAGAATCACATACTTCTTTGATGAAATCTGCCAAATCACCGTGGGAAGGATTGAGTTGGGCTTTACCATTGTCCAGCCGACGTAAATCAAGCAGTTGGTTGATAACGTCCAGGAGTGCCAATGCATTGCGATGAATCAACTTCAATTCCTTTTTTATGTCTTGTGCCGTATTAGTAGCCAATATTTGCTCAAGAGGAGTGATGATGAGTGACAAAGGAGTGCGCAGGTCATGGCTTACATTAGTGAAAAAGCGTAATTTGGCTTCGTCAATTTCATGCTGCTGCACCGTTTCCATATCACGTTTTTGTTGAAGCAATAATCGACGGTGTTTCCGTTTCATGTGGATAAAGATAAGTGATATGGCACTCACCAACAGTAATGCATAGATGCTATAAGCTATATTAGAAAGCCAGAATGGCGGATACACATTGATGGAAAGTGTAGCACTTGCATCGTTTTCATAATCATGAACCTTCATTACCCGTACTTGAAGTTGATAAGTTCCGGGAGCCAGTTTATTGAAATAAATCCGGTTTCCCTCCAGCTTTGTCCATTCTTCGTTTTTATTGAGTCTGTATTCGTATTGTAGCTTGTGTAGATTGCCATAGTCCATAGCCGAGACTTCCACAGCAAAACTGTTGTCTGAATAGTTCAGGTTGAGGTTGTTAAGCAACTGGATGTTCTTTGTGAGAATGATACGTCCGTTGTGTGCGGGCCTGTTTGCATTGACACACTCATTATCAATATATAAGTCGGTGAATATTACTTGGCGGTCGAAGTAAAACAAGTCATTGCCGCGTGGGATAATTTTTACGTATCCTCCTCCGCCTCCAGCAATTACTTCATTCCTGTGATTGCAGAAGATTGAAAAATTATTGAAAGTAAGGTTACCGATTCCATCCTCTTCATAATAAGGGTGGCAACGGAAGTCGGGCATACTGGCAGCATCGGATTCCACTACTTCCACGTGGGTGATGCCATGGTCTGTAGTGAGCCACATATTGTGAGATGCATCTTCGATAATGGCACGTATATATGAATGGGAAACACCGTTTGCGGTATTCAAATTGATTAACTTATTTTGCTTCGGGCTATACACATTGACCCCTTTCCGTCCGCCTATCCATAGTAGTCCGCGTGAATCTTGATAGATGCAATTGGCGAACTTATCTTGTATCACTTCTTCACCGTCAGCAGTTTGTTCCAATATCGTCATCTCCCGGGTGGAAGTATTCATGTAGTACACTCCGGAACTGGTAGCCACATAAAGAGAATGACCATCAACGTATGCCAGGTCGGCAATGTAATTGGTCAGTAAAGTCGAATTACTCATTGTATAATCTTTGAGCATTCCGGAAGGTTCCAGGCAGTAGAGTCCTTGCGAGTAAGTGGCAAACCATAAGTTACCGGCATTATCCTGTGTGATACGACGTATGTATTGAGGCAGTTCCACCGGATTATTTTCCGCCGCTTTGAGCGGAGTGAACTGACCATTCTGATAATAAAACGCTCCACCGCCGAAACTTCCCCACCACACTCTGCCTTTGTTGTCATGGAAAGAACAAACAATCAAGTCGGAAGGAATCTCTTTGTTCTTTGATTTATAATAAGTATAGGTGTTTTTATCCTTGTCGTAACTGGCTATGCCTTCACCGTCAAATCCTAGCCATAGTTTGCCCTCTCCGTCTTCGTAGAAACAACTGACATCCTCCAGTTGGGGACAATAATGGTTTTCGAATATCAGATTGTTCAAACCTGAATAGGCTACGCCCTGTTTGCCGGTTCCTATCCATATCACGTCGCGGTTGTCCTTGTAGATATAGGTCACGTGATTGTCCGGCAGGGAATATAATTTGTCGACATCCTTGAATAGACGCGTCACCTTGCCCTTTTCTTTATTATACGGGCATATGAATATTCCTCTGCCATCGGTTCCTATCCAGATATTCCCTTTGCCGTCGTCGGTTATTGTGGTAATCATGGTTCGTTCTCTACTGAGTTCCGTTCGGGCGGCAAAGTCAATCCAGTTGTTTTCTGTCAGAGAATAACATTTGACATCCGCGCTGTGCGGGGCGTACACCCAAAGCCGGGAAGAAAAGTCCAGATAAATGTGAGGCATATAAGTGGTATGTATTTCCGTATGAAACAGTTTGGTTATGGATTTATGCATCCAGTCTATGTTAATTACATTTCCATCGGTCATGAGAATGTAACATCTCTTGTTGCGGCATGCCATGTCGGCAATGTTTACGCTGCCCGGAAGTGACTGTTTGTATAGCGTTTCATCGGAGAAGATGTAGTAATACAATGTGTTGTCTGCAACACACCACAGGTTCTTGTCGTCATCTATGAATAATTGCCTAGGGCTTTCAAAGATACCTATCTTGTGCAGAAGAAGCTCCGTTCTGTTATCCAGTTCGTCCATTTCACGGTCATAAAAACAATAGTTAACCGGAGTTTTTATCCATATATTGCCTGCTGCATCTTCTGCTACCCATTCTACGCTATTGTTGTAAGCTCCTTGCCGGAGGGTGGTATATGTCTTGAAATGATAACCGTCATAGCGGTTCAGGCCATCACGGGTAGCAAACCACATGAACCCATATTTATCCCGTTCTATCGCCTGAATATAATTGTCGGACATGCCTGTTTTTACTCCCAGCTGGTGAAAACTCATTTCGTTTGAAGCGTATGATGCCAGGCTATTCAGCAAGGAGATAAGAAGAAACAAAGGAATTCGTAAGTGTCTTTTCATAATTGTATCTTTTCACGTTGCTAAGTTAAGAATTCCGTTCATAAATCCCTTATCCCGAATGTATCATTTTAGGGGAAGATATGTGTCTTTTGTATCTTTTTCTATCCCGAATCGATTATTCTCCGGTCGGGATACAATTCGGATAGTTTGAAAATCAAATGAGAAATAGGCGGTACTTTTTTATTCGTACATTTGCCACAGTCAAAAGGAAGTCCTTAAATCGACAGAATAAAAACCTATCAAATATTTATATTATGAATCTAAAATCCAGAAAAACAGTATTTATCACAGGGCTCTGCCTGGCATCTCTGGTTAGTGGTGTTCCTCTTCCCGCTAATGCGTCTGCCGACACGACAGCAATGATACAACAGCAATCCGTTAAAATAAAAGGACGGGTGACGGATGCTTCGGGAGAACCGGTGATTGGTGCAAATGTAGTACAGAAAGGTACGACAAACGGAACTATCACTGATTTGAACGGTGATTTTACATTAACCGTTTCGCAAGGGGCGGTTTTACAGGTCAGTTTTATTGGCTATAAGCAGCAGGAAGTATCCTTAAAGAACGGACAGGCCCAGGTGACTGTTGTTCTTAAGGATGATGCGGAACTGCTGGACGAGGTTGTCGTAGTGGGTTATGGTACAATGAAGAAACGTGATTTGAGCGGTGCCGTTTCGCAGATAAAAAGTGACGACCTGATGAAAGGCAATCCTACTGATTTGAGTAAGGGGTTGGCGGGCAAGATTGCCGGTGTGCAGGTGAATCAGAGTGACGGCGCTCCGGGGGGCGGCATCAGTATTCAAATTCGCGGTACGAACTCTTTCTCTACCAATTCACAACCTCTTTATATTGTAGACGGCGTGCCGTTTGATACGGGAGATACTCCTGCAAGTGACACGAATAACAGTCAGAATAAATCAAACCCATTGGCATTTATCAATCCGCACGACATTCAGAGTATTGATGTCTTGAAAGATGCTTCTGCGACTGCCATATATGGTTCCCGTGGGGCGAACGGGGTTGTTATCATAACCACCAAACGAGGTGAGAAGGGAAATGAAAAGGTGGAATTCAGTGCCAACTTTACATTCTCGAAGATAGCGAAACGTATGGATGTGCTCGACGCATTCACTTATGCCAATTATCAAAACGAACAAGTGCTCAATGATTATAAATATAGTAATAAGCCTTATGGCAAGCTGCCGTATCCCGGGGCTTGGGAATATCCGGCCTTGCCGGGTGGCGGAAACGATACTTCTGCAGGCAAATACCTGCCGGCACCGGAAGACTTCCTCCGACCGGGTGATTATGTAGATGAATATGGTAACATTTCCTATGTGGGGGTGGCCGACTGGCAGGATTTGATTTATCAGAACGGCTTTTCGCAGGAATATAATATCAGTGTATCGGGCGGTTCGGACAAGGGCTGGCATTCATTCTCCGGTAATTTCCTCAAACAGGACGGTATCATCAAGAATTCCGGTTTTACTCGTTATTCGTTACGTTCCAATATAGGCAGGTATATAACCAAATGGTTGGAAATGGGCATGAATACCAGTTTCACACATACTGATACGGATTTCTCGAAGACCAACTCTTCTGATTGTGGTGTTATCCGTTCTGCATTGGTGTTTCCCTCGACGTATGATCCGCAGAAGAATAAAGCGGAAACTGGTGAATTGAGCTGGCTTGCATCCAATCCGTTGGCTTATATAACCAACACAAAAGATAATTTGCGCAGCATAAATGTGTTCAATTCAAGCTATATGGAGGTTAAACTTTTGCCTTTTCTGAAGTTCAGACAGAATTTGGGTATCAGTTACACTAACAATGACCGTGGTATGTACTATGGCCGCGAAACGCAGGAAGGTTCGTCCACTACTAATATCAATGGCAAGGCCGAACAGTCAAGCAACTGGTGGTTGGGAATCACCGCCGAATCACTGCTGACGTTCGATAAGACGTTCGGTATCCATAGCGTTAATGCGGTGGCAGGTTTTACGGCAGAGAAATCCAGTTGGGGAAGCAAAGCAATGTCGGCCACGGGATTTCCCAACGACATCACTCAGGACTTCGATATGAGTTTGGGAGCTAATCCGGGCAAATTGAGGTCTGACAGGGGAGATGCAGCTTTAGCTTCATTCCTGGCACGTGTCAATTACACTCTCATGGATAAATATATCCTTACCGCATCCTGTCGTGCTGACGGTTCGAGTAAGTTTACCGATAAGAACAAGTGGGCTAGTTTTCTTTCCGGAGCTATTGCATGGCGTATGTCGGAAGAGAAGTTTATCAAAGACTTGGGGATATTCAGTAACTTGAAGTTGCGCCTGAGCTATGGTGAAACGGGTAACCAAGGTATCGGAAGTTATCGTACGCTGCCAATGCTTAATATGGCAAACTATCCTTTTGGCGGGGCTATCAACAGCGGCTTTGCCGAAGTGGACTGGAGAGGCCCGGTTTCCGATGACTTGCGTTGGGAGACGACTGCCCAATATAATGTGGGAATTGATATGGGATTCTTGAATAACCGTATTAACCTGACGGTGGATTATTATCATAAGAAAACACGCGATTTGCTTCAGGATGTGAAAATCCCTTCAAGTACCGGTTTCGGTAGCATGATGGTCAATAGCGGACACATCACTAATGAAGGGCTTGAACTGACCGGTAAGTTCTATGTGTTGCAGAATACACCGCTGAAATGGAATATCGATGCGAATATCTCGTTCAACCGCAACAGGATTGGCGGACTGAAAGCTGACCAGTTTGCGCAGAAATTATGGAGTTCGGCTGATGAGGTGTTCATACAGCGCAACGGTTGTCCTATCGGGGCTATATATGGTTATGTAGAAGATGGATTCTATGATAATCTGGCAGAGGTGATGGCTTCGCCCAGTGCAGATATCCGCGCAAAAGGCGCCGGTATGATTGGTGAAATAAAATACAGGAACTTTGATGATAATCCCGATATTACTTCGGCCGACCGGGTGATTATCGGAGATACGAATCCTGATTTTGTTTATGGACTTACCAGCAACTTCGAGTGGAAGGGTGTTACATTGAGCTTTTTCCTGCAAGGAAGTCAGGGAAACGACATTTTCAATGGCAACCTGATGGATATGAAGATGGGGAATGTGGGTAATATCACCCGTGAAGCCTATAATACCCGCTGGACAGAAGCCAATGCCGCCCAGGCAAAGTGGCCGAAAGCCGTTTCGGGCTACGAACGTAATATGCTTATCTCTAACCGTTATGTAGAAGACGGCTCTTACTTGAAGCTGAAAAGCTTGAATATCGGATATGTCTGGAAACCTAATTTCAAAGGTATCAGCAATGTCAATGTGTATGCCAGCGCAACCAATCTCTTCACCATTACCGGCTATAGCTGGTTCGACCCCGAAGTGAATGCTTTCGGTTCGGATGCCTCCCGGCGTGGTGTTGATGTGTATTCCTATCCCAGCAGCCGCACATTCTCATTAGGCATAAAAGTAGATTTTTAAGATGATAAACAATTAAATGTAACTCCATGAAACTGAAAAAAATATATATCCTGTTATCTCTTTCTTTAGCAGGCATGACAACTTTCTCCGCTTGCCAGGATTTCTTGAGCGAAAAGCCATATTCTTTTGTGGGCCCGGAAGAGGTGGGCAACGATGATGCTGCAGTCAGCCAATGGGTGACCGGCGTGTACAGTAAATGGGCGGACGATATGTTCCGTTGGGGGAATTTCCCCCGCGTGCTTGATATGGACTGTGACTATGCTTCCGGTCCTGACTGGGCATTCAGCAATGCAGGTGCCGGCAATTATCAGGGAGATGATGTGACCAATACCATTTGGAAGGGTTGCTATAACTTGATTAATCGCGCTAATGTGGCTATTAAATATATCAATGCAATCACGGGTGCCGATGAACGGGTAAAGACGAATGGTCTGGGTGAGGTGTATTTCCAAAAGGCTTTTGCCTATTTTATGCTGGTAAAGGCGTATGGTGAGATTCCGTTGTTTGACAGGGCTGTCACGGACGGGGCGGGATACAACAATCCTCGCCGTCCGATAGCCGATGTCTATGCTGAAATAGTTCGTCTTTTGGAAGAGGAAGCCATTCCCCGTCTTTATAAGAATACGGATGCGGAGTATCAGACAGGGCATGTATGTGCAGGAACAGCTGTCGGACTGCTCGCTAAAGTATATGCAACCATGGCTTCCGGTGCACTTCCTGCAGGTGAGAAAATGACAGTGATGACTGGTTCGTCTTATTCATACAATGGTGACGATAAAGTCTTGGATATGCCTGTAAGGCGGGAGTTTGTAAAGACTCAGGTGAAAGGTTACGAAAGTTTCGATTGGAGGGATTGCTATGAAAAGGCTGCCAAATGGGCGGGATATCTGCTCTATCCTACTCCGGACAACAACTACGGCAGCCATGACCTGCTTCCTTATGACCAACTGTGGAAGCGTTCCGGACTGGGGCAAAGTACCGAACACCTGTTTGCCTTGCAAGGTGCCAACGGTGATGAACTTTATGGAAACAGTATCTTTGAATGGTATAATGGGATTGACAATGGACGCGGTGTAGTGGCCAGCGGTCTGTATATCGGCAACCGTTATCACTGGTATACTCTGTTCACCTCTCAGGATTACCGTGTCACACAAGGAGTGAAACATCGTTTTATAGTAAGCTATCAGGACGAAGAGGGAAAACCGAAGAGCGGCTTTTTCTATCCGAACACGCCGGAGTACGTGCTGAAGGCCACAGGCTATGATGCTAACGGAAATTATGTGGCAGAACCGGAAGCTCCCTACAACGACGGACGTAACTATTACTTTAACGTATCGAACGAGTGTCTGGCATTCACCAACAAATATGCAGACGTTACAGACGCCACACAGAAAAAATCGGATGCCTACTGGCCTTTCCTTCGTCTGGCTGACATCGTGCTGATTTACGCAGAAGCGAAATGTGAATTGGATAATGGAGTATCTTCGGAGGCTATCAGTGCATTGAATAGGGTACGTATCCGTTCGAATGCTACTCTTGCATCGAGTTCCGGTGATGGAGCCATTGCTTCCAAACAAGCCCTGCGTTCCGCCATTTTTGAAGAACGTGCCAAAGAACTTGCGCTGGAAGGAGACAGGCGATGGGATTTGATTCGTTGGGGAATCTATGTGGAAGTGATGAACTCTATCGGCGGAATCAACAAGGACGGTTCTCAGACCCACTACGATGAAGCCGGTGTGAACAAACATCGTGAACAGCGTCATTTGCTCTTTCCATTGCCTTCTGATGAGGTTTCTACTAATGAAGCGATTGACAGCAATAATCCGGGTTGGAGTTAAAGTGCCTTCCCTATTCTAGAATAAAGTCAGAAATTTAAAATCAATATTTCATGAAAAGATTATCTTTCAAATCCATAACTCTTATGTGCTGTATGGCGTTGAGCTTTGGTGCTTGTCAGGACATAGTGACCTATAATGATAATTATGATGACGAAATGGCGTCAAGCGGTGCCCCCGTTATTGACGCTGTGTATGACTCCAAAGACAGGGATAAATTGTTGCCAATCACTGACGGAAATCTGGAGCAGATGATTGTACTCGACGGTTCCAATTTAAGCCGTGTGAGGAAAGTGATGTTCAATGATGTTGAACTTCCTGTCGGTGAGGTATATGCGACTGCCGGCAGTGCCTACCTTCCCATTCCCCGTCAGATTCCGTTGGAAGTGAATAATAAACTCTATTATGAAACGGAGTTGGGAAGTACCACTTATGATTTCACGGTGTCTGTACCTTTGGTTCAGGTGGACGGTCTGTATAATGAGTTTGCTCTTCCCGGCACATCTGTACAGCTGAAAGGTAAATACTTCGACCTCTATGGGTTCGGAGGCGCGAATTCCACTTCTACTGTCAAAATGAATGGTGTCGAGCTTGAGGTAGATTCCATCTCGGACAAATATATGTCAGTTGTCATTCCTGAAGATGCTCAGGATAACTCTGTCATCGAAGTGAGTTATATGGGAGCGGGTTCTGTTGCACATACCGAAAAAATCCCTTATCGTATGACGGATGCGATTATCTGGAACCTTTCTCATCCTGATGATTACGGACTCTGGGCAGGCAAAGAACTTATCATCAATGAAGCAGGCGACAATGAGCCCGAGATTCTCTATGGACCTTATTTTAGAGTAACCGGCAGTTATGGTGCCTGGAATTGGACGAATCTTGTTTGCGGAGGATTCAACTGTCCGGCTGATGTGGCGGCAGCTCCTGCCGATTACAACTTTAAGTTTGAGGTTTACTCTCCTACGGGACATCCGTTCTACGATTCGGCTGGATATGGCTATCTGATTCAGCTCAATAATGGCAATTATCCGTGGAATCCTTCTGCGAATGGCAGTTTCAATACTTACGGGAAGTGGTGTACTGTTTCGATTGATTTGCAGACCGTGTCGGGTAATGCTTTCTCGGAAGGATGGACAGGGTTGTCATTCATTCTCCAACCTAATTCGGACTGGAACGTAGACCATAGTTTCGCCAATATCCGTATTGAGAAGAAAATCCGGTAAATGATTATAGAAAATAGGTATGAAGAATATATATAACTTTTTGATTTATTTCATCTTTTGCGGCATAGGAGCGGGATGTTCTTCCTCGTTCGGGGAAGACTTTCCGGCTCCGAAGCCGGAACCGGTGGACAATTCATTGATAAAGAAAGAACTTTGCACCGAAGGTGCATCCGTTGAGGCTAAGAAAGTGTATACATATCTGAGAAACTGCTGGGGGAGAAAAACTTTGAGCAGTACAATGGCGAACGTGGCATGGAACGTCAATGAAGCAATATGGGTAAATCGTCAGACCGGGAAGTATCCTGCCATTGCCTGCTTTGATTACATGAACCTTCCCGCTTCACCGGCCGACTGGATTGATTATAATAAGACATCGGTTGTTGAAGACTGGTGGAATGCCGGAGGATTGGTTGCTGCTTGCTGGCATTGGAATGTGCCGGTCACGGAAAATAGCAGTGAGTATAAATGTATGATTAGTGAAACGGATTTTGACATCGCCAAGGCATTGCAGGAGGGAACCCGGGAAAATGAAATCATTAAAGCCGATTTGGAAGAATTGGCGGGTTACTTACTGCTTTTGAAGCAGAAGAATATTCCTGTAATTTGGAGACCGTTGCACGAAGCTGCAGGCAAATGGTTCTGGTGGGGGAAAGATGCAGCTTCATACAAACGGCTCTGGAAACTCGTATATGAGACTTTCAAGCAGAAAGGACTGAACAATCTTATCTGGGTATGGACTAGCGAAACGAATGACAGGGACTGGTATCCCGGTGATGCATACGTGGATATTATCGGACGGGACGTGTACCACAAGACCAGCGCTGCCGGACTGGCAACGGATTTTGATGCACTAAAAAAAGCTTTTCCGGACAAGCTGATTGCACTTAGCGAATGTGGTGATGTGGCAACCATAGACAAGCAACTGGCAGCCGGAGCCCAATGGGCATGGTTCATGACTTGGTATGATTATGAAGTGACAAAGGACACTACTGCGCCTGTTTTTAATTCCGGACAGCACGAACATGCCGACAAAGCCTGGTGGAACAACGCTTTCAGCCAGCCTGGTGTGATTTGCCGTAGTGATTTGCCTTCGTTTAAATAACAGACTATTCAACTTTTATGATGAAATATATTATTCTGACTATTAATGCGATATTTTGCCTCCTCTTGCCGACTGCATGTAGCGGAAGTGGAGAGACCGGTGGAAAAACTCCGGAAACAGTTGCCTTGTTGCAGAACTTGAAACAGGCGGAACGGAAAGGCATTCTTTTCGGTCATCATGATGATACTGCTTACGGAATAGGCTGGGAAGGAGATAAGGGTCGTAGCGATGTTAAAAGTGTCTGCGGTGCCTATCCGGGGGTGATGTCTTTCGATTTGGGCGAGATTGAACTCGGAGGAACACATAATCTTGACAAAGTATCCTTTGCGCATCTTCGTGAATATATTATCGAGCAGTATGCCCGTGGCGGCATGATTTCGCTCAGTTGGCATGTACGTAATCCGAAAACGGGCGGTGACTCATGGGATGTGACCGATAGCACCGTAGTGGCTTCTGTCATGCAAGGGGGAGAGAACCATGTGAAAATGCTCGAATGGATAGACCGTGTGGCCGATTTCCTGCTTTCGCTGAAGACAAAGGAGGGTGTACTCATTCCTGTGGTGTTCCGTCCTTGGCATGAACATACCGGAAGCTGGTTTTGGTGGGGAAAGGATTTGTGCTCTTCGGAACAGTACAAGACTCTTTGGCGGATGACTAATGACCGTTTGCGTCTGAAGGGAGTGAATAATGTGCTGTTAGCTTACTCTCCGGGAATGGAATCTGATACGGTTGAGGAATATCTTGAACGCTATCCGGGGGATGATATTATAGATGTTTTTGGTACGGATGTATATCAGTTTGAACGTTCCCAGTATATCAAGCAATTGAACAAGATGCTGACGATTCTAACCGAGGCGGGCAAGAAGCACGATAAGCCTATTGCCCTGACCGAAACAGGATTGGAAGGCATTCCCGATTCTTTGTGGTGGACAGGGACTCTGTTGCCTGTCATTGAGAAATATCCCCTCAGTTATGTACTGGTTTGGCGTAATGCGCGTGAAAAGTCCACTCATTATTATGCTCCCTATCCCGGACAAGTATCTGCCGATGATTTTGTGAAATTCAGTCGGTCTCCGAAAATATTGTTTGTCGGAGACAATTTTGAACTCTATAAATAAGGAAACATGATGAAGAACCTGATTAGAATCTGCCTGTTTACTATGCTTTTGTTTGTAACAGGAGACCTGGCTGCCCAAAATATACATTTGTCAACCCCTCGTACCTCACTGGTGCTCTCGGCTCCGGCGGGAGGAGAGTTGAAGTATGTATATTATGGCAGTAAGCTTACTGAAAATGACTGTCGCGAAGTTTATAATGCACCTACCATGCAACATGCGGCTTATCCGGTATATGGTATGAACTGCCCGGGTGAGTCGGCGCTGGCAGTGACTCATGCCGACGGGAATATGACTTTGCAAATGGAAGTGGCTGGTACGGAAATAAAGAACACTGACGGAGCAGTTACTGCTGTCATTAAACTGAAAGACAAGGTCTATCCGTTTTCTGTGAATGTGTGCTACAAGGCCTACTCCGATGTCGATATCATAGAGACTTGGACGGAGATAGCCCATGCGGAGAAAAAGAACGTTATGTTACGTAAGTTTGATTCGGCTTTTCTGCCTGTGAGAAGGGGAGATGTATGGTTATCAAGTCTGTATGGCTCATGGGCCAACGAGGGAAGGCTTGTGCAGGAACCTCTTGAACCGGGCATGAAAGTGATAAAGAACCGGGACGGTGTGAGAAATTCACATACGGCACATGCCGAGGTGATGTTCTCGCTTGACGGGAAACCTCAGGAGAACTATGGCAATGTCATTGGTGCAGCTCTTTGTTATGGCGGAAACTACAAACTGCGCATTGATACGGACGACAGTGAATATCACCAGTTTTATGCCGGCATAAATGAAGAAAATTCAGTTTATAACTTGAAGAAAGGAGAGCTTTTCATAACTCCGGCTTTAGCATTGACTTATAGTGCCGAAGGGTTGAGTGGATGCAGCCGTAACTTTCATCGTTGGGCGCGCAAATACAAACTGGCGCATGGAAATTCTCTCCGTAAAATATTGCTGAACAGTTGGGAAGGAGTGTATTTTGATATCAACGAGAACGGTATGAACCAGATGATGGGAGATATCGCATCTATGGGCGGTGAACTGTTTGTGATGGATGACGGGTGGTTTGGCGATAAATACAAACGTAACTCTGATAATTCTTCATTGGGCGACTGGAAGGTGGATACCGGGAAGCTGCCCGGTGGTATCCGTAAATTGGTGGACGATGCCCGCCAATATAAGGTGAAGTTCGGTATATGGATTGAACCGGAAATGGCCAATACCACTAGCGAACTTTACGAAAAACATCCGGAATGGATATTGAAAGCTCCCTTGCGCGAACCGGTATTGGGGCGTGGAGGGACGCAGGTGGTGCTTGACTTGGGTAATCCGCAGGTGCAGGATTTCATATTCAATCTTGTAGACACTTTGATGACCAATTATCCGGAAATAGATTACATCAAATGGGATGCGAACATGGCTATTATGAATCATGGGTCGGACTATCTGCCGAAGGATGAACAAAGTCATCTGTATATTGCCTATCATCGGGGATTTGAGAATGTTTGCCGCCGGATACGTGCCAAATATCCGGAACTCACCATACAGGCGTGTGCCAGTGGAGGCGGGCGTGCCAATTATGGAGTGCTTCCTTACTTTGATGAGTTTTGGGTGAGTGACAATACGGATGCGTTGCAGCGAATTTATATGCAATGGGGAGCCTCTTATTTCTTCCCGGCTATAGCTATGGCTTCACATATCAGTGCTGCGCCCAATCATCAGACTTTCCGCACCATTCCTTTGAAATATCGTATCGATGTGGCTATGAGCGGTCGTTTGGGAATGGAAATACAGCCCAAGAATATGACAGACGAAGAGAAAGAGCTATGCCGTAAAGCTATTGCTGATTATAAAATGATTCGTCCTGTGGTACAGTTGGGAGATATTTACCGGTTGCTTTCTCCGTATGACAGGCTGGGAGCAGCTTCGCTGATGTATGTCGCACCGGAAAAAGAGAAGGCTGTGTTCTATTGGTGGAAGACCGAGCATTTTTGCAACCAGCATTTGCCGCGTATCAGGATGGCGGGGCTTCATCCGGATAAGATTTATAAGGTGACCGAGCTGAACAAGATAGACAACCAGCCTCTGGATTACGAAGGAAAAGCTTTCAGCGGTGCGTATCTGATGGCGAACGGGCTGGAAATGCCTTATAATCACAAAGTGGATTACCATAAGTTGAGTGATTATTCCAGCCGGGTACTTTATCTGGAAGAGGTTAAGTGAATATATATAAGAGAATAACGACATTTAATTTGACGATTGATATGATTACATTTAAAGAGAAGTTGAATACTCTGTTTGATGATTACAATAAACTGATTACCCGCAAGAATGTGCCTTTGGAAGACGGTAACGGTATTTTCACCCGTTATAAGTATCCGATACTGACAGCTGCCCATACTCCTGTCTTCTGGCGTTATGATTTGGATCCTGAATCCAACCCTAATCTGATGGAGCGTATCGGTATGAACGCTACATTGAATTCCGGAGCTATTAAATGGAACGGCAAGTACCTGTTGGTAGTACGTGTGGAAGGTGCCGACCGTAAATCGTTTTTTGCGGTGGCCGAGAGTCCTAATGGCATTGACAATTTCCGTTTTTGGGATTATCCTATTACGATGCCCGAAGATGTGATTCCGGCTACCAATATTTATGATATGCGCCTTACGGCGCATGAAGACGGCTGGGTGTACGGCATTTTCTGTGCGGAAAGACATGACCCGGCAGCACCGGCGGGCGACTTGTCGTCGGCAACTGCCACTGCTGCCATAGCTCGCACCAAAGATTTTGTGAACTGGGAGCGGCTGCCTGATTTGAAGACCGGAAGCCAGCAACGCAATGTCGTGCTTCATCCCGAATTCGTCAATGGGAAATATGCACTTTACACCCGTCCGCAGGACGGATTCATCGATGCCGGAAGCGGAGGGGGAATCGGCTGGGCATTGGTGGACGATATGACTCATGCGGAGGTAAGAGAGGAAACGATTATCGACCGGCGCTATTATCATACAATCAAAGAGGTGAAGAATGGAGAAGGGCCGCATCCTATCAAGACTCCTAAAGGGTGGCTGCATCTGGCACATGGGGTTCGCGGATGTGCCGCCGGGTTAAGATATGTTCTTTATATGTATATGACTTCTCTTGAAGACCCGACGCGTGTGATAGCTTCTCCTGCCGGGGCAATCATGGTTCCCGAAGGCGGGGAGCGTGTGGGAGATGTTTCGAATGTACTGTTTTCCAATGGCTGGATTGCAGATGAAGACGGAACAGTATTCATTTATTACGCTTCGAGTGATACACGTATGCATGTGGCAACTTCTACCATAGACCGATTGGTGGATTATTGTCTGAATACTCCGCAAGACGGTTATTCTTCATCTGCTTCTGTGGAAACACTGAAACGCCAGATTGCGAAAAACCTGAAATTGATGAGTTGATGCACAGCATCCTTAAATAACGGTCTACCATGATAAAACTAAAAGAAAAGATTGGCTACGGTTTGGGAGACATGGCTTCCTCTATGTTCTGGAAGTTGTTCGGCTCTTATCTTATGATATTCTATACGGATGTATTCGGGATGTCTGCAGCCGTTGTGGGGACTATGTTCCTCGTCACTCGTGTATGGGATTCGGCATTCGATCCTATTGTCGGAATCATTGCCGACCGCACTCATTCACGGTGGGGGAAGTTCCGCCCTTATCTGCTATTTCTTGCTTTTCCGTTTGCCTTCATCGGAATCCTTACTTTTACTACTCCCGAATGGAGCATGACGGCGAAGATTGTATATGCCTATATTACTTACTCACTGATGATGATGGTTTATTCTGCTATCAATGTGCCTTATGCTTCTCTGTTAGGTGTAATGAGTGCCGAACCGCACGACCGCAATGTACTGTCTGTCTACCGCATGGTATTTGCCTATTTGGGCAGTTTCATCGCATTGTTGCTGTTCATGCCTATGGTGAATGCTTTTAGCGAGGGACATGGCGAGCAATATGGTTGGGAAATGGCTGTGACTGTGATAGCTGTCATGTGTACTGTCTTTTTTATCGGTTGTTTTGCTTTGACCCGTGAGCGTGTGAAACCTATCAGGGAGAAGCAAGCCCCGCTGAAAGATGATTTGAAAGATTTGTTGCACAACCGTCCCTGGTGGATTTTGTTGGGAGCGGGTATTGCTGCCTTGATTTTCAATTCCATTCGTGACGGTGCCACTGTGTATTATTTCAAGTACTTTATTGTAGAAAATAGTAATGAGCCGGTTACTTTTCTAGGTATCCCATTTGTATTAAGCGGA
Source organism: Bacteroides sp. AM16-13 (assembly GCF_003602705.1). Lineage (NCBI taxonomy): Bacteria > Pseudomonadati > Bacteroidota > Bacteroidia > Bacteroidales > Bacteroidaceae > Bacteroides > Bacteroides sp. AM16-13. The sequence continues at coordinate 108,851 of NZ_QTLK01000017.1, forward strand.
CTGTACCTGGCTATTGGACAGGCGGCTAATATTGTCGGAGTGGTTTTGGCCGCTCCGGTCAGCAACCGCATCGGGAAGAAAAGAACTTATATGTGGGCTATGGTAGTTGCAACGGTGCTCAGTATCGTTTTCTACTGGTTCGATAAAGAGAATCTCGTACTCATTTTTATTTTCCAGATACTTATCAGTATTTGTGCCGGCAGTATTTTTCCTCTTTTATGGAGCATGTATGCCGATTGTGTAGACTATTCCGAACTTAAAACGGGTAACAGGGCTACCGGACTGATATTTTCTTCTTCATCCATGAGCCAGAAGTTCGGGTGGGCAATCGGCAGCGCTGTCACTGGCTGGTTGTTGGGGTACTTCGGTTTCCAGGCGAATGTGGTGCAAAACGACCAGGCTATTAATGGTATCAGGATGTTTCTCAGCTTTTTGCCTGCCATAGGTACCTTATTGAGTATTTTATTCATCAGCATGTATCCGCTATCCGAAAGAAGAATGAAAGAAATCATCGGGGAACTGGAACAGAAGAGAAACCAACATTAAACATTTAGGATTATGGAAACTACTATTGAATGCCTGAAAGAGGAAGTGCAACAAGTGCTTACCACTAATATTCTTCCTTACTGGATAGAAAAAATGCAGGATAGAGGGAATGGAGGATTTTACGGTCGCATCACAGGGCAGGAATGTTTGGTTGCTGAAGCGGAGAAGGGAGCTGTCATGAATGCACGCATTCTGTGGACGTTCTCTGCTGCTTACCGCCTGTTGCATAAGACCGAATATCTGGAAATTGCCACTCGTGCCAAACGTGAAATAATCGACCGCTTTTATGATACACAATTTGGAGGAATTTATTGGAGCATAGATGCTCATGGGCAGCCTTTGGATACAAAGAAGCAGGTCTATGCTATCGGATTTGCTATTTATGGACTGAGTGAGTATCATCGGGCAACGGCGGACGACGAGGCTTTGGAATATGCTGTCCGCCTTTTTCATGACATCGAATTGCATTGTTTTGACAAAGGAAAAAATGGGTATTATGAAGCGTTTTCCAGAGAATGGGGAGAAATAGCAGATATGCGTCTCAGTGACAAGGATGCTAATGAACGCAAAACGATGAATACTCATTTGCATATTCTTGAGCCTTATACCAATCTTTTCCGGGTATGGAAGGATGAAATGCTGAAAAGCCGGTTGCATAATCTTATCCGTTTGTTCATTGATGAGATTATGGATATGGACACAAGGCATCTGCAACTTTTCTTTGACGACAACTGGCGAAGCAATTACCATATTATATCTTACGGTCATGATATTGAAGCGTCGTGGCTTATTCATGAGGCGGCACTCGTACTTGCTGACCGCCAACTATTGACCGAAATAGAAATGTATATCGTTGAGATGGCTGAAGCTGCTGCGGAGGGCTTTCTTTCCGACGGAGGAATGATTTACGAATTACGGACTGACAGTTCGTCTATTGATGCCGACCGGCATTGGTGGGTACAAGCTGAAACAGTGGTAGGATTTATGAATCTATATCAACATTTCGGTGACAAGCTATCTTTGTCACGCGCTGTCCGGTGTTGGGAGTTCATCAAAAAGCATTTAATTGATTATGCAAATGGAGAATGGTACTGGAGCTTTTCGGCTGATGGGACTGTCAACCGTGAGGATGATAAAGCCGGATTTTGGAAATGTCCTTACCATAACGGGCGTATGTGTATGGAGATAATGGAGCGCTTTTGATTTCATTGCAGCCGTTTAGTTCCAACCCTGTTTGGAACTGTTTGTTTCTCGGCGTGAAACACTTTGTTTCCCTGCTTGAAACATTTCGTTTCACACCGAGAAACAAATGGTTTCATGGCATGAAACAAACCACGGCTTGTGGGGTGACGCCCAGTATGCTGTGGGATGACTGAAGATGACCTTTAAGCAAACTTGAGGTGTATTTATAATGAAAGCTGGAGAAAGGGATTGTTTTATCCTTCCTCCAGCTTTTATATTATTGATGAGCAGTGAATTACTTCACTTCCCAAGTCTCATTAGTCATCAACAGCTCCTGGAAATTGTGATATTTCTTCTTGCCTTTGATTTCTTCGATTTGTTCAACGACAGCATCGTTGTAAGTCGGAGCGTCTACATCACGGATTACACCGAGTGCAATCGGGAAGTCGGGACCTTCCATCAAAGCCAGCTTCAGTTGAAGCGTATTATCTTGGCAGTGTGCGTCGTGGATAAGGATATCCTTTTCTGTGATACCGTTCTCACCCAGTTTCACTACCTTCAGCCCGAAGCCTTCCTGCATCAATCCGAGCTCCTTGTTTTCACCAAATAACATCGGTTTGCCATGTTCCAGATAGATAGCATTCTTGGCACGTCCTTCTTTGGTGGCAACGCTGGCGTGAGTTCCGTCGTTGAAGATCACGCAGTTCTGTAGAACTTCTACAACAGAAGCACCTTTGTGATTGGCTGCTGCTTTCAACACTTCTACAGAAGCGGCACCATCTACTGCAATGCAGCGTGCAAAGAAACGTCCGCGGGCGCCAAAAGCCAGCTCTGCCGGATGGAACGGGTCTTCCACTGTTCCGTAAGGAGATGATTTGGTGACAAGTCCGCGTTCTGAAGTCGGTGAATATTGTCCTTTTGTCAGACCGTAGATACGGTTGTTCAGAAGAATCATATTCAGGTCGACATTACGGCGTAATGCGTGGATGAAGTGGTTACCACCAATTGCCAGACCGTCACCATCACCGGAAATCTGCCAGATAGTCAAATTGGGATTGGCTACTTTAGCTCCTGTTGCAACAGCAGCGGCACGTCCGTGGATAGTGTGGAACCCATATGTATTTACATAGTAAGGCAGACGGGAAGAACAACCGATACCGGAAATGACGGCAATATCGTGCGGAGCTACTCCCAGTTCGGCCATAGCTTTGTGCAGTGAGTTCAGGAAAGCGTGGTCACCGCATCCCGGACACCAGCGTGGTTGGCCTGATTTATAATCTTGTACGGTATATACTTTATCGCTCATCTTTTATTCCTCCAATAATTTAGTGAATGCATCTATCAATTCTCTCGTAACGAAAGGCTGTCCTTTCACTTGGTTGAACTGGCTGATGTTCAATCCGGGCACTTTCATGCGCAAATAACCTGCGAATTGTCCCAGATTCTGTTCAGCTACCACGATTTTCTTGTATTTACGCAATACATCGGCTGTATTCTTCGGCAGCGGATTGATGTACTCGAAGTGTGCGAATGCCACTTTTTTTCCGTGATCACGCATAAAGTCCATAGCCAGACGGAGATGACCGTAAGTACCACCCCAACCCACAATCAATAAGTCTGCATCTTCGTCACCCAATACTTCGAGTTCGGGGATATAGTCTGCAATCTTATCCACTTTGGCCTGACGCAGATGAACCATCTTATTGTGGTTTTCGGGTTCGGTAGAGATAGCGCCTGTTTCGTTGCTCTTTTCAAGACCACCGATGCGGTGCATGAATCCTTCAGTTCCCGGAGTAGCCCAGTAGCGTACGCCTGTTTCCGGATTACGTTGGTAAGGAGTCCAGTTGCCGGCCATATCCGGGGTCACATACGGAGGATTGATGGCAGGATATTCATCCAGATTAGGGAGTTTCCATGCGGCAGAACCGTTAGCTACGAAAGCATCAGTCAGCAATACAACCGGAGTCATGTGTTCCAAGGCAATCTTGCATGCCATATAAGCGGCGTCGAAACAGTTGGTCGGCGATGTTGCGGCGATTACAGGCATCGGGCTTTCGCCGTTGCGTCCGTAAAGGGCTTGTAATAAGTCGGTCTGTTCTGATTTAGTAGGAAGACCGGTAGACGGACCGCCACGCTGTACATTGACAATCACCAATGGAAGTTCACCGATTACAGCAAGGTTCATCGCCTCACTCTTCAGGCAAACACCGGGGCCGGAAGTCGTAGTCACTGCCAAAGCACCGGCAAAAGCGGCACCAACTGCAGAAGCACAACCGGCTATTTCATCTTCGCACTGTACAGCTTTGACTCCCAATGATTTATGTTTAGCTAATTCGTGCAGAATATCAGTAGCCGGAGTGATAGGATAAGAACCCAGGTAGAGCCCCAGACCTGCTTTTTCAGCTGCGGCAATCAGCCCGTAAGCGGTTGCTTTATTACCGTTGATATCTGTATAAAGTCCTTTTGATTTCGGAGCTTTGCTTTCAATCTTATAAGTAGAGACAGAAGCATGAGTGTTTGCTCCGTAGTTGAAGCCATCGTTCAATACCTTAATATTAGCTTCTGCTATTTCGGGTTTCTTGGCGAATTTCTCGCGCAGCATTTTTTCAGCAGCAGCAAGGTTACGGTTGAACAACCAGCAAACCAATCCGAGTGCAAACATATTTTTGCAACGGAGAATCGATTTGTTATCCAATCCGGAGTCTTTCAGGCTCTCTTTGCACATGGAAGAGATAGGAACTTCCAATACTTCCTGTTTTATTCCTAATTCTTCAAAGGGATTGTTGGTTTTAAATTGTGCCTTTTCCAAATCTCTGGCTTCGAATGAGTCGGAGTCGGTGATGATAAGTCCTTGCGGTTTACAGAATTTGATTTGTGTTTTCAGTGCGGAAGGGTTCATAGCCACCAATACGTGGCAACGGTCTCCGGGAGTGTAAACCTGTCCGGCACCGATGTGGACCTGGAAACCGGAAACACCGGTTAGCGAACCTTGCGGGGCGCGGATGTCTGCCGGATAGTCAGGGAATGTACAGATGTCATTTCCCACTGTAGCCGACACGTTCGAGAAGATGTTGCCGGCCAGCTGCATACCATCGCCGGAGTCGCCGGAGAAACGTACTACTACTTCCTCCAATTCTTTAACCATCATTTCGTCTGCCATAACTTTAATTACTATATTTAATTTAAAAACTGATTTTACTTTCAATTTGTGAGCGCAAAGGTCGGAAAGTTAATCGAATTATCAAAATAAATCCTACTTTATTGTCCTATTGACGCCAATTATTTGAAATATCTGAAAGGAACCTGCATTTTTATTCTTGTTAAATCGACAGAAACCGTTATCTTTGCAAGCAAATTTGAAGCGGCCTTGTAGTTCAACGGATAGAATAGAAGTTTCCTAAACTTTAGATAGGGGTTCGATTCCCCTCGGGGCTACTACAGAAGAATCTATGAGAGTGGTATTGTTTTGCTTTCATATTGTATCAAGTTTTAAGTGTAACAATAGCTTCTTTTAAGATGAACGTCTTATAGCTTCTATTTGTTTTAATAATCAATAGAAAAAGCCTCTACCGAATGTTCGGAAGAGGCTTTTCTATTTGTGGAGTTTATTATTCTTCCGTAGCTGGTACTACGACTTTCTTGTTCTTCATCATGTTGTATGCAATCGGAGATGCAATAAACAGTGAAGATAATGTACCGATAACAACACCCAGGATCATTGCGAATGCAAAGCTGCGGATTGAATCACCACCGAGGATGAAGATACACAGCAATACGATCAATGTACTTAATGATGTATTGATGGTACGAGCCAGAGTTGTGTTCAGAGAGTCGTTAAACAATACTCGTTTGTCACGTTTCGGATATAAACCGAAGAACTCACGTACACGGTCGAAGATTACCACCTTATCATTGATAGAGTAACCGATAGCTGTCAGGATAGCACCAATAAATGTCTGGTCGATTTCCAGAGAGAATGGCAGGATACCCCAGAACAGTGAATAGGCACCGATAATCATAATGGTGTCGCAACTCAAAGCTACGATAGAACCGATACTGTAAGCAATGTTGCGGAAACGGAGCAAGATATACAAACCGATGGCGAGCAGTGCCAATACTACAGAGTAGATAGCGCCTGTCTTGATGTCATCTGCGATACTCGGACCTACTTTCTGTGAGCTTACGATACTGCCACCTGTGTGATTGTCACGGTCGATGAAAGTTTCCAATGTGATATTCTGAGTCAATACCGGCTTCAAGGTTTCATATAGATATGATTCGATTTCAGAGTCTACATTGTTGCCTTCATCTTCGATACGGTAGTTTGTACTGATACGTACGGTCTTTTTGTCTGTACCGATAGCAATAACGCTTACGTTGGCGTCGCCAAATTTGCTAGAGATCAATTCACGAACTTGTTCCGGTTCTACAGGATTCTCAAATTGTACCTTAAAGTTACGCCCACCAGTGAAGTCGATACTCTGACTCAAACCACGGATGGCAAATGAACCGATACAAACAACGATGATTGCACTGACGATAATAAGGGACTTTTTGTTTGTACCCATAAAATCGAAATGTGTATTGGTCATCAGATTCTTTGAAATCTTGGTTGTGAATGTCAGGTTCAACCACTTGTCTTTGTTCATGAAGTGTTCATAAACAATACGAGTAATGAACACTGCAGTAAAGAAGGATACCAAGATACCGATAATCAATGTCGTAGCAAAACCACGAATTGGACCGGTACCAAAGTTAAACAGGATGATACCTGTGATGATAGATGTTAAGTTAGAGTCGAAGATAGCCGAGAATGCATTTGAATAACCGTCGGCAAGTGCTTTCTTCACACCCTTACCTGCACGAAGCTCTTCTTTTGTACGTTCATAGATAAGTACGTTCGCATCCACAGCCATACCAAGTGACAATACCATACCGGCTATACCGGACATTGTCAGCGCAGCCTGGAAGGATGAAAGAATACCTAGCGTGAAGAAGAAGTTGAGGATTAACGCGCAGTTAGCAACCATACCTGGGATGAAGCCGTACATAGAGCACATGTAAATCATCAACAGAATCAGGGCTACAACGAATGAGAAAATACCCGCATTGATTGATTCTTGACCCAGTGACGGACCAACGATATCTTCCTGTACGATGTGAGCCGGAGCCGGCATCTTACCTGATTTCAATACGTTAGCTAAGTCTTTTGCTTGTTCAGGAGTGAAATGACCTGTAATCTGTGAACGTCCACCTGTAATTTCAGAGTTTACGTTTGGTGCAGAATATACATAGTTATCAAGAACGATAGCAATGGAACGGCCAATGTTCTGCTTAGTCAACTGAGCCCAGCGGCGTGCACCGTCAGAGTTCATTGTCATGCTTACAGCCGGTTTGCTGTATTGGTCGAATTCATCTTTCGCATCTGTTACTACGTCACCTTCCAACGGAGCTTTGCCGTTACGTTCGGTAGACTTGATAGCGTATAATTCGAAAGTCTGTCCTTTCTTGTCAAATTCAGAAGGAGAAACACCCCATTTCAGACGAAGGTCTTTTGGAAGATCAGCTTTGATTTCCGGCATAGCCAGATATTTGTTGATGTCAGCAGTATCTTTGTAGTTGGCATAACCAATAACGGGACCTTGTCCGCTAGAATTCAACTGAAGTATGGACAGCAAAGGATATTGCTTTTTGATTTCTTCCATATTTGCGGCAGACTTATCTTCAGCAGTTACGTCACCTTTCAGGGCAGCTGCAAGGCTGTCGGCAGCACTTACAGTTTTTTTCTCAACCGGAGTGGCTTCGGTAAGGACTGCTTCAATAGTATCTGTATCAGCTGTTGTTCCTTCAGCTAAAATAACACGCAATTTGGCGTCTGCAGATTGCATGGCAGGGAGAACTTCTCTAGCTGTATAAGTTTCCCAGAATTCCAGGTTGGCAGAACCTTGGAGAAGTTTTCTCACACGTTCCGGCTCTTTAATACCCGGAAGTTCCACCATGATACGTCCCATTTTGTCTTCCAGACTTTGGATGTTCGGTTGAACAACACCAAAACGGTCGATACGGGTACGAAGAACGTTGAATGAGTTTTCAACAGCAGCTTTTACTTCTGCTCTCAGCACTTTTTCAACTTCTGCATCTGATGATTTCTGGTTAACTTTATCTTTCAACTGTTGTGTTGCGAAAAGTTCGGAAAGTTTTGCGTCCGGAGCAATTTTGTGGTATTCTCTGATGAACAGGGTGATAACATCATCCTGACTGTTGACAGCCTGTTTTGCAGCTGTCGCCAATGCGTTGTTGAAAGCTTCGTCAGGCTTGTTGTCTGCCAATGCTTTGATAACATCAGGTACGGAAACTTCGAGGATAACGTTCATACCACCCTTCAGGTCCAAACCTAAACTAATCTCCATCTCACGACATTGTTTCAGTGTCCAGTTCCACAGCATTACTTTCTCGTTAGAGAGAGAGTCGAGGTAGTCTTGTTCCACTTTCGGGTCGCCGTTCGCAATTTCTTTCGCCTTGTTGGTATAATGGCGTGTTACGAAGGAGAAGGAGAGGTAGAACACGCATACCAGCGTGAGTAATACCGCAAAAACCTTTACAAATCCTTTGTTTTGCATTTTACTTTTAATTTATGATGATTACTTTTTTAATTTAATTTTCAGTTAAATTCTGTCGTACACAAGTTCTTTTTGCCGTATACAAGGCTGCAAATATAGTTTTTTTTTCACATTCATGTGTAATAAGCCCTCAAATATTTGATGTTTAAGGGCTTTTTTACTGAATTATTTCATTCCTCTGTTTTTCAGTAGCGGTTCCAAGCTTGGTTCCGCTCCACGGAAATTCCGGTAAAGCACCATCGGGTCTTCGCTGTCGCCCTTCTCCAATACGTTGTGACGGAAGAGGTCGGCGGTGTTTTTATCAAAGATACCATGTTCTTTAAAGGCTTCAAAAGCATCATTATCCAGTACATTGGCCCATAGATAGCTGTAGTATCCGGCTGCGTAACCACCAATGATATGATTGAAGTAAGTCACGCGATAACGCGGTGCTATTTCGGGGATGAGACCGAGCTTGTCCATGGCTTCTTTTTCGAATGCAAGCATGTCTATATTCTTTACATCTGTTACGGTGTGCAGGTTCATGTCGAGGATGGCGGCAGCCAGTAATTCGGTAGTCATGAAGCCCTGATTGAAAGTCTTCTGTTGCAGTATCTTTTCGATGATTTCGTCGGGTATCACTTCTCCTGTCTGATAATGTTTGGCATACATTTTCAGTACTTCCGGTTCAGTAGCCCAGTGTTCATTGATTTGAGAAGGAAGTTCTACAAAATCGCGTACTACATTAGTGCCTGATGTTCCTTTGTATTCACATTTTGTCAGCAGTCCATGCAGAGCGTGCCCAAATTCGTGGAACAAAGTTTCTACTTCATCCATTGTCAATAGAGAGGGAGTATCGCCTACCGGTTTGGTAAAGCTGCAAACATTGCATACTAACGGACGGGTATCTCCTTGTTGTTCGCGGTAGTTGCTCATCCATGCGCCACCGCTTTTTCCGGAGCGTGGGAAATAATCGACGTAGAAGATACCGAGTTGCGAACCGTCTGCGTCTTTCACTTCGAAGACTTCCACATCAGGATGGTAGGTAGGGACACCTTCGAGCTTGGTAAGAGTGATACCATATAGCTTGTTGGCTACAGTGAAAGCGCCATTGCGCACATTCTCCAGCTTGAAGTAAGGTTTTGTATCTTCTTCGGACAGGTTGTATTTTTCTTTCCGTAGTTTCTCGGTATAATACCACCAATCCCATGCTTCCAGTTTTTCTCCTTTGCCTTCCTTATCCATTAATTTCTGAAGTTCGGTAGCTTCCGCTTTTGCTTTTGGCAGTGCATAGCTCCAAAGGTTGTTTAGAAGGCTCATTACGTTACTGGCGTTCTTTGCCATCGTTTCGTCGAGAACGAAGTTTGCATAGCAGTCGAAACCTAATAATTTAGCTTTTTCCAGGCGGAGAGAAACGATCTTACGGATATTTTCCTTGTTATCGTTTTCGTCGTTGTTGTTACCGCGGTTGATGTAAGCTTTGTATATTTGTTCCCGAAGCGGGCGATTTTCTGAATATTGCAGGAAAGGCAGGCGGCTGGCATTATGCAGGGTGAATAGCCATTTTCCGGGTTGTCCGGCTGCTTTTGCTTCTTCAGCGGCGCTTTGGCGGAACCATTCGGGCAATCCTGCCAGATCTTCTTCTTTGTCAACGAAGAGTTTGAAAGCATTATTCTCATTCAGTATATTGTTGCTGAAAGTAATGCCGAGTGTAGAAAGTTCCTTGTTGATTTCGCGGAGGCGGGTTTGGTCTTCGGCATTAAGGTTTGCTCCGGAACGGACAAATCTTTTATAAGTCTTGTCCAGCAGACGTTCTTGTTCCGATGTCAGGTTCAGCGAATCCTTCTTTTGATAGACGTCGTTCACGCGCTTAAACAGTTTCTCGTTCAGAGAGATATTATCATCATGTTCTGAAAGAACCGGTGCCAGTTTGATGGAAAGTGCGGTTAGTGAGTCAGTCGTTTCCGCATCTGTCATATTGAAGAAAATGGCGCTCACACGGTCCAGGATAGGTGCGCTGTTATCCAAAGCTACAATTGTATTTTCGAATGTCGGAATTTCCGGACTTTCGATGATAGCTTCGATGTTTTGATTCTGCTCTTCTATCCCTTTCAGGAAGGCAGGTTCATAGTGCTCCAATTTAATCTTGTCGAAAGAAGGAACACCATACTGGGTTTGAAACTCTGTAAAGAAAGGATTGCTTTCTGTTTTCGTAGCACAGGAGTACATCATACAACTTACTGCTAAAATGGTTAGTGTCTTTTTAATCATCATAAGTGTTTTTTATTAGAGTTTTCAGTTCTCATCGTTTACTGATATAGCACCAGATCGGGTAGTGGTCTGATGCTTTGATAGACCGGTCTACCGTGCAATTGTAGGCTTTCAGGTTGGGGCTGATCAAGATATTGTCTATGCGGAAATAGAACTTGTTCTGATTGTAGGAAATGCCCAATCCTTTACCGGACTGTGTGAATGCATCGTCTAGTTTTTGAGTCAGGATGCGATGTGTATACGAGATAGAACCGTCGTTGAAATCGCCGCATACGATAGTTGTCGGATATTTACATGCTGCAATGGCTTTAGCCACAGAATCAGCTTGTGAAGCCCGGATAGCCGATGCTTCCGCCAGTTTTCTGATTAATTGCCTAAGTCCGGTTTTTACTTTCTTGGCATTCGGGTCTTTAATCATATCCTCATACATCCCTCTGTCTTCTTTGGTGAGTTTGTTGGATTCCAGGTGGTTGTTGATTAATGTAAGAGTGTCGTTATTTACATTCAATACATATTTCATGGAACCGTTATAATTACTTTCATATTTGATGGGATGTATCGAGAGTATGGGGAACTTGGAGAAACAGGCAAGTTGCACATCTCCTTTCCCTTGTTGGTGGACGGATTGGTAAGGATAGGCTTTCAATGCTTTTTTAATATCCTGTTCCGTCAGGTATTTCTTGTTGGTAGCGGTGTTATATTCTTGCAGACAGATAATATCGGCGTTGCTATCTACAAGATAAGATAATACAGGGTTCTTTCCATCTTTCTTCTCCAGATTGTTGAAACTCATTACGTTATAGGATAGGATTTTGATGCTTCCTTCCGGTATGGTTTTAGTGGTGGAGTTAAAAGGAATATAAGTTCGTATCTGCGGAATACAAATCAGAAAACCGATGGCAGGCAAGAGTGCATAGCGGTAGTTGACGAATGCCCAGAAGCCGATAAAAATCAGATTAATCGTCAGGAATATCGGAAATGCAAGTCCCAAGCTGGAGGCAAGTGGGTTTATTTTCGGGTTAAGGTAAGGGCTATAAGCGCTTAATATCAACGTTCCCACGAAGAGAGCGTTGACAGCAAGTATCAGATATGCGACAAATTTGCCAATATGTTCCATTCTTTTATCTTTTGCTTGCGTCGAACAAGCTTTTCTTTTCTTCAGTTGTCAGACTGTCGTAACCGGATTTTTTTAGTTTTTCCAAAATACGGTCCACCTCATCAGACTGTGCTTTTTTGTGGGCATTGTAATCATAATCCTTCTCGCGACCGGTGGCACTGTTTCCATAGTGTACCTTCATTTTCGGTTTCCGTTCCCATGTTTTCTTCTGAAACAAGGAGATGAAACCATCCAGAATCCAGTTGGTCCAGGAAGTCAAATCAGTTCCTTTATTTAGGCTGGCAGCAAACCAAAGTCCAGCAAGAGCACCGCCCAGGTGGGCGATATGTCCTCCGGCATTACTTGAGGTGATGGATAATACATCGATTCCGATAACAACCAGTGCCAGGTATTTGAGACGAATAGCGCCGAAAAGAAAAAGTTGCACCCTGTAATTAGGCTCACGATAAGCCGTAGCGGCTACGATGGCTAATACGGAAGCCGACGCTCCTACCAATGTTGAGCCTACCACTTGCGAACTGAATAAAGGAAATACATTGTAGGCGATCATATACAGTAAGCCTCCGCAGATACCTCCCAATACATATAGTCCTCTTAAATGTTTGGCCGAGAAAAAGTAGAGAAACAAACTTCCGAACCAATACAGCCAGAGCATATTGAATAAAATATGCAGGATACCGGCATGCATAAACATATAAGTAAATAACGACCACGGCTGATGAATAAATCCGATAAAGGATGCCGGTAAGGCAAATATACCGAATATATCGGGGGTACTTACTTCAAAAAGTCGCAAGAAAACGTTAATCAACGTGCCGATCAGAAAGATGCCTACGTTGATATAAATCAGTTGGATGAAAATATTTCCTCTTCTGAATGTCTCCTTTAAATCAGCTATAATATGTCCCATTGTTATTGCTTTTTTTTCTCCAATATAAAATCAGGATCAATCCGAATAACATTCCTCCCAGGTGAGCAAAGTGAGCGACATTATCTCCGGCGCTATTGGCAAGCCCTGCCCATAATTCAATTGCGGCATATCCTATCACGAAGAACTTCGCTTTGATAGGGAAAGGCAGCGGAAAGATGAACAACCGGTTGTTGGGAAACAGCATACCAAATGCCAGCAAAATGGCGTAAACGGCTCCCGAGGCACCTACGGTGGTCATCATGTTCAGATATTGCTCCATAGGGATAACGCCATATCCGATCAAATTCACTTGTGTATGTTGGCTAAGTTCTATCACATATTGAATATATTGCACTCCTTCCTGGATAAGTCCCGCACCGATACCACAGAGAATATAGTAGAAGAGAAAACGTTTGGGTCCCCAGGTTTGTTCGAGAATCGGTCCGAACATGAAAACTGCAAACATATTAAAGAAAATGTGGCTGAATCCGCCGTGCATGAACATATAAGTGATAAGCTGTGCCGGATTAAAGTCACTTGCGAGGAAAAAATGTAATCCCAGATAATTCGTTAAATCCAGGCCGTAACGTTGGGCTACGATTGTCCCGAAAAATACTAGTACATTGATAATTATCAGGTTTTTAGTTACAGTTGGCATCATTTTAATTTCTGAATATTTAGATAATAGACGCAAAAGTACGAATAAATTCTGTTTTAAAGCATGAAAAACGCTTCCTATTAGCTCTTTTTCAATAATTTGCTGCGTTTTTTTTATGTTTTTATTTGATATGTTGTTTTGTTCGGCTATATTTGTGGAATCAATCCATTGTGGGATAATCTTTTGTGTAACATATATATTAATTAATCATTTTACGTATTATGAATAAGTCTGATCTTATTAGTGCAATGGCTGCTGAAGCTCAAATGAGCAAAGCCGATGCAAAAAAAGCACTTGATGCTTTCATCACTTCAGTTACTAATGCTATGAAAGCTGGTGACAAAGTATCTCTCGTAGGTTTTGGTACTTTCTCTGTAAGCGAAAGAGCTGAAAGAACTGGTATTAACCCTTCTACAAAGGCAACTATTACTATTCCTGCTAAGAAAGTAGCTAAATTTAAAGCTGGTGCTGAATTATCTGCAGCTGTTGAATAAGATAGATAGTTGAAAGAAATTAGGAGAGGAGACGCGATGCGTCTCCTTTTTTTGTATCTTTGCGCGCAAGAAATAACTTGATTATGAAGATAGAAGATAAACTTGTAGCGTCCGTCATCAGCGGACTGAAAGCACTCTACGGTCAGGAAGTCCCTGAAAAAATGGTGCAGATGCAAAAAACGAAGAAAGAATTTGAAGGACATTTGACACTGGTCGTGTTCCCTTTTCTGAAGATGTCGAGAAAAGGACCGGAACAGACGGCACAGGAGATCGGTGAATATCTGAAAGCCAATGAACCGGCTGTAGCTGCCTTTAATGTGATAAAAGGTTTCCTGAACCTGACTATCGCATCGGCTACCTGGATTGAACTGCTCAATGAGATTCAGGCTGACGAGCAATATGGTCTGGTAAAAGCTACCGAAACTTCTCCGTTGGTAATGATCGAGTATTCTTCTCCGAATACAAACAAACCGCTTCACTTGGGACACGTGCGTAACAACCTTTTAGGTAACGCATTGGCTAACATTGTAGCTGCCAACGGCAACAAGGTGGTAAAGACTAATATCGTAAACGACCGTGGTATCCATATCTGTAAATCCATGCTGGCATGGAAGAAATATGGAAATGGCGAAACTCCGGAGACTTCCGGAAAGAAAGGCGACCATCTGGTAGGCGATTATTATGTCTCTTTCGATAAACATTATAAAGCGGAACTGGCAGAACTGATGGCTGGATTTACAGCGCAGGGAATGAGTGACGATGAGGCTAAGGCGAAAGCCGAGGCAGCATCTCCTTTGATGCAGGAAGCCCGTGAAATGTTGGTGAAGTGGGAAGCTGGCGATCCCGAAGTACGCGGATTGTGGGAAATGATGAACAACTGGGTATACGCCGGATTCGACGAAACCTATAAAAAGATGGGTGTCAGCTTCGACAAGATATATTATGAATCCAACACCTACCTCGAAGGAAAAGAGAAGGTGATGGAAGGACTGGAAAAAGGCTTTTTCTTCAAAAAAGAGGATGGTTCCGTATGGGCTGACCTGACTGCCGAAGGACTGGACCACAAATTACTCCTCCGTGGTGACGGTACTTCTGTCTATATGACACAGGATATAGGTACGGCTAAACTTCGTTTTGCTGATTATCCGATTGATAAGATGATTTATGTAGTGGGTAACGAACAGAATTATCACTTCCAGGTACTTTCTATTTTGCTTGATAAGCTTGGTTTCGAATGGGGTAAGAGTCTGGTTCACTTCTCTTACGGAATGGTGGAACTGCCGGAAGGTAAGATGAAGTCCCGTGAAGGTACTGTGGTGGACGCTGACGACTTGATGGAAGAAATGATTTCCACTGCTAAAGAAACTTCACAAGAACTCGGAAAACTGGATGGTTTGACACAGGAAGAAGCGGATGATATTGCCCGTATCGTTGGTCTGGGAGCTTTGAAATATTTCATCCTGAAAGTGGATGCCCGTAAGAACATGA
This sequence comes from Bacteroides sp. AM16-13, assembly GCF_003602705.1. NCBI lineage: Bacteria > Pseudomonadati > Bacteroidota > Bacteroidia > Bacteroidales > Bacteroidaceae > Bacteroides > Bacteroides sp. AM16-13. Next base: position 124,116 of record NZ_QTLK01000017.1, read on the forward strand.
CGTTCAATCCGAAAGAATCTATCGACTTCAATGGTAATACAGGGCCATTTATCCAATATACTTATGCACGTATTCAGTCGGTGCTCCGGAAAGCGGCAGAATCGGGTATTGTCATTCCTGAACAGATTCCGGCTGGCATTGAATTGAGCGAAAAAGAAGAAGGCTTGATTCAGATGGTGGCTGACTTTGCGGCTGTTGTAAAACAAGCCGGTGAAGATTATAGCCCGTCTATTATCGCTAATTATACCTATGATTTGGTGAAAGAATACAATCAATTCTATCACGACTTCAGCATTTTGCGTGAAGAGAATGAGGCGGTGAAAGTATTCCGTATCGCTCTGTCTGCTAATGTAGCCAAAGTTGTTCGTTTGGGAATGAACTTGCTGGGTATTGAGGTTCCTTCCAGAATGTAAGACTTTCTCTGAACAAAATATACTTCTGCGGGGTTTCTTTTATATATAAAAGGAATCCCGTATGTTTTATTCCCCCCCCCCCCCCCCATCCCTTACTTCGGAAGAGAGAAACGGAAACTGCTACTGTCTCTTATTCCGAACTGCTGTTTGACCTGATCTATGTTTTCTCGGTCACGCAGCTTTCACATTATTTGCTCCATAATCTTACTTGGGCAGGATTATTGAAAGAAACCATCTTGTGGTTTGCTGTCTGGATGTTGTGGTAACACACCATTTGGGTGACTAACCGGTTTAATCCGGATACCAGGCCGATTCGTATTCTTCTTTTTATCGCATATTATTGCTGTGGTTGCTTTAGCTTTACTGCTTTCCTGGCCTTATCACATTTCTTTATTGACAATGAATATCCTGGTGACATCTGTTTTTATATTTGTGATTGTGTTTGATATGTTATTTCCTGATAAAGGTTTTAAGATCAAATGAAAAAGTCAGACTAAGTTTAACCCTAGTCTGACTTTTCATTATTGTTGATGACTGTTATTTTTTAGGGTATTTGTACCAGTCTTTGGCTTGTGCTCCATTAGATTTAACCCATGTTGCAAATTTCGGATATGATTCGTCTATTCTTACGCCTTCTTCAGGGATAGGGAATTCGCTAATTGGCATATTGAGAGCAAATGGCATTAAGTCTATCGAAACATAATATAATCCCTCGTCAGGTCTGGAAACATCTTTGCCAGTGCCTAATAGTGATGGATTGGCTTTATCTGTAGGGGGGTATTTTACCAAATGCACTTCTCTACCTCTGGTTTTATCTGACTCTACGAAAATAAACGGATTATAAGGTGGTAATACGTTTTTTGAGCTTACATCATTCACTTGAATTGTTACAGTATACTTTTTGTCTGCTTCTTCTTTTCCGTCAAAAATCCTCATGTTATCAAATAATAAAATTGTAGGATGAGATTGGCCGGTCTCTGTTTTCCCAGGCATATATTGAGATTTGGAGGCATAAGAAGGCCCTTCAATAGAAACGTCACTAATATCGCTGTTAGCGATGTTATGTAATTGATAGCCAAAGCCGTTTATCAAATAACCTCCTCGGTGAAACGGAGTGAATTCATCAACAATTTTGTATACCCGATTTGTCAATATGGATTTATATACTTTACTCTTATATCGTATCATGACATCATTCATGTCATAATCTCCCTGTTCCGGCCATAAGTCCTCGAATGTCAATATTCCGGAGTAAGTAGTGTAGTTGTCTTCATCAGTTGGAACTTCAGGATCTTCGGGCAAAGGAGGAACTACTTCTTCATCAATCGCATTTTTTTCGGAAGTATGGATATAGAAAATGGCATCGCAATAATCTAAGTCTATATTATCTTCAAATCCTATTGCTACAATTTGATTGGATTCTGTATCTCGCAGTGATACGGTTCTTTGTCTCTTTATGCCATCACTTCCCGCTTTGTTCAAAATGGTAGTAGAGTATCGGGTTCCCATGCCTTGAACAAGGTCACCTTGAACGTATTCATCTAAAGGCTTGCTTCTGAATCCCATGCCTTGCAGACACCAACCAATAGTGATCCCAGCAGGAAATTTTTCTTCAAATTTACCTTCTTTTTCGTTCCAGTATTTCAATTTAACTTCATCGCCACAAACTAAAGCACCCACTCCGGCTGTTTTATAAACAGGAGAAGCATTTGGAAATGCCAGTACCTTTTGGATATTTTCCAGAGTTGGTGTTTCGCCAGTAGGATAGGTGTAATATCCCACAGTGTTGTACCAAGCGGCAGTACTATTGACAAATACAAGACTTACTTCGGTTTCTTTAGTGATAGGGATGTCTGATATCATTTTTCCGTTAAAGAATTCGGGATAGTTGTCACGAATGCTTTTCCCGTCCGTTTTTCTAAAAACGTTTTTTATATTATAAAGTACGCTGGCAGGCGGAATGTTTTTTTCTGCAGATAAGTTATTGGGACGTCCGTTGTCGTTCCAGTCTACATTGGGTAGAAGCATCCAGTCATCCTGATATTTATGCTGATTGGTTGTCACTCCTCTGCTGACGGGTGTTGATGCTTTTGCGAGTAGAGATTGAATATACTCATTTTGGTTGAAAGAAATACGATGGTCTTCGCCAATTGTGAGTTTTACAGGCGATGCAGCACCTAAATAGTCGGATGATAACCATACTTCTGAAATATCTGCCCGTATAGTTATTCCATCTTCATTGAACGTTCCCTTTTTGCTGGTGGCGGCACGGTAGAAAGGTTCTATGTCTTTTTTCTTCCAGCTACCATCTTTATCATTTACTTCAATCGGGTCTTGATCATAAATTTCAAAAAGAACCACGTAATCTTCCTTGAAGCCATAGTCAATGTCTATAGCCAGATTCTGGTTCATGTTGAAATCAAAAAAGCTTTCTTTGGGAAGTTTTTCCGGCTCTTGAAATAAATCACGCTGGTCGTCTACACAACCACATATTAATGGGGCACAAAATAGACCCATTAATGTTTTTACAAATATTGTTTGTCTCATAAGTTTTTGAAAATAAGTAAAATAAATGGCAAATATATAAAAAGATTTATATATCTGCCATCATTCTTATTTTATTTTCTTACTTCTTTTTCGAAAACTTCTTTTTTGGTGCTGGATTCGCTCCTTTTTCGTCTTGAAGCTTGATTAAGTCGAGACAACTTTTCAGCGTTAAATCCTGTGGGACAATATCTTTGGGGATTTTATAATTGGAACCTTTATAGGTAATATAAGGTCCATAGCGTCCGTTCAGAATCTCGAGTTCCGGTTCCTCTTCAAACTTCTTGATGTGGCGTTCCACTTCTTTCTGGCGTTTGTCTAAAATGAGTTGTTCCGCCTCTTCTAAAGTAACTTCCATCGGGTCGAGTCCTTTAGGGAGCGATACATATACCTTATTATGCAGGATATACGGACCGAAACGGCCTACACCGACACTGACTGTCTTTCCTTCATATTCGCCCAATGTACGAGGTAATTTGAATAATTCCAGTGCTTCTTCCAATGTAATGGTTTCCATGGACTGGCCCTTCTTCATTTGTGCAAAGCGTGGTTTTTCTTCATCTTCTACAGTACCAATCTGTACAACAGGACCGAAACGGCCAATCTTAACGGAAATGGGTTTTCCTGTCTCCGGGTCTTCTCCCAGGATGCGTTCGCCTACTTTATGTTCCGTCTTGATAGCCAACGTGCTTTCTACAGACGGGTGGAACTTATCATAGAAATTCTTCATGATAGAAGTCCACTTTACTTCTCCTTCTGCAATTTCGTCAAATTCCTTTTCTACGCTGGCGGTAAAGTTGAAATCCAGAATGTCCGGGAAATATTCGGTAAGGAAATCATTTACCACAGTGCCAATATCCGTTGGTAGTAATTTAGCTTTTTCTGCGCCGGTAATTTCAGTATGATTTTCGTCTTTAATCTGATGATCCTTTAATGTCATGACATTAAACTGACGTTCTTCACCGTCTTTATTGCCTTTCTCTACATATTCACGTTGCTGGATGGTAGAGATGGTAGGCGCATACGTAGACGGGCGTCCGATGCCCAGTTCTTCCAACTTGCGTACAAGACTTGCTTCCGTATAGCGTGGAGGGCGTTGAGTGAAACGTTCGGTTGCGATGATAGGTCCATGTTCCAACTTCTGGCCTTTCTTCAAAGGAGGAAGCAGGTGGCTTTCATCTTCCTGTTCGTTGTCGTCATCATAAGACTCACGGTACACGCGCAGGAAACCGTCGAACTTAATCACCTCACCGATAGCTGTAAATACGTCGCTGCTGCCACTTATCGTTATGGTAGCAGTCGTCTTTTCCAGTTCCGCATCTGCCATTTGTGAAGCAATGGTGCGTTTCCAGATCAAGTCATACAGTTTTTTCTCCTGTGCTGTTCCTTCAACGGATTGGTTTTCTATATAAGTAGGGCGGATGGCCTCGTGAGCTTCTTGTGCACCCTTGGTCTTGGTCTCGAAATGGCGGGGATGTACGTAGCGGTCGCCCATCATTTTGATGATAGCGTCTTTACTGCCTGCCGTTGCAAATTCCGAAAGGTTGACAGAGTCCGTACGCATGTAAGTGATGAATCCCGATTCGTATAAACGCTGCGCGAGCATCATGGTCTGCGCTACGGTATATCCCAGTTTGCGTGCGGCTTCCTGTTGTAAAGTAGACGTTGTGAACGGAGCAGGAGGCGTTTTCTTGATTGGGCGGGTGGTAATATCATCGATTGCAAAGCTCGCTCCCTGACAAGCGTCGAGGAAAGCCTTTGCTTCTTTTTTTGTTTTGATACGGCGAGCCAGTTCAGCTTTCATTTCCACCAGCTTTCCATCCGCGTCCGGGACGAGGAATACGGCAGTGACGCGATAAGCAGCTTCCGTTTTGAAAGCATGTATTTCACGTTCACGTTCAACGATCAGGCGGACGGCAACAGACTGAACACGTCCGGCAGAGAGTGCCGGTTTCACTTTTCTCCAAAGTACGGGAGAGAGTTCGAAACCTACGATACGGTCCAGAATCCGTCGTGCTTGCTGTGCATTTACGAGGTTGAGGTCAATGTCGCGTGGTTGTTCAATAGCTTTTAAGATAGCGCTCTTCGTAATTTCATGAAATACGATTCGTTTTGTGTTTTCAGGTTTTAGTTTTAAGACCTCATACAGATGCCAGGCAATCGCCTCTCCCTCGCGGTCCTCATCGGATGCGAGCCATACGGTTTCTGCCTCTTTAGCTTCTGTCTTTAGTGTGCTAACCAGCGCCTTTTTGTCTGCCGGGATTTCGTAGCTGGGTTTAAAATCATTATTTACGTCGATACTGAAATCTTTCTTCTTCAGATCGCGTATGTGTCCGTAACTAGAAAGGACTTTGAAATCTTTCCCCAGAAACTTTTCAATCGTTTTTGCTTTTGCCGGAGACTCGACAATGACAAGGTTTTTCTGCATAATTCTTTCTTTTATAATGGCTTGTACCACAATATTCGGGGACAAAAGTAAAAAAAAAGATTCTCCCTACCTTATATTATAAGGAGAATTTAATAAAATCTTAAGATTTACATTTTATTGCAGGAAATAAAATATCAATTGGTATAGGTTAGTTTCTCTATATTCTACGTACATTTGTCTCATTAGTAAGTTGGTTTTCGTTTGACTTAAGTTGAACTATCGCTTGACTTAACTAAAACTATCGCTTGACTTAAGTCGAACGAAAATTCAATAGCATGATAAATAATTAATATATAGGGAAGTGGAGTTTAATCTTTCCTAATGAAATACTAATAAATAATGAGTGTAAATTATGATCTTTATGAGACTCCCGATCTCACAAAAAGTGGGGAAGAACAACCTTTGCATGCACGTGTCGTACTGAAGGGCAGTTATACAGCCGAAGAATTTGTAGAACAAGTGACTGCATTTCAGCATATGCCTCATGCGCAAGTGGTAGGTGTCATAGAAGCTATCTCGAAAGAACTAAGACATTTGCTTTTGAAGGGATTTTCCGTTGAATTGGGTGATATTGGTTATTTTACTCTTTCTTTGAATGTGAACAAAGAAGTGACTGATTCAAAAGACTTGCGTTCACCGTCAGTATCTCTTAAAGATATTAATTTGAGAATCAACCGTCAGTTTAAGAAGGATATTGAGACTGAATTGGTATTACAACGTTATCATTCGCCTTTTCGTGTGAAGAATCCATTAGCAGAAGAAAAGTGCTTGCAGCGATTAAATAAATTCTTGGAAAAGAATCCATGTATTAATCGGCAGGATTATGCCTTACTTGTTGGAAAGACAAAAACACAGGCATTGCAGGATATTAATGCATTTATTGAAAAAGGGATTTTAAAAAAGTATGGAGCGGGACGATCGGTAGTCTATATAAAGGTAGGATGAGTCATTTTATCGGATATATATACTTGATATTAAACATTTTCTGCTTACCTTTGTTTGCATGAAAAAAGAAAATGGGAAAGGAGACGAACCTATGGCTAGTAATTATATTCGTTTCGATTGGGCTATGAAACGCTTATTGCGTAATAAAGCCAATTTTGCAGTTCTTGAAGGCTTTCTGACTACTCTTCTCAATGAAAAGATTGTCATTCAGAAATTATTGGAAAGTGAAGGAAATCAAGAAGATGAGTTTGATAAGTATAATCGTGTTGATATGCTTGCGGAGAACTCTAAAGGAGAACTTATTCTGATTGAAGTTCAGAATAACAATGAGTATGCTTATTTCCAACGTATGTTGTTTGGTACTTCTAAATTGGTGACCGAGTACATCAATCGTGGAGAAGGTTATGATAAAGTACGTAAAGTGTATAGCGTCAATATTGTCTATTTTTCATTAGGCAATGGAAAGGATATAGTATATCATGGTAAAACGGAGTTTAGAGGGATTCATCAGAATGATGTGCTGGAGTTGACTCCGTTCCAAAAACAGACGTTTAAGGTCGATGCTGTCAGTCAGCTTTATCCTGAATATTATATATTAAAGGTGAATGACTTTAATCAGGTTGCCAAGAGTCCGTTGGAAGAATGGATTTGTTATCTGAATACAGGTGATATACCAGATAGTGCTACTGCTCCCGGTTTGACGGAGGCTCGTGAACGATTGAAACTCGATAAAATGACGAAAACTGAACTTGAAGCATATTATCGTCATTTGGATAATATTGTAATATTGAAAGATAATATATTGACAGAACGTGCAGAAGGCCGTGCAGAAGGCCGTGCGGAAGGTCGCGCAGAAGGTCGTGCGGAAGGTCGTGCGGAAGAAAAAAGAGAAACAGCACGTAATATGAAGGCTTTGAATATTCCTATTAATACTATTTCACAGATAACAGGTCTGTCGGCAGAAGAAATACAAGGTTTGTAAATCTATTGGTGACGGATTTGTAGTGAAGACAACAAAATAATTGAAGTTTAAGTTTTTGAGAAGGGGCGTTATCCGGAAATGGAAACGCCCCTTTCATTAATTTAGAATCGGAAACTCAATCCTCCTAAGAAATTGAATCCTTCCGTAGGATAACCTAAATAATATTGATATTTCTTGTTCAGCAGGTTATGTACTTGCGCATAGACAGATACTCCTTTGAATACATTATAGCTGGCTCCGATATGCAAATCATTCACTGCAGTCATTTTTGCATACTCTTTCACTTCTTTCCGGTTGATGTAATCATAACCTAGATTTATGTTAAGAGCAGAGATCGGATGAATACGTACATTGAAAGACATTTCACTGACCGGTTTCACAGCCAACAGATATTCCTCTGTTTTGCTGTCCCAATTACGGTAAGTATATTTAGCTGATATTCCAAGGATATCTTTGTAATCGTAACTGATTTCACCTCCAAGGTAAAGATTGTCTGTATTGTCTTGAGCAAAAGAAAGATAAGAACCTGAATGAATATTACTTGGGTCAAAACCTAAATAAGATAAGTCGTTCTTTAGATTCTGATAACCACCGAACACGTTGAACCAAAGTCCCGGATAAGGGCTTGCTTTGAATCCGATACTACCGTTGATTTGCTCGTAAGTATCATAAGGACGTTGTACGTATCCCAAAGTAGCAGTGGTATTTGCCTCCGGCAGTTCACCGTAAGGACAGATACTTTCTAATCTACGGAAATCATTCAATTGCTTACCGCCGGTTGCTTTTGCATAAACAATGTAGCTATCAGAAAAAATATACTGTGCAGTGATATCGGGTGAAATACGGAAAGACTTATCAAATCCGAAAGATAAATCTACATTGGCTCCGATATGCAATTTCCAGTCATCATTATTCAGTTCATAATATGGATTTAAAAGAAGCGTTGTGTAGTTTTTGAAGTATTCATCTCCGGTGGAAACATTCTTTGTATATCCGTTGTAGAGAAGATTGTTCATTTCCAAAGCGATAGTTATTAATTGTTGGTCGCTGATAGCTCCCGTGACATCGCCTTTGGTACGTATGATTGTTTCCTTGATACCTGTATTGGCTTCAGATTCATTGAACATGTTATGCTGACGTTCATACATCAACAGATTTGTTTCTGCGTTGAAACGCAGTGGTGCAGTCTCATCAGTGAAATGAATGCCCGCATGGAAGTCACCGGATGTGAATTTCTGCTTGCTGTTTACGCTTTCCGGTTGGAAGTTGAAGTTGCTCAATCCGAAGTTTCCGGCAATATTTAAATCCAGTTTATTAAATTGGTGTGTGTAATCTACATTTGCGCGTGTGCGATAATAAAATGCATTCCATTTTTCTCCATCTGTGAAGGGAAGAGTTAACTTACCATCCATTCCATCCATTTGGAAACGTACATTCAATTTGTCTTTCTGCGACAGACGGAATAGATAATTGGCAAGAATATCCAAATTGCCATAATTACCATATCCGGCACGTACATATCCCGGGGTAGTGCCGGGTTGAACTTCTTTTCCGGTATAGGGGCGCATCAGGCCTGCCGGAACGGAAGTGGCCGGAAAGAATGTTGTAGCATACTCTACTTCTTTCTTGCTCACTGTCGGTTCTTCTACTTTAGGCAGGACGTTTACTTTCGAAGCGTCCATAATGTCCGGGTTATATTCTTGTTCCACAACGACCGTGCGGGTCATTGTTGTATCCTTCGGTTGGGTGGTTTGGGCTTGAAGGCAGGATGGCATTGAGATTGCCAATGCGAGTCCTCCTATTATATAATGAGATCGTTTCATATTTTTCTATTTTTTTATTCTCAATTCTCAACTTTCAATTTACTAAGTCTGCTTTCAATCATGCTTTCAATATCGTCATTCCCTTGATAATTCTGTTGCAGACTTAGCAGATATTGGCGTGCGTCCAGATCTTTACCCGTAGCATGATAAACGTCGGATAGAAGGATAAAACTGCGCGCTAGCCAATAAGCATGTGGCGTACTCTGTTCTATATAGTTGAGCAACTCTTTCTCTGCAGCGGCATATTCTTTTGCGTCGTAGAGGGATTGTGCAACCTGATATTTAGCTTCGGCACCGTAAGAGTTACGTGTGTCTTTGGCCAGTTCACGATAGTCTTCCATTGCTTTCTTGTCAGCCTTTTGCTTGGTGTAGGCTTTAGCACGGTAATAAAGAGCTTCATTTCTTAGCTCCGGACTAAGTTTGGCTTCTGCAAGCAGGCCGGTAGCTGCATGGATGGTTTCTATGTCATCTCGCAATAGGAAGGCGCAACGCAGAATACCCGTTTCAGCAAGTTGGCGGCGCTCTACGTTGGTTGCTTTTTCTTTCAGCATTTTGTAGCTAGCTAATGCTTCAGCCATATTTTGCTGGTTGAATTGCACTTCAGCACGCAAGATCAATGCTTCTTCTGCAAACGGATTGTTTGGATATTCCAACAACTTACCGGAATGGAGAAGAATCATATCATAATTTTTCTGCTCGTTTCCGATCAGGCAGAGATAATAATGTGCGTTCAGGCTGAAGGCTCCTTCCGGGAAAGTTTGCAGGTATTTGTTGAGGCTTGTTTTGGCTTCTTCCATTCTGCCTCGTGCATAAATCTTTTCTGCGGCGGCATACGTAAGCGAGTCTTGTTCGTTAGCATCGAAACGGATGTGTCCTGGCATGGCATTTGCTAAAGCAGCAAATTCGTCGATGCGGTTGAGATCCACATAAATAGATTTCAAATCACGCATGGCAAGGCGGGCTTCTTCACTGCCCGGATATTTTTCGATAACCTGTTTGTAGGCTTCGATTGCTTGGTTGTAATCTCCTTTTTGGTAATATAATAATCCGATTTCGGCGGCAGCTTTCCTGCTGACCGGACTTTCAGGATATTTAGCAAGCAATTCTTTGAAAGAAGTAATGGCTTGATTGTTGTTGTCCATCAAAACATAGGAACGCCCTTTCTCGTAAATAGCGTTTACGGCATAAGGAGAAGCAGGGTACTTTCCTACCAGACGGTTCAGCAAGGTAATCTTACCGGTATAGTCTTTCTGCAGACCGGATACAAGAGCCAGTTGATAGAAAGAATAGTCTCCGGAAGAAGTATTCATCTGTTCGGCTTGCGAATAATACTGTTTGGCTTCTTCGAAGTTACGTACATGCAGGTGGCAGTCACCAATACGATTGTATGCATCGGCAAGTGCGGTTGCATTTTCACCTTTCTCCAGTTGAATGTATTTTTGGAAGTAATTGCTTGCTTGCGTATAGTCTTTCCGGTGGAAAGCGATATATCCTAAGTTATAATTGGCAAGCGCATACATTTCGTTATTGGGTTGGGTGGTGAGTTGCAGATAAGCATTAAAATCACGCGCGGCTTCTACCATTCGGTTTAGACGGTAATAGGATTCTCCGCACCAATAGTAAGCGTCTGCCTTGGTCTGACGATTGTATTGTCCGATGGCAATGGATTGGTTCAGATATTTCAGAGCTTGTTCGAAGTCGGCGTTAGCGAAAGATTGAGTTCCTAATTGGAACAGTATCTTCTGTTTGGCTTCCAATATTTGTGCGCTTGGTTTGGCAATCCGGTCGATTGATTTCAAAGCTGCATCGTAGCTACGTGTATTCATGTAAACTTCTACTAGGTAGCTGCTGACTTTTTCAGCGTATGGAGAAGTCGGAAATTCATTCAGGAATTTCTCAAAGGCAGTAACTGATTCACCGAAAGCGGAGAAAGAAGTCTCGTGCAGGCAAAGAGCGTAATTGTAAGCTGCCTGTTCCTTGATTTGCATATTAGCATTGGAGGCGGCTGCCTGTTCAAAAGCCATGCGTGCTTTGTTTTTCTCTGCCAGTTGCAGATAAGAGAGTCCCATGTGGAGATATGCATTTTGGGTAAGGGCATCGTTGTCAGTTGTTACCTTACCTAATGTTTCGGCTGCTTTGGAGTATACTTTTGTTTGGTAGTAGGAGAGTCCTAGCATATAAAGGGCATCCCGCCGGGGAGCTGAGCGATCCTTATTCAAGTAATTGTTGAATGCTTCTACGGCTTGGTGATATTGTCCGAAATGGTAATAGACATCTCCCAGAATACGGTACATTTCTGCTGCGTATTCATTATTCGGATAGGCTGACAGATAGTTTTGAGCTACAATCTGTGCTTTATCGTAGTTTTTGAGCTGCACATAAATTTCGGCTATGTAATAGGGGACGAGGGTTTTGTATTTTGAGTCGTCCTGTAAGGGGAGGAAGCCTTTCAACGCTTCAGTATAACGTTTTTGTGTATAGCGGATGTAGGAAAGATAGTAATCACAATCTTTGGCGTATTTGGGGCTGTTGGCACGCAAAGTTTCAAACCAGATGGCTGCTTCTCTTAGATTATCGGTTTTCAGATAACAGGTAGCCAGTTGGTAGGTGCAGTCGTCCCGTTCTTCATTACCTAACAAATCGAGGTCGGCAGAGTTGAAGAGTGCCAGTGCTTCATCATATTTTCCTTCGTAGAAATAGCAGGAGGCTAACAGCGCATAAATGCGGTTAGCGTATGGAGTATCAGGATAACGGTCGAGATATTTGCGGAGGAGTTCGATGCGGTTTTTGTCTTTCAGTTCGTAAGCCGAACTGACTAGCATATACTCTGCGTTCTGAAGAAGGCTGGCTGCAGGCTTTTGTTTTACAAATGCTTTCAATGCCGGCAGAGCAGCTGCATAATTTCTTTCCTGGAAAAGTTCTTTCCCTTCTTTATAAAGGTTGTCAGTCGAAGTGAACTTATCACCTGTCTGGGCAAATCCTATAATGGGCGTGCAGCAGATGGCGGCACAAATGAGTCTAGTAATTTCTTTTTTCATAATCGGGTGTTTATGCAAAAGTACTACATATCTTTCAATGAGAATCCTTTGAAAGTTATTTTATAATCATTTAATTCTTTATGTAAAGTTTCTCCTTTCTTTTCCAATGCCGGGATACTTATTTTTCTCGGATTTCTTTTTACTTCTCCGATAAGTGCTGTTTTGTTAAACCGGTTGAGGGCGATCAGGTCTATTTCATTTTCTCCGTTTTTGTCCCAATAGTTACCTACGTCGGTAACTTCCTCTTCTTCAGCGATAAGTTCACGGAAATATTTTTCTAACAATAGGCCGCTGTATTGTTCATAGTTCTTTTCTACATATTCTATCAGTAAATGGTTTTTCCCCATTTCCAGTACTGCGTTGTTTGGGAAAATAAAGCGAAACCAGAATCGTAGAAAATTGTCTTGCAGGCAATAACGGGTAGCACGACTATTAGGTTTAGCGAACATCGGTTTCACTTTTTTGATTAATGAATATTCATCCTCAAGGTTGGCTAAATAGGAACCGGTGTTTTTATTGATGATGGAATCAATCTCTCGTTGTGTTGTTTTTCCTTCTGCAATGAGAGATAGGATAGAAAAATAATTGGCATAGTCTTTCCCGAACTCGGAAATCAACATGTCTTTGCCTTCTGTCAGAAATGGTGAGCCTTCGGAAAGCGCATAATCTATCATGGCTGTTTTATTAAATGCTTTCGCTTCCATCAATAGGGTGATGTATTTGGCTACTCCACCTGTCAGCAAATACAAGCAAAGCAAATCTTCCGATGTGAATTGGGGGGCATGGTCTGCTAGAATCTCTTTGATAACGGTGGTGGTGAATGGATGCAGAGAAATTCGGGCGGTAAGGCGTCCGTATAGTGGCTCCTTGCGGTCTTCGAATATTCTTTTCATCATTGAATAAACGGAACCGCATACAATGAAATTGATTTTGGAAGTCGCGTGATATTGGTCCCAAATACGTTGTATGTCACTGACGATAGACGGATTGACATAGAGAAATTCTTGAAATTCGTCAATGATTAATGTGAAATTTTCCTTTTGGGAATGTTGCATCAGCAGTTCAAAGAGCTGTGCGAACTCTCTGATTTCTCCATAGATACGAATGCCAAGCGTTTCCTGAATGACAGGTTGATATTGTGCGCAAAGCAGGACTTCACTCTTTCTTGCTACAAATATATATACGAATCGGGTGTCTTTGACAGACTCTAAGAGTAGAGCTGTTTTTCCGATTCGTCGGCGTCCGGTCATTACAGTAAAGCAAGCGCTCGTTTGTGATTGCTTTTTAGCTGCATACAGTATCGCCATTTCTTTCTTTCGGTCGTAGAACTTCATATTATTGCTATCTTAATGGCAGTTAATTTAATGGCCATTAAATTAATGGTGGTTACAAAGATAACACAATATGTTGTATTTTGTTCATTTATAGTAATATAATATGATTGTTTAAGATTATGTGATAAATTACTTTGATCTATTTGGTTGAGATGAACTTCTATTTTACAAATACATCAATTGGCTACTGAAAAATGGCCCATCTTAAGAAAAGGAATATTTAAACGAGAATAAAAGGCGTAATTACTGGGAGGATTGAGAAATATAAAAAAACGCAGAGATTTGTAGGTGCGAAATTCTTTCTTTTTGTTATATGAGATGTTTGTCGATTAAATTGTAATGCTTTTCTTCTTTTTCACTTGTTGTGTAAACTGAAATGTGGTTAGAAACTGGCATTTTGTTGTTTGTTGCCTTTTCGATATTTGTGATGAAATAGAAGAAAAACGGTCTTAATTTTCCCTTATTTGTCTTCCTCACCGAGCAAAAGCTGCTTCGTCGGTGAGAAAGGAAGCGTTCCTCGGTGGGGAAGAACTCCTTGGTTTTAAACCAACGAATCTTTTCTTGATAGAAAAAGATGCATATTCGACTTGAATTTATACGGTATTAGCCTGTGATTTTGCATACAGTTGCATGTTTTTATGCATTTTATTCTCCAGATCATTATTTTTTTATCTGATGTTTTGGAGGAATATCTTAAAAATGGGACATAACTATAGATGAAATACTCTCAATCTATCAGGCTGATGAGATTATCTTAGCGGCATTGAGCTAGAAACAAGCTAAGTCCGCGACGGATAGAATCCAACCCAAAATCTTCCGGATGAATCTCGGAGAGAGGTAGGAAGAAAGAATCTGCTACATCATCCATGGCGGAGAAATGGCTCATGTCTTCTACAGTGCAGAGGAAAAACATATCGAGAGTATGTACAGGGAAACCTGAATAAACATAAATATTGGGAAGTGTGAACTGGTAAACGGCTTTTTTAACTTTCAGCCCTGTTTCTTCCAGTACTTCGCGGGCAACACCTTCTTCGCCTGTTTCATTCATATCGATGAATCCGCCGGGAAGATCGAGAGTCCCTTTGGCTGGCTCTTTGGCACGTTTGCAGACAAGCAGTTCATTTTTCTCATTCAAGATGAGTGCTACTGTGGCGGCAGAAGGATTGAAATAATAGACAAAGCCGCAATCTGCACATTTTTTAGATTTCTCGTTGTTGATCTCAAAATGAGAGGAACCACATTCAGGGCAATATAAGAATTGGGCAAGAGGATGTTCCATGATCGTATATCTTTTCCAGGTTTTTGTTATGTAGGTTTGCGGCGTTACCGCCGCATTCCCCATTAAGAACTGT
>NZ_QTLK01000018.1:0-4555 GCF_003602705.1 Bacteroides sp. AM16-13
CCCAATGTCCGGCGAAGTCATCCGTGCAAAGTTGGTTTTCCGGGTCCTGTCCATACTCTACTAAATAATTAGTCCATGTTGTCAAAATGTCCCAATATTTCTTAGCATAATCGGCATTACCTTCAATTTTTGAAATAGCTGCAGTTAGAATCACCATATTACCACTTTCTTCAATCGGCATGTCACCACCATAAACTTGTCCATTAGCTATTGGATAAGTGCCAAGGTCATGTGCTGCAAAAGGTTTATTCCAACGCCCACTTGCACTATATTCGAAAATGCTAGTCATCATGGCTTTTTCCAAGTCTGGATTATAAACGAGGAACAAAGGGGCGGACGGATAGGTCAGATCGACTGTATTGATACAACCATTACTGTTATTCTCTTTAGAGAACCACATCAGGTTACCTTCTTTGTCTGTGAAAAGTTTATGGGCGGAAATCACTTGACGATATGAAGCAGAACATATTTCTGCATATTTTTTACCACCTGCTTTTTCTGCATCGCTATAAATAAGTTCATCAAGTGCACGACAACGCTCCATAATGGATTGATAGTTATCTCTCAGTTTTTCGAAAGCATCAAAAATTGTCACTTTACCATCATGTTTCCAATATCCCATACGTTTCTCATACATATATTCAATGGAATAAATGTCATCATAACCGATCATCAAGAAACCATCTTTACCATCTTTGGTAACAGTTCCAAAATTATGTACATAAGCCATTGCAGGAGTATTTTCTTCCCGACGAGTAACCCATTTGGTTTTACTTGAAGCTAAAGTTCCATTTTTAACAAAAGCTTCCTTCATTCCGCTATAGTCACCCAAACTTATAGATTTTCCTGCTCCATTTACACTACCAAGATATACATATCCCCAGTCAGCACAAATCAAATCACCTTTACGATCACATATCGGCTGGTTGATGGTGCCAGCTTCTACATAACTAATACCATTTTTCGATAATGTACGTGCAATAGTAGGCTGAGTAGTCTCATTCACTGCTAATACTGGAGTCGTTTCTATATAGAATTGTACATCATGCTCTTTTTTATCAAGAGGACGCACGCGATAGGAGATGTAGTTAATCGGAGTTGACAACAAATCCAAGTCATCTATCAATTGAGGCGCTGTAAATACAACATCTAATTCGACAGGTCCGCAGGTGAATGTATAGTAACTGGAAGTGGCTAGTACATCTACCGATTTCTGTACAGCCTCATTTTCAAATGTTACTGCATTTTTCTTTTCACGATATAAACCAAAATCCACATAAGATCCTCCAGTTGTGTTATGACAATGCGCTGCAATCACATTTTTGCCATTACGAAGTTTTTTCTTGGCTTCATCTGAAAGTTTTAGGTTTACATTATTCTTCCATACGAGATCTGTAGCAACCAGTTTTTCTCCATTTAAATATAATTCGAATACATCGTCATGAGAATAAATAAGAAAAATATTCTCTGTTAAATCTAAATCATTTATTTCAAATGTACGTCGGATATAAATATCTGTATTATCTCCTTTCCATTCTGTGCGAACACGTGGCATATCACGGCTACCGAAAGCAGCTTTACCTTTTTTCCAACTACTATCATCAAACTGGAATTCTTGCCATCCATTTGCTGGTTGACTATTAGTATATGCAGCCTCCCAACGTTCCACATTTGTCATGGGAGCGATAGGTATTAGAGCTACTTGATCTTTACCCAGGAAACGATACACTTTACCATCTACGCGTAAAGCCCCTACTAATGGTTTCTTAGCTGTAGTCCAGTGTTCTGTACTTCCTTCCATTAATTTATCATAAGGAGACCAGATAGAGAAGTGAGGATCTGAAACAACGATAGGTACCGATGGAGTACGTAGCGCTATCTCTTTTACTGGTTTAAATAAGTTGCCGGTTTGAGCATTTGCGAATAAACCGACCGAAAAGGCCATTACTGTTAGTAGTTTCTTCATAAATATTTTCTAATTAATCTACAATTTTAAGGTTACCCATCTACAATCTTGTTTACCTATAAAGAAAAACAAACCCTACGTTTTCTTTTATTTCTCTTTTTACCTTCTTACTATTACCTTTTAAATGCAATCTTACCTTTCTTATCGCTATACCTAAATAATATATTAAAATCAGTACTGTCGAATATTTATAAATGCTAGAGGAAAAGTTTATATAGAATTGTGTGTTTCAGGTAGGACCCAAGAGTCATACAAATCCATTTGTTTTTCCATAGCATTTTATTTGCAACACTACAAAATAATGGAATTAATGCTAAATATTAGGAAAATCTGTGTTCAAGAAAGGACAAAATCTATTCTTTTTTCATATTTTGAGTGTTTTTAAAGTGCAAAATAAGTCTCTTACAGTGTGCTTTGAGTAGTTTTTTTCCTTTTTGAGCAATATTTATCCACTTTTATTAAGATAGTACAATGTTTTTGGAGGTTCTAGCTTTTAACGATGAGATATTGCTCATTTCGGATAGCTTTTGTAACTTTGCAATACGAAAGCAATACAGATTTTACTATCGCAAAATATACTCCATATATTAAACCTAGGTACGTCACTCGAGAGGGGACTACTGTCCTTTATGTTCGATATAACTACAATCGAACTAAGCGTACGCTTATCTCTACTGGATACAGTATTAAACCGGAACACTGGGATTCTAAAAAGAGATGGATTAAGCGCGCTTGTCCAAACTATGATGAAATTGATGCCTGCCTGATTAGAATAACATCCAAGCTTGGAGAAATTCTTACATATGCTAAGATAAACGGAATAAGTCCAACCGTAGATTTTGTTTTACTTGAACTAAAAAAGAATAGAGAATATGAGTTACGTCCTAATCGGGTAGATATCTTTGACGCATTAGAAAGATATATTACAGAAAAAGCTCCAGTTGTTTCTGCAGATCAAATAAAGGACTACCGAACACTTCGCAAACATCTGATCGCTTTCAAAGAACATTCATCGCAACCAATTACTTTTCATAACTTGAATCTTATATTTTATAATGAATTCATGGACTATTTATTTTATAAGGTTATAAAGCCCGATGGGAGTGTTGGCTTGCTCACTAATTCTGCAGGAAAAATTATACGTTTGTTAAAGGGATTTGTTAATTATCAAATAGATAAAGGAGTTATTCCTCCAATTGACTTGAAGCATTTTAAGGTCGTAGAAGAAGAAACTGATGCTATTTATTTAAGTGAAAAGGAACTTTCAACAATACACGAGTTAGACTTGTCAGATGATAAGCAATTGGAAGAGATTAGAGATGTTTTTATTACTGGGTGTTTTACAGGACTACGATATAGTGATCTCTCAACATTAAGTCCCGAACATATTGACTTAGATAATGAGATTATAAATCTCAAACAGAGAAAAGTGCATAAAGCTGTCATAATTCCTATGATCGATTATGTACCGGAAATACTCAAGAAGTACAACTATGATTTACCTAAAATTCCTAGATATATATTCAACGAAAGGGTTAAAGAATTAGGGCGAAGGGCAAAACTAAAACAGAAGATCGAAGTTGTTCGCAAGAAAGGGAAAGAACGGGAAAAGAGAGTCTATGAAAAATGGGAGATGATCTCTTCTCATACTTGCCGACGATCGTTTTGCACAAATATGTACTTATCCGGCTTTCCTGCCGGAGAACTTATGCGCATATCCGGGCATAAGAGTCCATCTGCATTTATGAGATATATAAAGGTTGATAATCTACAGGCTGCAAAAAGACTAAAAGAACTTCGAGCTAAACTTGCTAGGTAAAGATTGAAATATTTCATCTTAGTTATTTCAAATTATGTTCTATTTTTCATATATGCAGAAGAATTAAGATTCTATTGAATTGCTAAATAGAAAAAAGAAAGTCACATTTACATTATATATATTCCTTTTATTGAATATATATAGCATAATTCTTTATAAACATGTATTTTTTCCTACTATCGAAAACAAGTTTTGATATAATGAAACATGTCGTTGGTTTAAAAGGAACATCTCCTACCTTTAAAAGAAACTACTTATTGGTTTAAAATAAACCACACTATGGACTCCTGAATGGAGTTCTAACATCTACTTTCCTTATTACCTTAAGCTATCACACAATAACATTTCTCTGCAAAATAGCATAAAAAGATAGATAAATCATTCCAGAAAGCTTTATTTACGTCGAATTCATTCAACAAGAGTAATTATTCAATCTATTTGATTTTTAATATCTTAAAATGCTGCTAGTTTTTATGTCATAAAAGAAATTACATGGATAAATGAAAAGAGAGAGAGGAAAAATATTCATTTTTTCAGATTAGTCCATTTCTCATCTTAGACTACCACTACATTTATCCATTAACTTTTTATTTATTAAAAGTCTGCTCATAAATTAGAATTTTGTACTTCATTTAATAGCCACAACAACACAAAGACAATACAATATGAACATATTCTACTGTATTTCAATCAGTTAACAAACGACAATTTAGTCTGGACAGGACCCGGAAAACCAACTTTGCACGGATGACTTCGCCGGACATTGGGCC
>NZ_QTLK01000018.1:4565-39304 GCF_003602705.1 Bacteroides sp. AM16-13
GGACAGGACCCGGAAAACCAACTTTGCACGGATGACTTCGCCGGACATTGGGCCCACAATGCCAATCTTTCTGTAAAAGCTATCATGGGGGTAGCTGGATACAGCGAAATGGCTCGTATGCTCGGATTGAATGATGTAGCAGACAAATATGCTTTAATAGCCCAAGAAATGGCGATGAAATGGGAAAAAATGGCAAATGAAGGTGATCACTACCGTTTGGCTTTTGACCGTAAGAACACTTGGAGCCAAAAGTATAATATGGTGTGGGATAAGTTGTGGAATTTGAACCTATTCCCTAACAATGTAATCGAAAAAGAGCTCAATTATTACCTGACTAAACAGAATCTTTACGGACTTCCTTTGGATTCCCGCAAAGAATACACCAAATCCGATTGGATCATGTGGACGGCAGCTATGTCATCAGACAAGGAAACTTTCCAGAAATTCTCTGATCCTGTTTATAAATATATTAACGAGACAGTATCTCGTGTACCTATCAGTGACTGGCATCATACTGATAGTGGTAAGTGGGTTGGCTTCAGAGCACGTTCCGTGATTGGAGGATACTGGATGCAAGTGTTAATGAATAAATTGAGTGGTAGCAAGTAATTTTCTATTAGGGAGTGATATTATGTGTAACTTATCTACTGTATCAATTCTTCGATGGAATCTAGTAATGCTATTGAGCACACTATTCTGGTTTTCCTGTTCGACAAGCGATAATAATGAAGAGTCGAATGGAAAAGAAGGAGATGAGACTAATGTATCTGTGTATTTACAACAGAATGGATTCCAGAATTTGAATCTAGTGCCCGACCAGAATTTCGTTTCATACAATGTGCTTGTTTGCAAGAGTACCCTTTTGAATGGAGAGATATCTGTTCGATTGAAAACTTGGAGTGACAGTGAATTGAAAGCTTATAATTCTAACAATGGAACAAACTTTCAACTGCTTCCAGAAGATCTTTATCAGCTAGAGGAAATGTTAACACTGAAAGCGAATGAGAAACAAAAAAGTATAGAAATTCAATTTCATTCCTCTGAAATCTTCTCAAGATGGAAGAGGGAAAAAACTAATTATGTACTCCCTCTTCGGTTAGAAAGTGCATCGGTTAGCGCTCAAGAAAACAAAAGAAATTTACTTCTTACGATAGATGTCCAAGCAGCTATTGTCAAGTTGGAGAGTATTAGCGGAGAAATACTATTAAACCAAGAAAAAGTAGAAGTAGACATTAAATCTTATTATGATTTTAGTGGCACAAACCAGAGTACATTTCATTGTACGTTAAGTGTTGCACCAGAGGCTGTACAGTTGGTAAATGATTATAATGCAGCTCATGGAACATCTTATGAGTTGCTACCTGATGACTCGTATACTCTTGGTGGATTGACTTATTCTGCAGGGAATAATCAAGCTTCTACGAAATTAACTATTCAATCAACTAAACTACATCCTACGTACTATCTACTTCCTCTGTGTCTAACGAATGCCGATAGCGAAACAGTGTTAATAGATAAGTCTGTCCGGATATTGACATTAGTGCGTGGTTATTGCAATCCGATTATTGCTTTTAGCGCACCAGATCCTACAGTAATTCGTGCCCAAGATGGTTATTTCTATCTCTATGGAACAGAGAATACTCGAAATGTTCCTATTTATCGTTCCAAAAATTTGGTGAATTGGGAGTATAAGGGTACAGCTTTCACGGATGCTACTCGCCCCACTTGGGGTGGCGACCACAATATTTGGGCACCAGAGATACGTTATTTCAATAATCATTATGTACTTTATTATTCATGGGCTATATGGGGAGATGAGTGGAGAAGTAATGTAGGAGTTGCTGTGTCAGACTCTCCTCTAGGACCATTTATAGACAAAGGGTGTTTGATCGACTCGAAAGTGATTGGGGTACAAAATTCCATTGACCAGTTCTTTTATGAAGACAATGGCAAAAAATATATGTTTTGGGGAAGTTTTCGGGGTATCTATGCTACAGAACTCACGGATAATGGCCTGGAAATAAAGAAAAAAACGGATGGAACCCCAGTCCTGAAGAAGCGTATTTGTGGAAATCGTTTTGAAGGGACCAACATATACAAACGTGGAGAATATTATTACTTGTTTGCTTCCATAGGAACTTGTTGTAATGGAGCAACCAGTACATATCAAACTGTGGTAGGGCGTTCAAAGAATGTGCTTGGACCTTATTTAGATAAGACAGGAAGGGATATGTTGTATGATTATTGTGAAATCATTATGAGTGGCAATGAAACTTGGGCAGGACCTGGACATAACTCCATTCTGATTCAGGATGATGTAGGAACTGACTGGATCATCTACCACGGTTACAAGAAGAAAGAAGCCGAAAACGGAAGATATGTTTTAATGGATAAACTGATTTGGAGTAACGATGGATGGCCTTCCGTCAAGAGTAACGCACCTTCCATCTTGGAAGTGGCACCCTACTTTCAGAAATAAATATCCTATACAGAAAAACAAGTAATACTTATTGCTTATGCGATTTTATTAACATATTTAATCTAATTTATTATGAAACAAAAAGTAATGAAAGCCTGTTTGGGCATTTTATGGGGAATGTTTACATTGACCACTTTTCTATTACAGAGTTGCGATAATGGAAAAGAAGTCACTCCGGCTCAAGGAAGTGGTGGCAGTCCCTTTAATCCGCAGCTTCCTATTAGTGTCAAGGAAATCAGTCCGACTAATGGTGCTGCAGGTCAGAAGGTTCTTATTTATGGAGAAAACTTCGGCAATGACCCGTCTCTGATAGAAGTCACTATCGGCGGACAGAAGGCGCCTGTGGTCAACGTACAATCAACTGTCATATATTGTATTGTACCAACGAAGGCTTATTCGGGTGAAATCCAGGTAACTATCAAACAAGGAGAAGAAATCTATTCAGCCGAGGTAGCCGAAATTAAGTTTGAATATCAACGCCAAGTGGTGGTAAGTTCCTTGTGTGGTGCAACTAGTGAGCAAGGTTCCAATTCAGCAAAAGATGGTCCGTTTAATGATTGTGGCTCCATTACGAATCCCTGTTTTATGACTTGGGACCCGGAGGACCATAATTTGCTATATGATGCAGAAGACGCAGGGGACGCTGAAGGTGTAGGACAAGGTATTCGTTGTTTTGACTTCACAAACAAGCAGGTCTATACAATGATTCCCAAGAACTCATTTGTAGGCTCACAGCGTTGCCGAACCATTGATTTCTATAAAGATGACAATGGAAAATATCACATGATTGTAGGATTAGCGCAAGGAAATGTTAATAGTACGGCTGTTATGATGTTCGATCGAATTGAAGGAGGAACGAAGCCGTGTGGGTTCACGTGGGGCAATGGAAGGGTGATCGCACAGAACCAAGGATGCCAAGCTGCTGCAATACATCCTACTACTGGCGACCTCTACTTCTCCAATTACCAGAACAGTCTGCTTTATCGGGTAAAGAAATATGTTATAGAGGAATTTGCAACAGGAAAGAGAACAACCCCTGTCAGACCTGGTACAGCAGATGATGCCGCTCAGACAATATTAAAAGTGCAAGACAAAGAATGGGAGTTCAATATTATGATTCATCCAACTGGTAAATATGCTTATTTCATGGTCATCAATCGCAATTATATTCTTCGCTCAGATTTCAATGGGGAAACCTTTACCGCTCCCTATGTCATTGCAGGTGTTAATAGTAACAAAGACACTTATGTTTATCAGGATGGGGTCGGTAATCAGGCTCGATTCGGTAATCCCTACTCTGGTGTATTTGTAAAGAACCCAGAATATGCCGGAAATTCGGATGAATATGACTTCTATTTGACAGACAGGCATAATCATGCCATTCGTATCTTGTCTCCTTTGGGTCAAGTGACTACCTATGCCGGACGTGGTAGCGCTAGTTTGAATTCAAACCCATGGGGGTATGCAAATGGCCGCTTACGAGAAGATGCACGTTTTAACCGGCCTAAAGGAATTGCGTGGGATGAGCGTGATAATACGATATATGTGGGAGACGCCAACAACTATCGAATCAGAAAGATTGGCCTTGAAGAAGATGTGCCTGAAGAAGATATTAATGAATAAACACCGTATAAAAATGAAAAAAATAACAATTTTATGTATACTGTTGCTATGTGTAGTAACCGACACAATGGCTCAGAAAACTGTTACTGTATCGGGTATTGTTTCTGACAGTAATAAGGAACCGCTTATTGGTGTGAATATTATCGTCAAGGATGTTCCCGGATTAGGAGCCATTACTGATATCAACGGGAAATATACCATTAAAGTAGAACCTTATAACCGACTGGTCTTCTCATATATTGGATATAAGACACAAGAAGTATTGATTAAGGAACAGCGTTCGGTCAATATAAAAATGGAAGAAGATGTAGCTACTACTATTGATGAGGTTGTAATCACAGGTACCGGTGCACAACGTAAATTGGTACAAACCGGTGCCATCACTACAGTAGACATGGAACATCTGATGGCTAATCCGTCGTCTAGTGTTGTTAATGCTTTGGCAGGTAACGTTGCAGGTGTATTAGCCCGCCAGACTTCCGGTCAACCAGGACAAAATGTTTCAGAATTCTGGATTCGCGGTATTTCCACATTTGGGGCTGGAACCGGTGCTTATATTTTAGTAGATGGGTTCGAACGTAGCATGGATGAAATCAACATTGAGGATATTCAAGACTTTTCTATCTTGAAAGATGCTTCCGCTACTGCAATATACGGTTCTAAAGGAGCTAATGGCGTTGTATTGATTAACACTAAACATGGTAAATCCGGGAAAATCAAGATCGACATAAAGGCACAAACCACCTACAACATGCGCACTATTACACCTGAATTTGAAGACGGGATTTCGTATGCAAACCTATTGAATGAGTCACGAATTACACGCAATTATGAACCTGTATATCAACCGGAGGAACTGGAGATTCTAAAAAACGGATTAGACCCAGATCTCTATCCGAATGTGGATTGGATGGATTTATTGTTGAGGAAAGGCTCATGGCAACACCGCGTTAACCTGAATTTAAGCGGTGGTGGTTCTACTGCACGGTATTACGCCTCTATTAGTTACCTTGATGAAGAAGGCATGTACAACACTGATAAAGCGTTGAAAGACGATTACAACACTAATGCAAACTATCGTCGTTACAACTATCGTCTGAATACAGATATTGATATCACGAAAACTACACTATTAAAGTTAGGTGTATCCGGTTGGTTATCTAAGAGAAACAGTCCGGGACTGGGTGATGCAGATGTATGGGGTGAACTTTTTGGCTATACCGCCATTCGTACTCCTTTACTTTATTCCAACGGTCGTGTTCCGGCAGTAGGTACAGGCAACAAAACAAACCCATGGGTAGCAGCTACACAGACTGGATTCAATGAAAACTGGGAAAATGTGATTCAGACAAATATTACGTTGGAACAGAATTTGAAGTTTATCACCAAAGGTCTGAAATTTGTTGGACGCTTCGGCTATGATACCTATAATAACAATCACATCAATCGTCGTAAATGGCCTGAGCAATGGAGTGCCGAACGTTCACGCGATGAAAATGGAAATTTGGTATTCAAGAAAATTTCGGACAGTAGCAATATGCATCAAGAAAGTGGTTCTAGCGGTAACCGTCGTGAATTTTTAGATATGATGCTTAATTGGGAACGCGGTTTTAAGGCACATCATCTCAATGCTACGTTGAAATACACACAGGACTCGTACATCAAAACACAAGACTTAGGTGATGATCTGAAAAATGGTGTCAACAGACGTAATCAAGGATTGGCAGGGCGAATTGCGTATAACTGGAACTATCGATATTTCGTAGATTTCAACTTCGGCTATAATGGTTCGGAGAATTTCGCAAAAGGACATCGCTTCGGTTTCTTCCCAGCATACTCTTTAGCATGGAACATTGCAGAAGAATCATTTATCAAAAAGAATTGGAAATGGATGGGTATGTTCAAAGTGCGTTTCTCTTATGGTAAAGTAGGTAATGATAAGATTCGTCATAACAATGCAGATGTACGTTTCCCTTATCTGTACGCAATTGGCGAAGGCAATAGTTATGATTGGGCAAACTACGGTAGTTCTTATGGATTCACAGGATTAACTTACACAGAACTAGCTTCCGACCAAGTTACTTGGGAGGTGGCAACGAAGAAAGATTTGGGAGTAGATTTGGCTTTGTTTGATGACAAATTCAAATTGACAGTTGATTACTTTGATGAAAGCCGTAGCGGAATTTTCATGCAACGCCAGTATTTGCCTGGCATGATTGGCCTGCAAGGAAAGAGTCCTTTTGCAAATGTCGGTAAAGTAAATTCCAAGGGATTCGATGGCAATTTCTCTTTCAAACAGAGGTTCAATCAGGTAAGTTTGACAGTACGTGGTAATATGACTTACAGCAAAAATGAGATTATTGAAAGAGACGAAGCTAACAATGTATATCCCTATCAAATGCAAAAGGGCTATCGAGTGAACCAGAATAAAGGATTGATTGCATTAGGACTGTTCAAGGATTACGATGATATTCGCAATAGTCCTACTCAAAAGTATGGTCCTGTAATGCCCGGTGATATTAAATACAAAGATGTAAATGGTGATGGTGTAGTGGATGACAACGATATTGTAGCAGTAGGAGCTACTAATCGTCCGAATCTGATTTATGGTCTTGGGCTTTCTGTTAAATGGAAAGGACTTGATGTCAATTTGCATTTTCAAGGCGCGGGCAAGTCGCAGTTTTTCTTGTCCGGGAAATGTATCAGAGCTTTCAGCGAAGGGCAATGGGGTAATATTATTAAAGGAACTTTGGATAATCGCTGGGTAGATGCGGATACTGCCGAGAAATTAGGTATTGCAGCCAACGAGGATCCCAATGCTACTTTCCCCCGCCTAAGTTACACGGACCAAGGAAATGGAAATACAACGATTTATGCTTATACTAATAACTACCGCAACTCTACTTACTGGTTGCGTGACGGTTCCTACGTACGTTTGAAAACGGTTGATATCGGCTACACACTTCCCAAAGCACTGGTTAACAAAATACATTTTAATAATGTACGTATTTTCTTGACTGGAACCAATTTACTTACATGGTCTAGTTTCAAACTCTGGGACCCGGAAATGGGTAGCAATAATGGAGAGAAATATCCATTGTCCAAATCCGTAACGTTAGGTTTGAGCGTTAACTTATAAATGATTAATGATATGAAAAAAATATATATACTATTAGTCGCAATTTTTGCGATCAGTTCCACTTCTTGTTCCGATTATTTGGATTCTGATTACATTTTTGAGGATAGAGAAACAATTGATAAAGTTTTTACCGACTATAAAAAAACAGAACAATGGTTGGCACAGGCGTATACCTATTTGTTGGGACAATGTTGTGATGTTGCAAGTAAACGTAATACACCTTTTGTGTTTGATGATTGCATGTATTATGGCGATGATGATGTTACAGTGGATGCAACCAAAGGCGGTGCTTTATCTTATAATAAATTCCGTGAAGGAGCATACGATGAAAACACTTTCCAAGATACTTGGAACCGTTGTTATAATGGTATTCGACAGGCTTCTATTTTCATCCAGTATGCAGATATGAGCATTGAGCATAGTGCGGAGGAAATCATTGACCTCAAAGCACAAGCCCGCTTTGTTCGTGCCTATTACTATTGGTTGTTACTCCGGAAGTATGGTCCTATTCCACTGGTTCCGGATGAGGGTTTTGATTACAATCAGTCATACGAAGATTTGGAACTTCCCCGCAATACATACGATGAATGTGTAGATTATATCGCTAAAGAGATGGTCTTGGCAGCACAGGGTTTACCTTTGAAAAGAGACCAGCTTTCCATTACCCGTCCTACTCGCGGTGCCGCCTTAGCTACCCGTGCTTTGGCAATGCTTTATGCTGCAAGTCCGCTAATGAATGGCAACGATGATGCGTATGCACAGCAAATGACCAACCGTGACGGGAAACGTTTATTAAATCCTGTATACGACAACAGTAAATGGGCTAAAGCAGCAGCTGCTTGCAAAGATGTGATGGGACTAGGCGTTTACCATATTTATACAGCCGATTTCCGGTCGACTCATTCTATTGCTTTTCCTGCTACCATCGCTCCTCCGATTCACCCGGAATATAGTTATAAAAATTTTCCAGAAGGTTGGCAGAATATTGATCCGTTCGAATCTTATCGTTCTCTATTCAACGGACAGGTAACTGCTATGGACAATCCTGAATTGATTTTTACTCGTGGAAAAAATATTTCCGGTGAACGCATCAAAGATATGGTCATTCATCAATTGCCCACTGTAGCTAAAGGATGGAATACGCACGGCGCCACCATGAAACAGGTAGATGCCTATTATATGAGCGATGGCACTGACTGTCCGGGAATGAACTCTGAATATGCAGGTACTCCAGCTTATCAAGGACGCATAGATACTCGCCCTCGCGCAACTGGTTATACAACAAATAATACAGATCACAAACCGCTTCCAAATGGAGTATCTTTGCAATATGCTGAACGTGAACCACGTTTCTATGCGTCCATTGCTTATAATGGTATGTACTGGCATCTAGGTAATGAACCAGAAGTTCAGAATCAAGATCAACAAGTATTCTATTATCGCGGAGATGGAAATGGTTATGCAAATAGTATGTTCTGGTTGCGCACCGGCATTGGGGTAGCTAAATATGTGCATCCTGATGATACCTATTATAATAGCGATGCAGCCAAGGTAAAAGATAAAGATGAACCAGCTATTCGATATGCTGATATCCTGCTGATGTATGCAGAAGCTTTGAATGAATTGACTGCTAGTTATGAAGTTCCTTCTTGGGATGGCTCCATCACTTACACAATCAGCCGCAACGTAGAAGATATGCGTACAGGTATAAAACCAATACGCATGCGTGCCGGGGTGCCCGATTATGATGCAGATACATATAGTAACCCGATTAAATTTCGCATCAAACTAAAACGCGAACGTCAGATTGAGCTCTTTGCTGAAGGAAAACGCTACTATGATCTTCGACGCTGGAAAGATGCGGAAGTAGAGGAAGCAATGCCTGTTTACGGTTGTTATACATTTATGAGTAATGCCAATAAAGACCTGTTCCACACACCGGTTCCTATATCAAATCTTTCTGCTACTTTCTCACCGAAAATGTATTTTTGGCCCATCAAGCACAGTGAACTGAAACGAAATAAACTTCTGACCCAAAACCCGGGATGGACCTACAATGATTAATCTAAAAAAACTAGAATATGAAACTGAAAAATATCTTATTATATCTGTTACCCATAGCCGGCTTATGTAGTTCGTGCAATGATGAATGGGAAAATGAACAGTTTACACATTATATATCATTTAAAGCTCCCATTAACAGTGATGGTGTGTCTCGAATCAATGTACGCTATAGATCTGGTAATGAAAAGACGACATTTCAGTTACCAATCATTGTGAGCGGATCTACCACCAATGAACGTAACATTACAGTACATGTTGGTTTGGATACAGATACCTTAAAAGTACTAAACCAAGAACGCTTCAATAATCGTACCGACTTGTACTATCAAGTATTGCCAAAAAAATTCTACTCTCATTCAGAAACGGTGCAGATCAATGCCGGGCAAGATGTAGCATTAATGCCTATCGACTTTTCAATGGAGGGCATCGACTTATCAGACAAATGGGTATTACCATTGACTATCGAAGAATCACCTGATGGAAACTATACCCCAAACTATCGAAAGCACTATCGGAAGGCATTGCTTCGTGTGATGCCATTCAATGATTATTCAGGAAATTATAGTGCTGTAAATTACAAAACATATTTGAATGGTTCAGAAACAGATGCACCATACGTGAAGAATTATGTCATGATGTATGTAGTTGACGATGAAACGTTATTCTTCTATGCAGGTTTATTTGATGAAACTCGTCAAGACAGGAAAGGGTATCGGATTAAAGCAAAATTCAACAATAATGGAACAGTAACGCTTTCTCCGGCAGATCCAAATAATAAAATGCAGTTTGCGCTCGGTAAAGATGATTTTAATAATGAGATCACTGCTTCTTACAGTATCACGGAGTCAATGGACGCTATCCGTCCCTACTTAATGCACCGAACCATTATTATCAATAATATCAACTATACGTTCAAAGACTATACAACGATTCCCGGTGTCGAAACTGAATTTCATGTAATGGGTTCGTTGACATTAGAACGTCAAATCAATACTCAAATTCCGGATGAGGACCAAGCTATCGAATGGGAAGAAGGAAACTAAAGGTTGACCGAAAAATAAATAAACTATAAATGGGGATTGTAAATGCTGTGGATATTTGTAAATATCCACAGCATTTCAATCGTTTATTACTAATCGCAATGAATAAATATGTATTGTTTTTAATTTTTATATTTTCATGTATTGGCTGTGGAGAAACAAATGAACAGGATGCCAATACAATAGAAGGTAACACCGATACTTCGCAAATAACAATTGCACCAGTGACGAATTTGAAGGCTAAGATTACACAAAATCCCAATGAACTTTATCTAACATGGACGAATCCGATTACTGTGACCAATATGCTAGGGGTAGAAATCTATTATAAACAGAAAGGTTCCAATGACGAAAAAAGAGTGAATACGATCCAGAAAGGAGAAGGGTATGTACTCCGGTTGACATCCGCAGAGCCTTATTTCATATCTGTTGTTGTGGTGGATAACTACGGAAGAAAATCAGAAAGAGTCACCATTACTGCTATTCCATCGAATAAGGGAGTGCCTTTGGCAGATAGTTGTACGTATGTGCTTATTGAACAGTTTATGGATAAAACGAAAGGAACGTTTTGGGTATCACCCCAAAATATATCTGGAAATTCGGCTAATACTTATATTTATTGGCAACAGGCTCATGCTATTGATGTGGTATTGTATTCTTATGAACGTATCAAAGATAATAATCCTATATTGGCTGCGACATATAAAGAATATTTTGAAAGATGGTTTCAAAATCATGGAAATAATTATCATCACGACAACAACGATCCTACAGGCTTTTCAAATCCATATACTGATGATATGTGTTGGATTGGTCTGACTTTGTTACGAATGTCAGAAGTGTTAGACGATAATAAGTTTGCCGATACAGCCAAGAGGTTGTATGACACTTACATTATTACACGAAAATGGACAGATGATAAAGGAACTGGACTTCCTTGGAATAATGAAAATAATTCTAATGGGCGAAGCCGGAATATATGTACCAATGCTCCCGGTGCTTTGATGGCTGCCAAATTGTATAAAAAATACAATGAAGATAAGTATTTATCAGATGCTAAAATACTTCATAAATTTGCCTACGACAATAATTACTTAACATTGGGAGATGGTAGAATAGAGGAACCTCCTTTAACCTATACGCAAGGTACGTATGGAGAAGCAAGTAGGCAATTGTATCATATTACAAATGAAAAATATTATCTGACATGTGCAGAAAAAGTAATTAGCTATGTCACAACCAGTGATAGGTGCTTAACTAATGGCATTTTGCGTAATGAAGGTCCGTCTATGGACCAAAGCATCTTTAAAGCTGTTTTGATTCCTTATATAGTCAATTTGGCATTGGATGAAGCTGCTAATAGTACACTTAGGCAGAATCTGATTCTTTTCCTGCGAAAAAATGCAGAAACATTGAGCGCAAACTTGATTCGTGGAACTTATCCGGAAATGTATTGTAACTATTATTGGGGATCCATATTTACTGGAAATATTGCTTCTATGGGCGCACAAGCAAGTGGAGCTTCTCTTTTGGAAGGTGTTCTCCGACTGAATACAGCACTAGGAAATAATTAGTCATAAGCATCACTGTTTAAAATGAAGCAATGCAACCTTAATTATTCATGCGAATCAGTTGTTGAATGTAAGTTCTTGTTTTTAAGAAATTCTTTGATGCTAAAATAGCTTTGATACGCTCCGTAGAACAGATAGAAGGTATATTATTGAATATAAGATAAATAATAAGCAGCTTGCCATTGTTTAAATCCAGCTCAATGACAGGCTGCTTAAATTATAATTACTTATAGTATGCTGCAGATATGATTATAAAAGATCTAATATAATCTAATATAAATAGAGAACTTTAAATTAAAAAACAGAGAAGTTTTGCAAATTCACTTTTAAAGATTAAATTTGCAAACAGTAAAATAAGAGCAGCAATGATAGAACGAATACTGAAATCCAAGCTAATTGAAATGGCAAATAAATATCCGATTGTTACATTGACAGGACCTAGACAATCTGGAAAATCAACATTATTGAGGAATTCCTTTCAGGACTATGAGTATGTGTCTTTGGAAGATCCTGATATGAGACTATTTGCTACAGATGATCCGAGAGGATTTCTTTCCACCTACCCGGATAAAACAATTATCGATGAAGTTCAAAGAGTTCCGTCACTTTTCTCTTATATCCAAACGCATACCGATAAAGAGAATAAAGAAGGTATGTATATGCTGGCCGGATCTCATAACTTCTTATTAATGGAAAGTGTGAATCAATCATTAGCTGGACGTACGGCAGTACTCAAGCTACTACCGTTTTCGCATTATGAAATGGAAAAAGGAGAAATATTGCCATCCAGTGTAAATGAAGAAGTTTTTAAGGGAGCTTATCCACGTATTTATGATAAAGCTATAAATCCGGATGATTATTATCCTTTCTATATACAAACATATGTAGAAAGAGATGTGAGATTATTACGTAATATTGGGGATCTAAGTAAATTTATTAAATTCCTCAAATTATGTGCAGGTCGCATAGGGCAATTATTAAATCTTTCATCATTAGCAAATGAATGTGGAATTTCTGTCACAGCAGCTACTAACTGGTTATCTATATTAGAAGCAAGTTATATCTGTTATTTACTGAAACCTGATTATAACAATTATGCCAAACGATTGGTAAAAACTCCTAAGTTATATTTTTATGATACAGGGCTAGCCTGTTCTTTACTTGACATACAAAATGCAGAACAAATAACTACTCATTTTTTACGTGGAGGATTGTTTGAAAATCTTGTCATCAATGAATTTGTAAAAGAATCCTATAATAGAGGTGTTGAACCGGGATTATCATTTTGGCGTGATAGTACTGGCAATGAGGTTGACTTATTAAGAATGGTTGGCGGGAAACAGTATGCCTATGAAATCAAATCAGGAGCAACTTATTCACCGGATTTCTTTAAAGGTATTTCAAAATGGGCTAAACTATCTAATACTCCAACGGAACAATGTTTCGCGATTTATAATGGAGATAAGGATATAAAAACATCTGTCGGTCAAGTGAATGGATGGAATCATTTTAGTCTGTTTTAAACCGCCACTAATATATCATGTCTTTATTCCATCTTATTTGATCCCTGAAACTACATTTGGGGATATATTATTTCTTTATCATGCATGAACTGTTGATATTTTATTCTAGAATTAGAATTTGTTGAAACAATCTGGGATACCCCAAATCCTAGAAATAAATCATTTTTATAGACTACAAAAACACTCGAAAAACCAACTAATTACAACACAGAAACAAGACATGTTAGCTATACATATCTGATAATAAACTAAATAACTAAAAAAAACTTAGTCTGGACAGGACCCGGAAAACCAACTTTGCACGGATGACTTCGCCGGACATTGGGCTCATAATGCCAATCTTTCCGTGAAAGCGATCATGGGAGTGGCCGGATACAGTGAAATGGCTCGGATGCTCGGGTTGAATGATGTAGCTGAAAAATATGCTGTTATAGCTAAGAAAATGGCAGTGAAATGGGAAAAAATGGCGAATGAGGGTGATCATTACCGTTTGGCTTTTGACAGAAAGAACACTTGGAGTCAAAAATATAACATGGTTTGGGATAAGTTATGGAACCTGAATTTATTTCCTAACGATGTAATCGGAAAAGAAATAAACTATTACTTGACAAAGCAGAATCCTTACGGGCTTCCTCTGGACTCTCGTAAAGAATACACAAAATCCGACTGGATAATGTGGACGGCAGCTATGTCTCCGGATCAAGTAACCTTTGAAAAGTTCTCTGATCCTGTCTATAAATACATTAACGAGACCGTGTCACGTGTGCCTATCAGTGATTGGCACCATACCGACAGCGGTAAATGGGTAGGCTTCAGAGCGCGTTCGGTGATCGGAGGATACTGGATGAAAGTGTTAATGGATAAAGTTCAGAATAATCAATAATTTTAAATCTAGTGTATTATGAAATGTAAAACTATGAAACATGGGAACATAGGACTACAATGCATGATGTTGGCATTCATCTTTACAGTCTGTTTCAGCAGTTGTAAAGACGACAAAGATACAACTGCAGCCCCTTATGATCCAAGTCAACCAGTAGAGGTAACGGACTTTACCCCTAAATCAGGAGGAACAAAAGTACGTATGATTATTTATGGTAGTAATTTTGGCATTGATCCCTCTATTATTTCAGTTAGGGTAGGTGGAAAAGAAGCTAAGGTTATTAGTGTAGAAGGCAATTGTTTATATTGCATTACTCCAGACCAGTGTTATGAAGGTACGATAGAACTAACAGTCGGCGAAACCCCAACTGTAACTATACCACAGAAATATAAATATGTCCAACAGATGCTTGTCACTACTTTATGTGGCTATGTGGATGAACTAGGAAATGGAGAAATAAAAAAAGAAGGTCCATTTAATGATTGTGGAAAGATAGATTCTCCTACGTGGTTTTCATTTGATCCAAAATTTCCGAATCTTCTTTATTTAACCCAAGACAATGGTGATCAAGGTAAAAAGCCTATACGAATTTTAGATTTAGAAAGAGAATACATAACGACTGGATTGGCTGCCGGAAGTGATGGAGTAGGACGTTTTCGCAGTATTACCTGGACATTAGATGGTGATACAATGATAATTGCATGCTCAAAAGGAGATGTTAATGGTGCAAGTAACATCTTCATGACTCGCCAAGGTAACTTTTTGGATCAGAAACGATTGACTACCGGTAATGGATGCCAAGCTTCTGCTGTGCATCCCAGAAATGGAGAATTATATTATAATAACTTCGGAGAAGGTATGGTGATAAGATATGATTATCACAAGTGGGGAATAAACAATAATAAGGAACATCAAGAAAAGCTGTACGCTATTCAAGATATAGATTGGGAATTCAATTATATCATTCACCCATCCGGAAAGTATGCATATATAGTGGTAATAAACCGTCACTATATCCTCCGTGCAAACTATGATGAAGACAAGAAAACATTTACCAATCCGTATGTCGTATGCGGAGCACCAGGTCAAGCTGGCTATGATGATAAAATTGGAGCTAAGGCGCGATTAAGCAGACCCTACCAAGGAGTGTTTGTCAAGAATCCAGAGTATAAGGCAGCCGGAAAAGATGAAATTTACGATTTTTACTTTACTGATCGTGATAATCATTGTATTCGAAAGCTGACACCAGACGGAATTACTTCAACTTTTGCAGGACGAGGAAGCGTTGGTATGAATATACATGCCAATGGTTATGTAGATGGGGCATTACGCGAAGAGGCTCGTTTTGATTCTCCAGCCGCATTGGCATACGATGAAGTAAACAATATATTTTATGTGGGAGATGTAAATAATCATTGTATCCGTAAAATTGCTTTGGAAAAAATACCGGAAGACCTCATTAGAGACCAATCAGATAAAAGAATATCGGATGAAGTTAAATAATAACCGAATAATATGGAATGCATAAATATTAAGAAATTGATAACTTTCTGTCTATTATTGATTTCTATAAGCGTTTTTGCGCAAAAAAAGATAGAAGTTACAGGAATTGTAACAGATGAGAATAAGGAACCACTGATTGGTGTGAATGTAACAGTAAAAGACCAGGCTGGCTTGGGAGCTATCACAGATATTAACGGACGTTACAAAATAAATGTTGAAGAATATTCAAGGCTGCTCTTTTCATATATTGGATTTGATAAACAGGAAGTGCTGATAAAGCAGCAACGTATAGTGAATATTACAATGAAAGAAGCCAATGCAAGAGAGATTGATGAAGTTGTCATCACCGGAACAGGCGTGCAGAAAAAACTGACGGTGACAGGAGCGGTAACGACTGTAAATGTAGACGACCTGAAATCAAATCCTTCAGCAAACCTCTCAAATGCTTTGGCAGGTAATGTAGCAGGTATTCTCGCCATGCAGACATCAGGGCAGCCGGGAGTGAATACTTCTGAATTCTGGATTCGGGGTATCTCCACTTTCGGAGCAAACAATTCTGCGCTGGTATTAGTTGATGGATTTGAACGTAGCCTGGACGAAATGAATATAGAGGACATTGAGTCTTTCACTGTATTGAAAGATGCTTCTACGACAGCTATATATGGTCCCCGTGGTGCTAACGGGGTAATCTTGATTACCTCCAAACACGGTAAAGCCGGTAAAATCAATATAAACGCAAAAGTTGAAACGTCTTACAACACACGCACCATTACACCCGAATTTGCAGACGGTTACACTTACGCACGCATGATGAATGAATCACGCATTACTCGTAATAAAGAACCTATATACCAAGATGATGAATTGGAGCTTTTACGATTAGGACTTGATCCTGATCTTTATCCGAATGTGGATTGGAAGGATGTGTTGCTGAAAGATGGAGCGATGACTTATCGTGCTAATGTGAACATGAATGGTGGTGGGGCTACTGCACGCTATTTTGTTTCACTTAGTTATATCAGCGAAGGAGGAATGTATAAAACAGACGACGCTATGCGTGAGGATTATAATAGCAACCCAAGTAGTCAACGTTGGAATTATCGATTGAACACGGACATTGATATAACTAAAAGTACTCTCCTGAAAGTTGGAGTTTCCGGTTCTTTAAAGAAACGAAATGCACCGGGACAAGGGGAAAATGTATGGAAATCATTGATGAATCAAAATCCGATTAGTGTTCCATTGATGTATTCTAACGGCTATATACCGGCATTTGGTAAAGAAGATGATCGCTCGAACCCATGGGTGCTTGCTACGCAAACTGGATACAAAGAGTTTTGGAATAATAAAGTACAGACAAACATTTCTTTGGAACAAAAACTGGATTTTATAACAAAAGGGCTACGCTTTGAAGGACGTTTTGGATTTGACATCAATAATGATAATGAAATCAACCACAAGAAAATGCCTGAAACATGGCGTGCACAACGTTTCCGTAATTCGGCGGGCGAAATAGTGTATGATCGACAAAGGGAAGAACAGAAGATGGAACAGACCAGTAAGTCATCAGGTAATCGCAGAGAGTTCCTCGAAGCTTTTTTACAGTATAATCGTGGATTTAAAGAACACCATGTAGGAGCAACTCTCAAATATAGCCAGGATGCTTATAAAACAACTGTTGATGTTGGTACAGATGTAAAAAACAGTATTGCCAAACGTCATATGGGAATAGCCGGACGAGCCAGTTACAACTGGAATTACCGTTATTTCGTCGATTTCAATTTTGGATACAACGGTTCGGAGAACTTTGCTGACGGACATCGGTTCGGTTTTTTTCCTGCATTTTCTGTTGCTTGGAATATAGCTGAAGAAAAATTGATCAAGGATCATCTGAAATGGATGAACATGTTTAAACTACGTTATTCATACGGAAAAGTCGGAAATGATCAGTTGGGAACACGCTTTCCTTATTTATATACCATTTCCGGTAAGTATACAGAAAAAGTGGATGACAAAGATGTAGAAAAGATATTCCCCGGATGGAATTGGGGAGATTACGGATACGATAAAAAGTTTGATGGTATGACATATAGCATGTTGGCTTCCGAAAATGTAACATGGGAAATTGCTACCAAACATGATTTTGGAGTAGATTTATCTCTATTTAATGATAAATTGACAGCTACAGTCGATTATTTCCACGAGCAACGTGATGGCATTTACATGGAGCGAAAATTTCTTCCAGGTATGGTAGGTATCGTAAGAAGTAATCCTAAAGCCAATGTCGGTAGTGTATTATCTGAAGGATTTGACGGTCATTTTGCTTACAAACAAAAGTTAGGTAAAGTAAATCTCACCATTCGAGGTAATATGACTTATAGTAAGAATGAAATTCTGGAGAGAGATGAAACAAATACTGTCTATCCTTATCAATTAGAAAAAGGATATCGTGTCAATCAGGCAAAAGGACTTATTGCGTTAGGTCTGTTCAAAGATTACGATGATATTCGTAATAGTCCTAAACAACAGTTTGGTAAAGTACAGCCAGGTGACATCAAGTATAAGGATGTGAATGGTGACGGGGTCATTAATGATGGAGATAAAGCGGCTATTGGAGCCACTACCAAACCGAACTTGATTTACGGATTTGGTATTTCGGCACAATGGAGAGGACTTGACTTCAATGTTCACTTTCAAGGAGCCGGCAAGTCTTCATTCTTTATTGAGGGCTCTACCGTATATGCTTTCAAAGACAACCAATGGGGAAACGTATTGGAGAATTTGGTGGAAAATCGCTGGGTGGATGCAGAAACTGCTGCCAGGTTTGGTATTCCTGCTAATGAAAATCCAAATGCTTCGTATCCTCGTTTAAGTTTCGGTGGAAATGATAACAATTTCCGGAAGTCTACATTTTGGTTGCGTGATGGTTCTTATTTGCGATTAAAAACTCTGGAAGTTGGCTATACTTTACCTAAAACAGTTGTAAACAAACTGAAATTTAATAAGATACGCGTATTCTTTATCGGAACGAACTTATTGACATTCGCTAAATTCAAAGAATGGGATCCTGAACTCGGTAGTTCTACAGGTACCGAGTATCCACTTTCCAAAGTCTTTTCTCTAGGTTTATCTGTTAATATCTAATTTAATATACGTGAAATGAGAAGAATATATTATATATGCATATATATCCTATTAGGAGTAGGAATTGCATCCTGTGCGGACAACTTGGATTCTGACAAGTATTTCAAAGACCGCATGTTACTTGAAGATGTGTTTACTGATGAAACACGGACAGAAAGGTGGTTAGCACATGCTTTTTCATATCTGTCAGGAGAAAATATGGATGTTTCCAGTAAAGATAATAATCTGTTCTGCTTTGCCGATGATATTTATTTCGGTGACCGTGATGATTATAAAACATTTAAGAACGGTACATATAATGAAGGCTTCCGACATTCTTGGGGAGCAAGCTATAAAGGCATTCGTCAAGCTTCTATTTTTATTCAAAATGTTGACATGAATATGAAGATTACGGAACAGGAAAAAGCAGACTTTAAAGCACAAGCGCGCTTCGTAAGAGCTTATTACTACTGGCTTTTACTTCGTAGGTATGGTCCTATACCTTTGTTGCCGGACGAAGGACTTGATTACACTGATAGTTATGAAGGTTTGGCACGGCAACGCAATACTTATGACGAATGTGCCAACTACATTGCTTCCGAAATGGCTTTAGCTGCAAAAGATTTACCATTGGAGAGAGGAACCAACCACATAGCTCGTCCAACCAGAGGAGCCGCTCTAGCTGCGCGTGCCAAAGTGTTACTGTATGCGGCAAGTCCGATAAACAATCCTCGCCCGGAAGATACAGAAAGATTTACTGACTTGGTGGACCATGATGGTAAATGTCTCATTGCGCAGGAATATGACGAATATAAATGGGCAAAAGCTGCTGCAGCTGCACTTGATGTGATGAAACTCGGGCAATATGAGTTGCATTATTCGTTAGCAAAGACAGAATCAAGTCCAGGCTTTCCTAAAACCGTTACTCCCTATCAAGATAACGATTTCTCGAAACAGGATTGGCCGGATGGGTACAAAAATATAGATCCGTTTGAGTCATACCGTTCGCTCTTTGATGGTGATTTAGCAGCCTCAGATAATAAAGAATTGATTTTTACACGTGGTAAAAATCAGGGTGACCGTGATCTGGCGGATATGGTCAGGCATCAACTCCCATCAATTTATGGTGGTTGGAATACACATGGTATGACACAAAAACAATGTGATGCCTATTATATGGCTAATGGGGATGATTGTCCGGGTAAAGAACGTGAATTAAATATTCCTGGTCGTAGTGACATGCGCGAACGTGCAAATGGATTTGTCAGCAAAACAGAAGCAGGAACTGAAGGATATGAACACTTACGTGCTGGAGTCTCCAAGCAATATGCCGGGCGTGAACCTCGCTTCTACGCTTCCGTCGGATTTAATGGAGCTATATGGCCTATGCTACAAAATTCATCCCTAACCCCTGCCCAGCCGGTAGATGTACAAATATTCTATTATCGTGGTAATGGTAATGGATATACGAATACAAATTTCTGGTTACGTAGTGGAATAGGAATTATGAAATTTGTCAGTCCGGATGATACAGCAGTAGGCAAAATAAACGACCGCATCACTAAAAAACCAGAGCCTGCAATCCGCTACGCAGAAATATTACTGATATATGCGGAAGCTTTGAATGAGCTGGAAGATGGATCCACGTATGACATTTCGTCGTGGGATGGCTCTACTAGTTATTCCATCAAGCGTGACATTAATGAAATGAAGAAGGGGATTCGACCGATTCGCTGCCGTGCCGGTGTGCCTGATTATGATCTTACTACTATATATGGGAATAAGGATGAATTTCGTAAGAAGTTGAAACGTGAGCGCCAAATTGAATTAATGGGTGAGGGGCATCGATATTTTGATTTACGTAGATGGAAGGATGCTCCGGTGGAAGAGGCAATGAAAGTATATGGATGCAATACGTTAATGACTGATTCGGAAGATCAAAAAGTTCTATTTCATTCTCCTGTGGTTATAAACGATCTGCCTTCAACCTTCTCGCGCAAACTATATTTCTGGCCTATTAGCCATGATGAGTTAAAACGGAATAATTTGTTAACCCAGAATCCTGGATGGACATATAATGATTAATATAAAAAAGTATAATATGAAAACTATATATAATTGTTGGATTGTATTGTCCGTTTTGCTATTAGCTACATCTTGTAATGATGAATGGACAGAAGAACAGTATAAGCAATACATATCTTTTGCAGCTCCCATAAACGATCAGGGTGTCATGAACATCTATGTGCGGTATAAAACAGATGGTAAAGTAACGTATAAGTTACCTCTAACAGTGAGTGGAACCACTATGAATTCTCAAGATCTGGATGTACATGTCGCCATAGATCCAGATACTTTGAATATTATGAATCAGGAACGTTTTAGTACACGAACTGAATTGTTCTATGAGCTATTGGATGAGAAGTTTTACAGTTTTTCTGAATCGGTTCATATCCCTGCCGACTCTTATGCGGAAACTATGAATATTGATTTTACATTAAACGGAATTGACATGGTAGAAAAATGGGTATTACCTCTGACTATAGTTGATGATGCTTCTTATAATTATATGAGTCATCCGCGTAAGAATTATGCAAAAGCACTCTTAAGGGTTATTCCGTTCAATGATTATTCAGGAAGTTATAGTACAACTACTATGGAAGTGTTTTTTCGTAATCCGGATGGAAGCATTGATAAAAAGCCAATGGTTGCCAATTCACGTACTGCATACGTAGTAGACGAAAATACAATTTTCTTTTACGCAGGTTTAGTCGGTGAGAATTTAGACAAAGAGATACGCCGTACCTACAAAATATATATGCAATTTGATCAGGAAACAAAAACATTGAAAGTATGGCCGGAAGATGATAGGATTAATTTCGAATTGTTTGGTACACCTGATTACAGTGTTGCGGTAATTAAAGATGCTACTCGTCCATACTTGGAACATCATTATGTCTCCTTTTCGATTGAGTATAATTATGATGACATTACTTCTGCTCCGGGAGCAATAGTGCCATATAAAGTAAAAGGTACATTAACGCTTGAACGTAACATCAATACCCAAATACCAGATGAAGATCAACAGATTGAGTGGTAATATTAGTCTTTACTAGAAGAGGTTAAAGAAATACGTCTGAAAGGATTTCCCCCCTGTTACAAAACAGTTGTAGCAGGGGGAAACTTCATTTTAAGGCATTTCTCGAATAGTCACTTTTAATGATTAAGACAAAAATAAGCTATTCTTTCGATGATATATTAATGGATAAAATGCCTGTTTTTAATGCAAAAGTAATCTATTTATGATTATCTTTGCATTGAATTTAGCATATCAAGAAATGACAGTAAGAGAATGGATCAGAGAAAAAGAAATCAATGGGACTTCAACTTTTAGTGTTGAAGAGCTTCGTTCTTGTTTCATTGCTTCATCAGAACAAGTAATTAAGAATGAACTTTACCGATTAAAAATGCAGGGCAAAATTTTGTCTGTTTATAAAGGATTTTATGTAATTGTTCCCATACAATATGCTGCCAAACGTATTGTACCGCCAATATATTACATTGAACAGCTAATGAGTTTTCTGAAAAAACCCTATTACATTTGCCTGTTAAATGCTGCTGAATTATTAGGTGCTGCCCATCAACGTCCACAAAAGTTTTCAGTAATGACTATTCTTCCCAAATCGTCTGTTTCAGAAAATAAAAATAGTTTTTTGAGTTGGATATATCGCAAACAGATTCCTGATAGACTTTTACAAGAAAAGAATTCAGAAACAGGAACTATTCTTTTTTCTAATCCAGAGTTAACAGCTATTGACCTTGTACAATATGAGCAATATGTAGGTGGATTATCACGAGTGTCTACTGTATTAGCTGAACTTGTTGAAAAGACAGATTTCTCTAACGCAGTGGAAGATTATTTGTTTGATAATACATCCGTAGCAACTATTCAGAGACTAGGTTATATTTTGGATTGTATTCTCAATGAATCAGAACAGGCAGATACACTATATGAACAGTTACGGATTTATGATAAACGTTTGAATTATATACCTTTGAGTTCACGCCATCCTCGAATTTTGAAGGGTGCGAATAGACGTTGGAAAATAAATATAAATATTGATATAGAAATAGACGAACTATGATAAACAGAGCTGCTATAATGCAATGGAGAACACATGTTCCATGGAATGCAAACGAACAAGTTGAGCAAGATCTTATTATTAGTCGGGCATTAGTTGCCATCTTCAGTGATGATTTTTTAGCTTCCAAACTTGCTTTTAGGGGTGGAACTGCATTACACAAATTATATCTTTCTCCGCAGCCTAGATATAGTGAGGATATTGATCTTGTACAAATCGATGCAGAACCAATTAAATCTACTATGTATAGACTAGGTGAAGTCTTGAATTTCTTGCCAGACCGAGTCACAAAACAGAAAAGATTTAATAACACAATGCTTTT
Organism: Bacteroides sp. AM16-13; assembly: GCF_003602705.1. Lineage (NCBI taxonomy): Bacteria > Pseudomonadati > Bacteroidota > Bacteroidia > Bacteroidales > Bacteroidaceae > Bacteroides > Bacteroides sp. AM16-13. The sequence goes on from NZ_QTLK01000018.1 coordinate 27,978, forward strand.
TCGTATGGAATCGGAGATACCACCGACTGTGCAAATTCGATTGAAAGTGGAGATTAACTGTTTTGAACACTTCAACGAATTAGGGCTAGTCAAGATTCCTTTTTCTGTAGACAATAGTTGGTTTACAGGACAATGTGAATTAACGACTTATAGACTGAATGAACTGTTAGGCACTAAGTTACGCGCATTATATCAGCGTAAAAAAGGTCGTGACTTATTTGATTTATACAAAGCTCTCACTTTACATGAAGTAAATCCGGATGAAATTATTCGCTGCTATAAACGATATATGGACTTTGTTGCCGGACAACCACCTACTTACAAACAGTTCATTTTGAACATGGAAGAAAAGATGAACGATATGGATTTCTTAGGGGATATCCAAAATCTAATACGTCCTAATGAGATGTTCAATCCTCAAGAAGGGTATGAGCTTATTAAAGAAGTATTGATTGAGCGTTTGAAAAAAGACTTTTAAATTCATATACTTTATTACATACACTTATCTATTTTTGATTTTGTTTTTTGGGGGAGGGAAAGACAAAATAATTCATAATTCAAGCACATTATTCATTAATATACCTGATAAAAAATAAAAGCTATTTTTTATCAGGCAAAATCTCTGGTTTTTACCTGATACATCTTCTTATAACAATACAAAAACAACACAATAATGAATAATACACTAAATTACAGCAGGTTACATACTTATATCTTAGTTTGGACAGGACCCGGAAAACCAACTTTGTACAGATGATTTTGCAGGCCATTGGGCCCATAATGCCAATCTTTCTGTGAAAGCTATCATGGGAGTAGCTGGGTACAGCGAGATGGCTCGTATGCTTGGAATGAGTGATGTAGCCGAAAAATATGCGGCTATAGCTAAGAAAATGGCGGTGAAATGGGAGGAAATGGCAAATGAGGGTGACCACTATCGCTTGGCTTTCGACCGTAAGAATACCTGGAGCCAGAAGTATAATATGGTTTGGGACAAATTGTGGAACCTGAATTTATTTCCTAATAATGTAATTGGAAAAGAGCTCAATTATTATCTAACAAAACAGAATCCTTATGGACTCCCTTTGGATTCTCGTAAAGAATACACAAAATCCGACTGGATCATGTGGACGGCAGCTATGGCATCAGATAAGGAAACCTTCCAGAAATTCTCTGATCCTGTCTATAAATATATCAATGAAACAGTCTCTCGTGTACCTATCAGCGACTGGCACCATACAGACAGCGGACGATGGGTTGGCTTTAGAGCTCGTTCGGTGATCGGAGGATACTGGATGAAGGTATTAATGGATAAAGTTCAGAATAATCAATAATTTAAATCTAGTGTATTATGAAATGTAAAACTATGAGACATGAGATCATTGGATTTCAATGGATGATTCTATTATTACTCTTTACGATTTGCTTCAGTAGCTGTAAAGATGATAAAGATGCGTCTGCGGAACCTTATGATCCCAGCCAACCGGTGACTGTGACGGATTTTGCTCCCAAAGCAGGAGGAGCAAACACTCGGATGATTATTTATGGTAGTAATTTCGGTACTGATTCCTCTATTGTCTTTGTGAAAATAGGCGGGAAAGAAGCAAAAGTAATTAATGCGAAAGGTAATAGTTTGTACTGTATTACCCCGCAGCAATGTTACGAAGGAACTATTGAAGTAAAAGTTGGTGAACAGGATGTTATAGTATCATCAAAATATAAATATGTTCCACAAAAGGTCGTATCAACTTTATGTGGATATGTAGATGAGAAGGGTAATGGAGAAATTATAAAGGAAGGTCCTTTTAGTGACTGTGGTAAAATAGATTTTCCTGCATGGTTCGAATTTGACCCGAAAAACCACGATATCTTGTATTTAACTCAGGATGCAGAAAATAATGGTAATGGTAAGCCGATGCGTATATTGGATTTGAAAAATGAAAGAATATACACTGGAATAACCGGTAGTTCGGAAGGAGCCGACCGCTTGCGTAGCATGTCATGGACTTTAAGTAAAGATACTATGATTATAGCATGCTCAAAAGGAGCTGATAATGCCGCAAGTAATATAATGTTAATCCGTAACCAAGATAATGATATGGTTGATGTTACAGATTTCCAGAATCCTGTAGTAAAACGTCTGACCACAAGTAGAGGGTGTCAGAACTCAATGATACACCCGGAAAATGGTGAATTATACTATAATTTCTTTGGTTCAGGGGCTGTGCTCAGATATGATTTTTACCAATGGGGGGCAAATGATAATAAAGCTCATGCAGAAGAACTGTTTACGATTCAGGATGCCAACTGGGAATTTAACTTTATCGTTCATCCATCTGGTGATTATGTTTATATGATGGTACAGAATCAGCACTATATTCTCCGTTCAAATTATGACAGAGTTAACAAGCGGCTTACAACTCCGTATATCGTTTGTGGACAACCCGGACAAGCGGATTATAAAGATTTGGCAGGAACAAAAGCACGCTTGAATAAACCCGGACAGGGAGTCTTCGTATTTAACAAAGAGTATGAGGATGCGAATAAAGAGGATTGTTATGACTTCTATTTTACAGATCGTAATAATCACTGTATACGTAAATTGACTCCGGATGGAGTAGTCTCTACTTTTGCCGGAAGAGGAAGCACAGGAATGAATGTACATGCTAATGGATATGTGGATGGCCATTTACGTGATGAAGCACGTTTTAATTATCCTTATGCTTTAGCTTATGATGAAGATACAGAAACTTTTTATGTGGGTGATGTGAACAATCATCGTATCCGGAAGATAGCATTAGAAAAGATTCCTGAAGCGACAGAAGAACATCCGAAAGAGAGTCAACCGGAAGAGGGAGAACAATAACCGAATAAAAGAAAAAACACATGAAAATAAAGAATTTTATCACCATTTGTTTGTTACTGGTTTCTGTTGCCACTTTTGCGCAGAAAAAAATTGAAGTAACGGGAGTAGTGACGGATACGAATAAAGAGCCACTGGTCGGTGTCAATGTAACAGTAAAAGATCAGGCTGGCTTAGGAGCAATTACGGATATTAACGGACGTTATAAAATTAGTATTGAAGAGTTTTCAAGACTAGTATTCTCGTACATAGGTTTTGATAAACAGGAAGTATTAGTGAAAAGGCAGCAGGTAGTCAATGTAATTATGAAGGAATCTGAAGCAAGTGAGCTTGATGAAGTCGTTATTACAGGAACCGGTGCACAAAAGAAGTTAACTGTGACTGGAGCGGTGACTACCGTTAATGTAAATGATCTGAAAGCAAATCCGACAGCAAATCTTTCAAATGCTTTGGCTGGTAATGTGGCAGGTGTTTTAGCTATGCAGACATCCGGTCAGCCTGGAAAAAATACTTCGGAATTCTGGATTCGTGGTATTTCCACTTTCGGAGCTGATAACTCGGCTTTAGTGTTAGTAGATGGATTTGAGCGTAGTCTCGATGAAATTAATATTGAGGATGTTGAATCGTTTACTGTTTTAAAGGATGCTTCTACTACAGCAATTTACGGTCCTCGTGGTGCTAATGGTGTAGTATTGATTACAACAAAACATGGTAAAGCTGGTAAAATCAATATCAGTGCTAAAGTGGAAACATCTTATAACACACGGACTATCACACCGGAATTTGTAGATGGGTACACTCATGCTAGAATGATGAATGAAGCACGTATTACTCGTAATCAAGAACCGATCTATCAGAATGATGAATTGGAAATTCTACGTTTAGGACTTGACCCGGATTTATATCCGAATGTAGACTGGAAAGATGTATTATTGAAAGATGGAGCAATGACTTATCGTGCTAATGTGAATATGAATGGTGGTGGTAGTACAGCACGTTATTTTGTTTCGCTTAGCTATATTAGTGAAGAAGGTATGTATAAGACAGATGAAGCAGTTCGTAAAGATTATAATACCAATCCCGGTAGTCAACGATGGAATTATCGTTTGAATACCGATATTGACATCACAAAAACAACTCTTGTGAAAGTCGGTGTTTCCGGTTCTTTAAAGAAACGTAATGCCCCTGGACAAGGTGGAAATGTATGGGCATCGTTAATAAATCAAAGTCCGATTAGTATTCCAGTAATGTATTCCAATGGTTATGTACCAGCATTTGGAAAAGAAGATGATCGTTCCAATCCATGGGTATTGGCAACACAAACTGGATATTTTGAAATCTGGGAAAATAAGGTTCAGACTAATATTTCTTTAGAACAGAAGCTGGATTTTATTACTAAAGGATTGCGTTTTGAAGGTCGTTTTGGTTTCGACACTAACAACACAAATGAAATTAGCCGTAAAAAAATGCCTCAAACATGGCGCGCAGAACGCTTTCGAAATACTGATGGGGAAATTACTTTTAAAGAACAGCGAACCGAAGAAAAAATGACTCAAAGCTCTATTTCAACAGGTAACCGGACTGAATTCTTAGAAGCAATTTTACACTACAATCGTGCATTCAAAGCACATCACGTAGGTGGTACTTTAAAATATAGCCAAGATGCTTATCGAACCACAGTAGATATTGGTACAGATATAAAGAATGGCATTGCCAAACGTCATATGGGCTTGGCAGGACGTGCTAGTTATAACTGGAATTATCGTTACTTCATAGATTTTAACTTCGGTTATAACGGATCTGAAAATTTTGCCGATGGACATCGATTCGGATTCTTCCCCGCTTTTTCTCTGGCCTGGAACATTGCAGAAGAGAAATTCATTAAGAAACATCTGGAATGGATGAATATGTTCAAGCTGCGTTACTCTTATGGTAAAGTAGGTAATGATAAATTGGGTGAACGTTTTCCTTATCTATATACAATTGCTAAGTCATATAAAGAAAATAATAAGGACGTAAACTTTCCTGGTTGGAATTGGGGTGATTATGGTTATGGCAATTCTTATGATGGTATGGCATATTCTCAATTAGCTTCTGAAAACGTTACTTGGGAAATTGCAACAAAGCACGATATAGGTGTAGACCTTTCTTTGTTTAATGATAAGTTTACAGCCACTGTAGACTATTTCCATGAACAACGCGATGGTATTTATATGGAACGTAAATATCTACCTGGCATAGTAGGAATTGTGAGAAGTAATCCTAAAGCAAATGTGGGTAGTGTACGTTCGCAAGGTTTTGATGGCCATTTTGCCTATAAACAGAAAATAAACAGAGTGAACCTCACGGTTCGTGGTAATTTTACTTATAGTAAGAATGAGATATTGGAGAAGGATGAAGAAAATACTGTTTATCCTTACCAGACAGAAGCGGGTTACCGTGTAAACCAAGCTAAAGGTTTGATTGCGTTAGGTCTTTTTAAAGATTATGATGATATTCGTAACAGTCCTCAACAGACAGCATGGGGAAAAGTACAACCGGGTGATATTAAATATAAAGATGTTAATGGAGATGGTGTAATCAATGATGGTGACAAAGTAGCTATCGGTGCGACTACCAAACCGAATCTGATTTACGGATTTGGTATCTCTGCACAATGGAAAGGACTTGATTTCAATGTCCATTTTCAAGGAGCAGGAAAGTCTTCATTCTTCATTAATGGATCCACGGTATTTGCCTTCAAGGATAGTCAGTGGGGAAATGTTTTGGGGAATTTAGTAGCTAATCGTTGGGTTGATGCAGACACAGCAGCTAAACTTGGAATTCCTGCTAATGAAGATCCGAATGCTTCTTATCCACGCCTTAGCTATGGTGGAAATGATAATAATCAACAAAAGTCCACTTTCTGGCTAAAAAATGGTTCATATTTACGTTTGAAGACTTTAGAAGTAGGGTATACATTGCCTAAATCAATTGTAAATAAGATTAAGTTCAATAATATACGTGTATTCTTTATTGGTACCAATTTATTGACATTCGCTAAATTTAAAGAATGGGATCCGGAATTAGGAAGTTCCACAGGGGCGGAATACCCACTGTCTAGGGTAATGACTTTAGGATTGACTGTTAATATCTAATCAATATGTGTGAAATGAAAAAGATATATAAGTTTTGTATAGGTGTCCTGTTAGGGACAATCACCGTTTCGTGTGTAGACCAGCTGGATTCGGATAAAAATTTTAAAGACCGTATGACGCTGGAAGATGTATTTACTAATGAAAAATACTCGGAAGAATGGTTAGCTCATGCTTATTCCTATCTTAAAGGAGAGAATATGGATGTTGGAACCAAAGACAATATACTGTGGTGTTTTGCCGATGATATTTATTTTGGTGACCGTGATATTTATAACACCTTTAAAACAGGGACTTATAGTGAAGGAGACCGACAATCATGGGGAGCCAGTTATAAAGGCATTCGTCAGGCATCCATTTTCATTCAAAATATCGACATGAATATGGAGTTTACAGAAGCTGAAAGAGCTGACTTGAAAGCACAAGCCCGTTTTGTACGCGCTTACTATTATTGGTTATTACTCCGTAAATATGGCCCTGTTCCTTTATTGCCGGAGGAAGGACTCGATTATACAGCCAGCTATGATGATTTGGCTTGTCAACGCAATTCCTATGATGAATGCGTAGAATATATCGAATCAGAAATGCGCTTGGCAGCTAAGGACTTACCTTTGGACAGGGGAGCGAATCATACCTCTCGTCCTACTAGAGGAGCCGCATTAGCAGCACGCGCAAAAGTTCTATTATACGCGGCGAGTCCTATTAATAACCCTCGTCCTGAAGATACCGAAAGATTTACAGATTTGGTAGATCATGACGGAAGATGTTTGTTAGCACAGGAATATAATGAATACAAATGGGCTAGAGCCGCTGCAGCAGCAAGAGACGTTATGGAACTCCCGGGAAGCAATTATGGACACCGTTATGTGTTACACACTGTGAAGAAAAGAGATGAAGCCGCTGCAGGTTATCCGAAAACACTTCCTCCTTATTCTGATAATGATTTTGAAAATGCTGATTGGCCAAATGGATATCGGGATATTGACCCCTTTGAATCCTATCGACAAGTTTTTAATGGAACCCTGTCTATGTTTGATAATCCTGAACTTATTTTTAGTCGTGGACAAAATCAGGGTGACCGCAATCTTGCAGATATGGTATTACATCAATTGCCTACTAGTGCCAATGGCTGGAATACACATGGTATGACACAAAAGATGTGTGATGCTTACTATATGTATAATGGCTCTGAATTTAATCGACAGACATTTTTGGACACTTGCCAAGTTAAGAACCGTTTTGTGTCTGAAAAGGAAGGGAAGGCAGGAACATATCCTTATTTAAGGAAAGGAGTATGGAAAGAGTACGCATGGCGTGAACCACGTTTCTATGCCTCGGTTGCTTTTAATGGTTGTGTATGGCCTCTATTGAATAATTCGACGCTTAAAGATCCTAAACCAGTAGAGCAACAAGTATTTTATTACCGTGGTAATGGTAATGGATATACCAACTCTAATTTTTGGCTTCGCACTGGTATTGGAATCATGAAATTTGTTCATCCGGACGATACTTCTGAGGCAAAAGGTAATAAGGACTATGTCAAACTAAAAACGGAGCCTGCTATTCGTTTTGCTGAGATCTTATTGATTTACGCTGAAGCCTTGAATGAGTTGGAAGATGGAGCTTCATACGATATTCCATCTTGGGATGGTTCCATCAGTTATCCTGTCAAACGTGATATTAATGAAATGAAAAAAGGCATTCGTCCTGTGCGTTGCCGTGCAGGGGTTCCCGATTATACATTGCCAGAATATCAAGACCGGAATGTATTCCGTAAGAAATTGAAACGTGAACGACAGATAGAGCTTATGGGAGAGGGACATCGTTATTTTGATCTCCGTAGATGGAAGGATGCTCCGGTTGAAGAGTCAATGGAAATATATGGCTGTGATGCTCTTATGACTGAAGAAAATAGAGCAGCGTTTCATTCGCCAATTGTAGTCAATGAACTTCCAACTGCTTTTTCTCGCAAATTATATTTCTGGCCTATCAGTCATGAGGAGTTGAAACGCAATAAGCTGTTGACACAAAATCCGGGTTGGACATACAATGATTAATTTTAAAATGATATAAGTATGAAAATTATATATAATTGTTGGTTTGCACTATGTATGTTGCTCTTGATCACTTCTTGTAATGATGAGTGGAAAGATGAGCAGTATCGGCAATATATTTCTTTTAAAGCACCTATAAAAGATAAAGATAATGGGGTAACTCCAATATATGTGAGATACAACCCTGATGGAAAAGTACGCTATCAGTTACCGGTTATAGTTAGTGGGTCAACTACGAACGAACAAGATATAGATGTCCATGTAGCACTATATGAGGATACCTTGGAAATATTAAATAGAGAACGTTTCAGCGGGCGTACAGATTTATGGTATACGCTATTGGAGGAAGATAAATATGAATTCCCGGAAATAGTTCATATTCCTGCAGGAACATGTGTGGAACAACTAAATATTGATTTTGATTTGAGAGGAATCAATATGACAGATAAATGGGTGTTGCCTCTAACTATCGTTGATGATGCTTCTTATAATTATCAAGGTCATCCACGTAAAAACTATGCAAAAGCATTATTGCGTGTAATTCCTTTTAACGATTATTCCGGTTCATATAGTACAAGTACAATGGAAGTGTATATTCGAAATGCAAATGGAAGTACTGATAATAAACCGATGGTAACCAATAATCGTACAGCATATGTGGTAGATAATAATACTATTTTCTTTTATGCCGGTTTAATGAGCGAAGATTTATCAAGAGATGAACGGGAACTCTATAAAATATATATACGCTTCAATGAGGATAAATCATTGAGTATGTGGGCAGATGATGAAGAAAAGATTGGATTTAAACTATACGGTACCCCTGCATATAGTGTAACGGAGACCATGGATGCTACACGCCCTTATTTGAAACATCGCTATGTTTCATTTACTATTGAATATGATTTTAAGGATGTGACTTCTCGAAATCAAGAAGTCCTTTATAAAGTTAAAGGAACAATGCTACTTGAACGAAATCTCAATACTCAGATTCCAGACGAAGATCAGCAGATTGAATGGTAAATAATGAAAAATTAAGAACTAGTCTGATAATCTAATTATATTTTATGGATTAGCAGATAAATACCATAAAATAAGAGAATAAGTTAGGCGTGATTCTGTAAACGACTTACGTGATTGAACCACGACAATAATTTAATATTCAATATAAGATAAATAATTAAGTAGCCTGTCATTGTCTAAATCGAGTTCAATGACAGGCTGTTTAAATTGCTTACAGTATGCTGCGGATATGATAATAAAGAATTTGATATAAATAAAAGGCTTTAAGTTAAGAAGAATGAGTATCTCTTATTAATTCATTCTTTAAGATTAAATTTACAAATAACAAAAAAGTAGAAACAGTGACGATAGAACGAGTATTGGGATCCAAGCTAATTGAATTGCTGTAACTGGGGATTTTTAGGGATAATCGCGTCATCTTATTTACATAAAGTTACATGTCTTCTAATCCTAAGACTCGTGTTTCAATATCGTATTTTGCCATCTCTTTGTGCCTTAAATGTTCCACTTTTTCCATGAACGTTGAATGAACATAATTATTCTCTGGCATCCGTTTAACTTCTGCTATAAGGGCTTTTTTTCCACTTGATTTAAGAGCTACAATATCAATTTCATAAGAGTTTAATCGTTCTTTGTTTGTAGAACTTTTAGTTTCCCACCAGGAACCAATTTCTTTAAACCCACCTTCTTCTGCTAATTTCTGTTTAAAATAGTTTTCTAACACTTTGCCTGAATAAGTCTGATAATCAGCCTTTGCTAGTTGACGCAGGTCTTCAAAATTCTGTAGTTCAATATATGAACGATTCCGTTCGATGTATTTAAACCAGAAATTTAGAAAATTATCTCCAATAATATATCGTACATTTTTCTTAGTACCTGGTTTCGCAAAAATAGGCCGTTCGCGAGTTATCAAATTATACACATTTTCTAATTTACTTAAATGACCTCCGATAGATATTCCCCCTAGTACTGACTCTATTTCCCCTTGTGTATAATGCCCATTTGCTATTTCTAATAAGATGGAAAAGTAAATGCCATAATTTTTTCCAAATTCAGTAATCAACAAATTACGTCCTTCATCTATAAACAAGGAATTTTCTGAAAAAACGAAGTCATATATCCGATCAACAGAAAGTGCTTGATTGTCACAGAATAACTCTACATATTTAGGGATTCCTCCAGTCAGTGTATACAAAGCTAACAGGTCATCATTACTATATCCGGGCGCAAAATCCTCCATAATTTGTTTTAGCACTTTTGTATTGAAGGACCGAAGACATAAAATATTGTCAGCACGTCCGAATAATGGTTCTCCATGATCCGTGAATATCTTTTGCATCAATGAATATACAGAGCCGCTAATTACAAGATTTATTTTAGTTTCTTGCCGATATTCATCCCAAAGATTTTGCATATCACTAAAAACATCGGGTCTGATATTATAAAACTCCTGAAATTCATCAATAACAATATTAAAAGAACGTGTTTTTCCTATTTCGAAAAGATATTGTATCAAAGTAGTAAAGTTGGATATGCCATCCGGAATAAAAATAGATAATGTCTCGCGTACTATTTTTATAAAATCTGCGACTAATATACTCTCTGCTTTTCTTCCAATGAAAAAATATACAGTAGGTGTTCCCTTCAGAGCTTGTTTTATAAGACTGGTTTTTCCAATACGCCTACGGCCTGTTACCACAATCATTCTGGAATTTTGACCAAATGCAAGCTCTTGTACACGCTTCAATTCTGCAATTTCTTTCTCTCTATTATAAAACTTCATAATCAATAAGTTTTTCTCAACGGCTGTTGAGTCAACCGTCGTTGCAAAAATATGAAATAAATTAAGAACAGCCAATTTTGCAATACTTATTATTGATGTTTTCGCCATTTTTAGAGTTCATCCGAAAGAAAATAGAATAATAAAATAATGAAAATAAGTGACTTTATTGAGAGAAAAATCACTTTAATTTTACTTGAAAAAGATGTAAAGCACAACACAGTAACAATACGCTAATTTATAATATCCAGATTATCAAACAGATACAGTAATATTTATTAGTTTGGACAGGACCCGGAAAACCAACTTTGCACGGATGACTTTGCTGGTCACTGGGCACATAATGCGAACCTTTCTGTGAAAGCGATCATGGGAGTAGCCGGGTACAGCGAGATGGCTCGGATGCTCGGATTGAATGATGTAGCAGACAAATATGCGGCTATAGCCAAGAAAATGGCGGTGAAATGGGAAGAAAT